>CACFLM010000001.1:0-7500 GCA_902567145.1 uncultured Alphaproteobacteria bacterium
CAAGAAATTGTCAAATATCTGTAAAGCTGGATAAGAGGTTCCCAGTAATTCCAGTCAGAGCCATTGAAAATAAAGCATCAAAAGAATTTATAGAGGAACAAAAAAAAGTTATTAAGTTGCTTGATAAAAATGATATATCTTTGAAAGATGCACAATTGAAAATTGAACATTTTTGGGCAGGGTCATTGAAAAGAGCTGTTATTGATGGTGATATTGAAAATGGTTCACTTATGGCTGGACAAAGTGTAAGTTTAGTCAAAAATATGCAATCAGTAAAAGATATACTCAGCGAGTTAGTTTTACAAGCTGATAAACAAATACAGAACGAAGAAAAGGGTTTATAGATGGTCAATTCTGAAGAGCTAACGTCAAGTGAAAAGAAAACAAAAAGTACGATTTATAAGATCATTGGCAGGAAAATTTCTGAATCAAGAAAAAGTTCAAGAAGAAAGTTTGAGGGCATTTCTAAGAAACTTAACATAAGTGTTAACATATTAAAGAATATCGAATCAGGTGAAATTGAAAATATTGAAAAAGAGATACCAATTACTGGTTTTATAAGAGCTTATGCCAAGATTACAAATACTGATATTGGTGAAGAAATGGATAAGCTTCAATCCAATTATATTGTAGACGAAAAACCAAAAAGAATTTATTCACAAGTTCCATCAATTAAGGTTGGCAGGGTATTTATTGTATTCTTGGCATCTTTTTGTTTTTTATTAATGGTAATTTATTTCTTAAATTCGAATAACAGAACCAGGGTGCAAATTAAAGTAGAGCCTGATATTCTATCGGAGCAAGATTATTTTAAGGAAGATAATTTTCAGGAAGAAAAAGTTCAACTGTCCTCTGAGATAGAACCTGAGATGAAAGAAGGTTTAACTAAGGTTGAAAATAATAAAAGCTTCTTCGAAATTATTTTCTTAGAAGAAACATGGATTGAAGTCTATAATAATGATAAAACCTTGGTTAAATCAGGTCTATTCAGAATTGGAGATAGATTAGATTTTAAATTTGAAACAACTGAGAGTGATTTTTTTATTAAGTCTGGAAATCTAGGTGGCTTTCAAATATTTTTTAAAGATGAATTTTTTGCTCCGTTCGGTTATTCTGGTCAAGTAAATAAAGGATTTTATCTTAAAGAAAAGATAAGAAAAGTTAAAAGTATGAGGTTATGAAATATGAGTATTAGGCCTTGGAGAGATATCCAAAGGAAGAAGACAAGAAAAATTCAGGTTGGTAATGTAGAAGTCGGAGGTGATTCACCCATATCAGTTCAATCTATGACTAATACACTTACAACTGATATTAAAGCTACTGTTAACCAAATAAAATCACTCGAGAATGTTGGGGCAGATTTGGTAAGAGTTTCATGCCCAGATGAAGAGTCTAGCTTGGCCCTAAAAAAAATTGTCAAAGAAGTTAATATACCAATCATCGCTGACATTCATTTTCATTACAAAAGAGCAATAGAGGCAGCCGAATCTGGAGCCTCTTGTTTAAGGATCAATCCAGGAAATATTGGAAAGGCAGAGAGAGTGAGAGAGGTTATTAAAGCAGCAAAGGACAATGGTTGTTCAATTAGGATAGGAGTTAATGCTGGAAGTCTTGAAAAAGAACTTCTTGAAAAATATGGAGAACCATGTCCAGAAGCAATGGTTGAGTCAGCTTTAAATCATGTGAAAATCCTTGAGGATAACGATTTTTTAGAATTTAAAATAAGTTGCAAGGCATCTGATGTTTTCCTAGCTGTTGCAGCATATTACGGAATATCTGATGCCTGTGATTATCCTATTCATCTAGGTATCACGGAAGCAGGAGGCATGATACCTGGAACCATAAAATCTTCGATTGGAATGGGATCTTTACTATGGGCAGGTATTGGAGATACCATTAGAGTCTCATTATCTGCTGACCCTATAGAAGAAATCAAGGTTGGATTTAATATGCTCAAATCCCTAAATTTAAGACACAGGGGTGTAAATATTATCTCTTGTCCTTCATGTGCTCGACAAAACTTTAATGTAATTGATACTGTAGGAGAACTTGAAAAAAGATTAGAGCATATAACTACACCAATGACACTTTCAGTGATTGGTTGTGTTGTAAATGGTCCAGGGGAAGCCAAAGAAACCGATATTGGATTAACTGGAGGTAAGAATCATCAAATATATCTTGATGGCGAGAAACACCATATACTTAGAGAAGGTAATATGATAGATCACTTAGTCGAATTATGTGAAAAAAAGCAAAAAGAGTTGCTTCAAAAAAAAGTTTAAACGATTGCAAAAGGTTAGAACAGTTAAAGGAACTAAAGATCTTTTAGGGAAAGAAATTCTCATTCATAATCTTATAATTTCAAAATTTGAAAGATTATGCAAAGTTATGAATTTTGAACAAATCACCACACCTATTTTAGAGAATTGTGAAATTTTTACTCGTTCACTTGGTTTGAGCTCTGATATAGTTTCAAAAGAAATGTACAATTTTATTGATCAAGGGAATGATAATTTAGTTCTTAGACCAGAGGGAACAGCTTCAATAGCCAGAGCCATAATATCCAACTCACTCCAACAAGACTTAAATAAATTTTTTTATTTTGGACCTATGTTTAGACGAGAGAGACCTCAGTCTGGTAGATTGCGACAATTCCACCAGGTAGGTATAGAGTACATTGGTTCAGACAGCTATTTAAGTGATATAGAGGTTATCTTGCTTGCAGAACATTTTTTAAATGAATTAAAAATAAGGAGCAAATTAATTTTAGAGATAAACTCATTAGGAAACGAAGAGAGTCGCTATGAGTATAATCTTTCTTTAAAAAATTTTTTAGAAAAGAATAAACAAAAACTTTCTGAAATAAGTAAAGATAGACTAAAAAAAAATCCGTTGAGAGTTTTAGATTCAAAAGACGAAGGGGATCAAGAAGTTATAAAGGATTCACCAAATATAATTGATTATCTCGATGAGGAGTCAAAGTCTTTTTTCGAAAATTTAATAACTGCATTAGATGAACTTGAGGTTGATTATAAAATAAATAGATTTTTAGTAAGAGGCCTTGATTACTATAATCATACTGCATTTGAATATATTACTTCTGAAAAAAAAAGCCAAAATACTATTTTAGCTGGAGGAAGATACAATGGATTAGTTAAAAATTTAGGAGGTAAAGATATATCTGGAGTAGGTTGGGCTGCTGGAATTGAAAGGATTGTAATGCAGTTAGACAACCTTGAAGAAATTGAGGTTAAAAAAGTTTGTGTTTTTTCAACTGATAAAAGTCTAGATCTAGAAATTCTAAAAATGATCAATAATCTTAAAGTTAGCTCTTCAGTAAAGATAAATTTTATAAATGCCGGTTCTCTCAAGAAGAAATTTGAAAAAGCAAATAAAATGGGAGCTCACGGATGCCTAATTTTTGGTGAAAATGAGTGGAAATTAAAACAAGTGATTTGGAAAGATCTTATTTCAGGGAAGCAAAAACTCATTAATTTTAATTATATAAATGAATTCATAAATAAAGATATCCATAATAAGAAAAGTGAAAGTCAAAAATAATATTTTTTCCTCAAAGCCAAAACAAATCTCTCAGGCTACTCTCCAAATTTTATTAAAAGTTTTTGGAGAACTTAGTAATGTAAGGCTGGTCGTGGCCAGTGATATGGAGTTGCCAATTAACATAGCTAAAAACTTTGAAACTAGCGGATTAGGATATTACAAAGTTTTTGACGAATCATTTCAGAACCTCTTTGAAAAAAAAAGTAAAGACCTAAACATTAGAGACAATTTTATCAACTTGTTGAAGAATTACGACATGATTATGATAGGTTATAAAAATCAATTAAAAATTATTGATAAAGATTTCGTAAAGAAAATTTTAAGCAAAAGAAAGCAGAAACCAATCTTTTTTGTAGATTGTGGTATTCCTGGAAACATAAATATTAATGTTAGTAAAATCCCTAACTGTTTTTTATTTGACTTAAATGATTTAGAGCAATTATATTCTTCGTGGATTCAAAACAATGCAATAAATGAGGATACAAATAAAGAGCTTTATGATATAGAACTCAAAAGTTTAATGGACTCTTTTTTTAATAAATTAGATTTGAATTTAGAACAAAAATTAATCTTTGAGAAAAGAATAAATTTTTTGATTCAAAAAAGGGGAGATGAAATTAAATTCAGTTTAATTAAATTTTTGAAGAATTTTTAAGATAATGGATAAAAAAAAAATAGAAAATATTTTAGAAACTTTTACAAATCTTGAGACGAAACTTAATAATATTAATAATCAAGATTTTACTGAATATGCTAAATTATCAAAGGAGTATTCTGATATGAAACCAATAGTGGAGAAGTCCAGTGAATTTGTGAAGCTTCAAAATGAATTAGATGGAACAGAAGAATTAATTTCTAGTGATGATTTGGAAATTAGAAAAGAGGCTGAGGAGGAAAAAGAAAGACTTAAGAAGAAGATTTTGAAATTAGAAGATGAATTAAAAATAATGTTGATTCCCAAGGATGAATCAGATGAAAGAAATGCTATAGTAGAGATTCGTGCTGGAACAGGTGGAGAGGAGGCAGCACTTTTTGCCTCAGACTTGCTAAGAATGTACTCAAAGTATTCAGAGTTAAAAGGCTGGAAAATTGAGATTATGGACATCAGTCTGACAGATCACAACGGAGTAAAAGAGGTTGTTTTAAATATTTCGGGCAAAGATGTTTTTGGAAATTTGAAATTTGAGTCAGGTACACACAGAGTGCAGAGGGTTCCTCAAACAGAGTCAGGCGGGAGAGTCCATACATCAGCTGCTACAGTAGCAGTTTTGCCAGAGGCCAGTGATATAGATGTAGAAGTTCAAGATAAGGATTTGAGGGTTGATATTTTTAGATCTAGTGGTCCGGGTGGACAATCTGTAAACACAACTGATAGTGCAGTTAGAATCACTCATATACCAACAGGTATTGTTGCACAATGTCAAGACGAAAAGTCACAACATAAAAATAAAGCTAAAGCTCTTAAGGTGCTTAGATCTCGTATTTTTGAAGTTGAAACAAAAAGAAAAGAAGATGAAAGAGCACTTGATCGCAAAACTCAAGTAGGAAGTGGTGATAGATCCGAGAGAATAAGAACTTATAATTTTCCTCAAGGAAGAGTCACTGATCATAGGATCTCTTTGACATTATATAAATTAGATCAAATTCTTAATGGTGAGTTTCTAGACGATGTTATATCTGGACTTATAACTGACTCTAACATGAAGAAACTTGCAGAGTGAAATCTATGAACCAAAAAATTCAAGATTTAATTCATGAGGCATATCAAATCTTATCCAAATCTGGGATAGAAAACTCAAGGTATGAGACATATTTGATTACTCATAAATCTCTAAAAAAATCATATTTAGATGTTTTAATAAACCCTGAAACCATGATTTCCAATAATGAAAAAGATCTTGTTCTGAAAAATATTGTAGATAGATCTATGGGTAAGCCAATTTCTAAGATATTTGGAATAAAGGAGTTCTTTTCGAATAGATTTTTAGTTAATAAAGATGTTTTAGATCCTCGACCAGAAACTGAGTTATTGGTTGATTTGGGGGTAAGGCAATGTTTGAGGAAGAACAAAAAATCTCTTTCTATTCTTGATCTAGGTGTGGGAAGTGGTTGCATTATTATTTCCATTTTAAGAGAATTACCGGATATTAAATTTAAAGCCTTGGGAGTGGATTTAAGCGAAGATGCACTTAATGTTGCAAAAAAAAATGTAAAAAGATTTAAATTTGAGAAGATTCTTAAGATTAAGAAAAGTAATTGGTTTTCTTCAATTAATCGTAAATTTGATGTAATCGTTTCAAATCCACCTTACATCAAAAAATCTGAAGTTAGTAAACTAAAAAAAGACGTATACGTTTACGACCCTTATATAGCTTTAAATGGAGGTTCAAACGGTTTAGAAGCATATGAAATGATTTCAAATCAAGCTAAATTTTATTTAAATGATAAAGGAGTAATTTTAATGGAAATAGGTTTAGGTCAATTAGATTTAGTGAAAAAAATTTTTAGAATGAATGGATTTACAACTATTTTAGAAGAAAAAGATTTACAAGGTATCAACAGAGTTGTAGGATTTATCTTGAAAAAATAATTTGAAAGTATCTACTTAAAGTGATAACTTTCATTTCATCAAAAATATTAACAACCCAATTAACTTGAAAATTGATAGAAAAAAAAAGACCTCGTAGAAGAAAACCGAGATTAAGTAAAAATAGACCAGCCAACCAACTTAGAAATTTTGACTCTAGAGGGTCTCATATCCCAAGGTCTAGAGGCGCAATGTCTAAAGCATTAGAAAAATACACTAGTTTGGCTCAAGACGCTTTTTCAAATGGTGATAGAATTGTTGCTGAAAGTTATTATCAGTACGCTGAACATTATCAAAGAGTTTTAAATGAAACAGTTGAGGAAAATAAGTTTGAAAGATCAGATAATATCCAATCTCATAATAACGGCTCTGAAACTAAACCAAGCAGAACACAAAGAGCTGTAAATGCAAAAAGTGAGCGTATTGAAAAACCTAACAGTCAACAAAGTTCGCAAAATGAACAACAAGATATTAAAAACGGTAGTAAAGATGCTGAAAAGGATCAAAAAGGAGAGAAAAAGTTTACTAGCGATGGACTAGAAGCACTAAAGCCGTTCGAAATTTAATTGTCACTTAATGCAGTTTCCGATTCTTGAAGTTTTGTAGCAAGAAATCTCTCTCTAGTTAGAGAAACATTAGCATAGAAGTTGGGCATATCTTGCTCTTCAATATTGAGTGTGGATTGAGATTTGAGCTTCATCGGGTTTACTGTTCTATTTTTATGCTTTACCTCATAATGTAGATGTGGGCCAGTGCTTCTTCCAGACGTACCAACATATCCAATTATTTCTCCTTGTTTGACTAGTCTCCCTTTTTTAATTCCTTTTGCGTATTTGTAAAGATGTGCATATCTAGTCTTAAAATTATTAAGATGCTTAATCTCAACAAATCTTCCAAATGATCCATTTCTTCCTGCATAAGTTATTCTTCCATCTCCCGCTGCCATTATTGGTGTTCCTCTTTTTGCTGCAAAGTCAACACCTCTATGCATTTTGTTGAAACCTAGAATAGGATGTTTGCGAACTCCAAATTTAGAGGATAAGCGAGCACCTTTCACAGGCGTTCGCATCAAATATTTCTTAATACTTTTCCCACCTGCGTCAAAAAAATCAACTTTTCCATTCACAAGTCTATACCTAAATAATTCAATTTTATGATAATTTAGATGAACTAGACCATACAAAAGTAATGGTTTTCCAATAATAGCATCATTTTTTGTAAAATTTGCTTCATATAATAATTCAATAGTGTCACCATTTTTAACATCTCTTTGGAAATCAATAGTATAACTAAGTTGATGAAGATATTCATTCACAATTGATTCAGGTATTCTTGCAGATTTAAGAGTTTTG
>CACFLM010000001.1:10000-78118 GCA_902567145.1 uncultured Alphaproteobacteria bacterium
ACCACCTTCACATTCCTTTATTAATAGTTTCCAAATGGGCTAGTAGCTCAGTTGGTTAGAGCACACGCTTGATAAGCGTGGGGTCGGAGGTTCAAATCCTCCCTGGCCCACCATTAAGGGGGCGTAGCTCAGTTGGGAGAGCGGTAGCTTTGCAAGCTATAGGTCGTCGGTTCGATCCCGTCCGCCTCCACCAACCTGCCTTTTAAGATTTTTGAAATAGTGAATATTAAATATTAAATATTAAGTATAAGTATATTGAAAACTTCAATTTTGAATTTTTTTATATTTGTGTATAAAAAAAGTTTGAGAGTTCAATAAAGTATGAAAAGGGCGTTTAGTGGATGCCTTGGCATTGAGAGGCGATGAAGGACGTAGCACGTTGCGATAAGCTTCGGGGAGTTGCGAGCAGACTTCGATCCGAAGATTTCCGAATGGGGAAACCCGACTCTTTAGAGTCATTACTGCATGAATACATAGTGTAGTAAAGCAAACCTAGTGAACTGAAACATCTAAGTAGCTAGAGGAAAGGACATCAACCGAGACTCCGTTAGTAGTGGCGAGCGAAAATGGATTAGGCCTGTGCTTTTAGAGTAATAACCAGAATCAGCTGGAAAGCTGAGCCTTAGTAGGTGATAGCCCTGTATGGGTAAAAATCTTTAAAAGCCTTGAGTAAGGCGGGACACGTGAAATCCTGTTTGAACATGGGGGGACCACCCTCCAAGCCTAAGTACTCCTCAGTGACCGATAGTGAACAAGTACCGTGAGGGAAAGGTGAAAAGCACCCCAAGTAGGGGAATGAAATAGTATCTGAAACTGAATGCCTACAATCAGTAGGAGCCTCTTTAGAGGTGACTGCGTACCTTTTGTATAATGGGTCAGAGACTTAATCTTATGTGCAAGCTTAAGCCGTTAGGTGTAGGCGTAGCGAAAGCGAGTTTTAAAAGAGCGATTAGTTCATAGGATTAGACCCGAAACCGAGTGATCTAGCTATGGGCAGGTTGAAGGCACGGTAATACGTGCTGGAGGACCGAACCCACGTATGTTGAAAAATGCGGGGATGACCTGTGGCTAGGGGTGAAAGGCCAAGCAAACTCGGAAATAGCTGGTTCTCCGCGAAAACTATTTAGGTAGTGCGTTGTGATTAGGTTGCTGGGGGTAGAGCACTGGATAGAGAATGGGGGAGCGATCCTTACTGACTCTAACCAAACTCCGAATACCAGTTAACTTTGCACAGCAGACAGACTATGGGTGCTAAGGTCCATAGTCGAAAGGGAAACAGCCCAGACCACCAGTTAAGGTCCCCAAGTTGTGGCTAAGTGGGAAAGGGAGTAGAAAGTCCAATACAACCAGGAGGTTGGCTTAGAAGCAGCCATTCCTTTAAAGAAAGCGTAACAGCTCACTGGTCTAATTAAGTCTTTCCGCACCGAAGATGTAACGGGGCTAAAGCCATACACCGAAACTGTGGACACTCTTTTGAGTGTGGTAGCGGAGCGTTCCGTAAGCCGTTGAAGTATTACCGTAAGGTAGTATGGAGGTATCGGAAGCGAGAATTCTGACATGAGTAGCGATTAATAGTGCGAGAAACACTATCGCCGTATATCCAAGGGTTCCTGCGCAAGGTTATTCCACGCAGGGTAAGCCGGCCCCTAAGGCGAGGGCGAAAGCCGTAGCCGATGGGAACCAGATTAATATTTCTGGGCCTGCTAGTAGTGACGAATATTAAAGTTTGTATTTTCTTATTGGATTGAAAATGCAATGGAGATATTCCAGGAAATAGCTCTAGCATATAGACCGTACCCCAAACCGACACAGGTGGATGAGTAGAGCATACTAAGGCGTTTGAGAGAACGATGTTGAAGGAACTCGGCAAATTACTCTCGTAACTTCGGGATAAGAGAGCCTTAGTGATGGGCAACCATTACTAAGGGGCACAAACCAGGGGGTAGCGACTGTTTACTAAAAACACAGGGCTCTGCAAAGTCTTTAAGACGAAGTATAGGGTCTGACGCCTGCCCGGTGCCGGAAGGTTAAAGTGATGTGTGCAAGCATTGATCTGAAGCCCCGGTAAACGGCGGCCGTAACTATAACGGTCCTAAGGTAGCGAAATTCCTTGTCGGGTAAGTTCCGACCCGCATGAATGGCGTAACGACTTCCCCACTGTCTCCAACATTGACTCAGCGAAATTGAACTCTCCGTGAAGATGCGGAGTACCCGTGGTTAGACGGAAAGACCCCGTGCACCTTTACTATAGCTTCGTAGTGGTATTAGTGAATTGTTGTGTAGGATAGGTGGGAGACTTTGAAGCAGTGGCGTCAGCTATTGTGGAGTCGTCCTTGAAATACCACCCTACAATTCATTGATATCTAACCAAGTTCCGTGAAACCGGAACTGGGACCCTGCGTGGTGGGTAGTTTGACTGGGGCGGTCGCCTCCTAAAGAGTAACGGAGGCGCGCGATGGTAGGCTCAAACCGGTTGGAAATCGGTTGTAGAGTGTAATGGCATAAGCCTGCCTGACTGCGAGACTGACAAGTCGAGCAGAGACGAAAGTCGGTCATAGTGATCCGGTGGTTCTGAGTGGAAGGGCCATCGCTCAACGGATAAAAGGTACGCCGGGGATAACAGGCTGATACTGCCCAAGAGTCCATATCGACGGCAGTGTTTGGCACCTCGATGTCGGCTCATCACATCCTGGGGCTGGAGCAGGTCCCAAGGGTATGGCTGTTCGCCATTTAAAGTGGTACGTGAGCTGGGTTTAGAACGTCGTGAGACAGTTCGGTCCCTATCTGCCATGGGTGTAGGATACTTGAGAGGAGCTGTCCCTAGTACGAGAGGACCGGGATGGACGTACCTCTGGTGTACCGGTTGTGACGCCAGTCGCATCGCCGGGTAGCTAAGTACGGACGGGATAACCGCTGAAAGCATCTAAGCGGGAAGCCTCCCTTAAAACTAGGTATCCCTTGAGAGTCGTGGAAGATTACCACGTTGATAGGCTAGGTGTGGAAGTATGGTGACATATGAAGCTAACTAGTACTAATAACTCGAATGAACTTTATTGAAATTCTCAAACTTTTTTTATATACTATTTTAACTGTGATTTTATGGTCCGGTGGTTATGGCGAAGGGAGAACACCCGATTCCATTCCGAACTCGGTCGTGAAAACCTTCAGCGCCGATGGTACTTTGTCTTAAGGCACGGGAGAGTAGGTCGTTGCCGGGCCTTAAAATCACAGTTTGTTATATGCTTTGACGCGGGGTGGAGCAGCCTGGTAGCTCGTCAGGCTCATAACCTGAAGGTCGTAGGTTCAAATCCTACCCCCGCAACCAACTAAAATGTAAGTAATCTATAAAATTACTAAAAAGTTTCCATTAGAATAAATAATAAATTAAATATTGTAACCGAATATCTCAGAATTTTTCTTTGTTATTAATTTATCACTTTTTTTTGTGAAGAAATGATTTCTCCATGCTGGCCTGTGGGCATGCGTTTTGGAGTCAACTAGAAGATCATATTTGGGAAGTGTGAGAGGCCTATCTTCAGATATGAGCCCAATATTTGTCATTAGATAACCTTTAAAACCTGCTTTTCTCAAAATATTAAAAAGATTGTATCGGTTTTTATCATGAAGATTTATTTCTAAAATAAAATCAACACTTTTGATTTTATCAAAGTTTTTAACAGACAAAAAAGTATCATATTCATTTCCTTCGATGTCAATTTTCATTAAGGTATTTTTTTTATTATAATTGTGGAGTAATTGATTAAAAGATTTCGTTTTAACACTAGTGACATCATAATTTTGATTACCATACATTTTTTTCATAACTTGACCTGGCTTGATTAAAGAAGCACATCCACTAAACGGAGAAAATTTATTTGAGTTGGGGATATAAAATTTAGAAACTCCATCATGACTTGATATTGCCTCATTTCTTAGTTCATAGTTGAGATTATTAATTTTCATAAGTTTGTGGGCAAACTCAAATGATTGAAAATAGGGTTCAAAAGCTAATATATTCCAATCTTTATATTTTTTTATAAATAATGAAAAGAAACCAATATTAGAACCAATATCGATAAAGTTATTGTATTTAAAATAATCAAAGAATTTGACTACCTCATATTCATAAAAATCAGTTAAATAAATTTCTTTTAAAATTGTTGATTTTTTAACATTTGGGAATTTGATATCCTTGAATTTTACTATACTAGGATAAATATCAAGTTTTAAACTTATTTTTTTTATAAGGTTTTTAATCATTTGTTAATTCAAAAATTTATTTTAATAGAAATATTGAATAACTTTAAGCATAAAAAAGTTTTTACTTTTTGAAAACCAAGCTTCTTAATACTTTTTAAAAGATATTTTTTTTTATTTTCTATTAGGATATATTTTCTTAACTTTTTCAACTTCTTCAATGATAAAATTGAGATAACTCCATTTTTATAAACCGAGGTTCGTCTGAACTCATTTTTAGTTTTACAGTCCCATATTATAGCTCCCCTTTCTTTAACTTTAAAATTCATACCAAAAAAAAGAGGAACATATTCAGTTATCTTTAACCAATGGTATCCAATGATATTTTTTTTTGTTTTTGTTAGATAACATTGGTTATACTTATCAATTCTTTTTATAAATTTTTCATTATTTACAAATTTGTCTTTATTACTTTTTAAAAATAATTCATTAGCCGGTGTGATTTTTATCTTTTTATCAATTAACCCATCGTAAGAAAATAAGGTGCAAATTTTAAAAACAAAAATTTTTTTATACATCTAGCTAAATTATTCTCGTAAATTGATTTTTTATTTTTCTAATGACAAATTGTTTTAGAAAGTTTTTTTCAACTTTTTTAGATGCTAATTTACTTTCAGTTGAACTTTTATTTGTTGAATAATAATAGACTTTTTTCTCAGAGGCTCCAAAAAATCTCTTAAATAAATAGACTCCGCCTCCTCTTGTAGATTCACTCATATCAAAAAAATCTATTCCATCGCGGTATAAAAGTTTAATGACTTCAGATAATAAAAAGTGCATTGCATTCTTAGAATTCTTGACAGTGGAAGCAAATGTATATTGTGCAATATTTTTCCCTTTAATAAGGATTAGACTGCCCATATACTCTCCTAAGTTATCAAGAACTGAATAAATTTGAGCATTGTTTCCATAAAACTTTATTAACTTACTAAAAAATTTAAATGGTAATACATCAACATCTTTATTTAACATATTTTCTTTATAAATATTATAAAATTTATTTAAATAGATCTTATTACTAGATATATGAAAATTAAACTTTTCTGACTTTCTAATAGCATTTCTAGTTTTTGCTCTTAAATTCTTCCAGAAATATTCATAATCCTTCTTTAATTCCATAATCATAGAAATTTTATAATATTTTCTTGATTTAATATCAAAGTTTTGGAATCCCGATGTACAAACAAATTCTGATATATTTTTTTCTGAGCAAAAATCTTTAATGTGGTTAAAAATCAATTTTGCTATTAAACTGTTATCAGCGTTGAGTCCGAATCTAGATGAATAAAGCTTTTTTTTACCACTAAGACTATTTACTAAAAAACAAGAGCATAACCCCTTTATATTTCCTCTTAAATCTTTAGCAACAAAAAATAAAGGTGTTTGAAAAAAAAAAATATTTTTAATGATAAATTTTAATTGAAAAAGACCAATTGGTACTGTTAATTTTTTTTTTAGTAGATAAGAATTCCAGCTTGACTCATCAGATTTTGAAGCGATCTTAACAGTTATAGATTTTGATGATTGCATTAAAATAGTATTCTTAATTGTTCTAATTAGAAATGATAATTTAGTATGAAAGATAATATTATACTAGAAAAAAAGGTTTTTTTTTGGTAGTTTTCATTAGTTTAGATAACTTAAATTGAAAAACTTCATATTACTTTTCAATAGGGTTTAAAGATTTTTATGAACTCTCTTATTAATAAAATAAAGTTTTATATAAAATTTTATTTTCATCCTGATAAATCGATAAAATTTAATAATGATCTTTCATGTTGGATTGCAAAAAAAAAAATTTCCAAAAAAGACTTTTTTATTTCTTTTAGGTCTTTTAAAGAAATTAGGAGGTTTGATCAACTTGAAAACCCTAAATTTAATGACTTGGTTTTTAAATTTATAATGTCTAAATTTAAAATTAAGAATTTCTACGATGTTGGTTCGTCAAATGGAATTTACGGATTCCTTGCCAATAGAATTCAGAGTTGTAACGTTGTCTTTATTGAACCTTATACACCAAGTATTGAATCAATTCTTAAGACAATATACCTTTTGGATGACAAAAAAAAAAAACAATTCAATGTAGTTCAAGCAGGTATAGACTCGAGATTCTCTTTTTCAAAGTTTTTTTTTCATAAAAAACCAATACCTGGGGAAACCATGAACTCCTTTAGTGATGTTTCTATGTATGAACACTTAGATAGAAAGCAGATGAAGGTTCCAACTTTTCAGTGGGGAGCTGGAATCTCAATAGACGAATTAGTCTTTAAATGTAAATTACCAGACCCCTCTGTTGTTAAAATTGATGTTGATGGATTTGAACTTGAAGCAATTAAAGGAATGAAAAGATGTTTAGAACAAAATAAAGTTAAAGCATTTATCATAGAAATAAATAGTAAAGAAAAATATAAAAAGATATATAAATTTCTCGAAAAGTTCAATTTTGAGGAAATTGATCACTCAGATCACTATGAGAGTCAAAATCTGTATATTAGAGATTATATCTTTGTAAAAGATAAGAATTCTTTTAAAAAATTAATTTACTAGAGCTTTTAGAGGATTTAGAGGAATATATTAATTAATTTATTTTGGATTATAAATCCTAAAGATCTAGAAGATACCTATCAAATTTATTATCTTTTCTTTCAAGTAATCTTCTGTTTTTCATTCTATAGAGTCCATTGGCAGTTTCAGAGCCTTCAAATCTGCTTGTATAATTAAATACTATTAAAATCCGTGGTTTCGATTTTGCTCTGGCACCATAATGCAGACAATGGTAAGGATCTACAAAAAGAATCTTTTTACCTTTAGGTGATTTGAACTGTATTAATTCTTCTTTTTTTGCAAATTTGTATACTTCATCATCTTCGATTCTTCCTCCAAGATACTTTCTATTTGAAAGAACATTATTCGTTTTTATAGCGCTTAAGAAACTAAATGGACCATTAAAACTATTAACATCATTAATTGGAAAAACTACATGAACTTGTTTATGACTTTGTTGATCAAGATGAAATTTTTCTGAACCAAAACTACCATTGTGAGGATATGAATAAAATAAGCAAACATTTCCTACCACTGGGACTTCTTTTAGGTAATTTATAACAACTTTTAAGATTTTTTCTTGTGTGAAAAACTCAAAAATTGGTCTTATCTCATTTATATTTCTTAAGCTTATACTTTCGTCATCTTTATCGTATTCTATTAGATTGAATGTAAATTTATTTGAATCCGGCTTAAATTTGATTTTTTTTTTTTTAGCAACTTTAAGACAGTGTTTTAAAAGACTATCAACATTTTTAAGTTCATTTGTTTCAGTTAATAAATACTTTTTTCTATTATCTATTTCTTTATCTATACTTTGAAATTTTACAAAATATTTTCTAATAATAAATTTATTAAATAAAAATACTTTCTTGAAGATTGATGAAATCTCGTTAGATACTCTTCTTGAAAGATTAAATCTTCTTGATAAAATCCCAGAGAAATTTCTGCCTAGTGTTCCTTTTTTAAATTCAAAACGAAAATAATTTGCCTTCGAAATTATATTTTGAAACATCTTTATCTTATAAATGCTAAAACTTTAAAAAACAACTTATAAAATAATTTTATATTGCTAATATTTTAAGTAATCTTTTTAAGTAAAATTAGATAATGTAACGATTAAAAAAAAGTTTAATGAATATTTCTCAAGGCATAGATATCGTTAGTATAAACAGAGTAAAGAAAGTATTTGATAAATACCAATCAAAATTTTTAATAAAGATACTTTCAAATAAAGAGAAGAGAATATTTGATAAAAATAAAAAGATTAAGTTTATAGCTAACAGGTTTGCAGGTAAGGAAGCATTTGTGAAGGCCTTAGGAACTGGTTTTACTGGTAAAATTAAAATTAGAGATATAAGCATACTTAATAATGAGAGCGGAAAACCAATCTATGAGATCACAGGAGAAACTCTCAAAGCAATTGAAGAAAAAAATAATATAAATAATGTTTCATTTAATATTACATTATCTGATGAAAAAGAATATGTTATTGCATTGGCAACAATCATATGGCTATGAAGGAAGAAAATTTAAATTTCTAAAAAAAACACTATTTTTTTTACTAATATGAGTACCAAAAACTGTATAATAATAGAAATTAATATTAAGATATGAAAGTTTTATTAGTAGGAGCAGGTGGAGCAGGTGCATTAAATAAGTCTACAACTATAAATAATATAGAGATTTTTAGAAACCACCTTGATGTTTTAACTAAATTTAAAAATCTGGATTTAATTGTTGTAGATTCTTCAAAACATATACTAAGAAAAGTTAAAAAGAAATATTATTCTAAAAGTAAGAGAATTAAGTATTTGCTGAACTTAGATGATGTACCAAATGAGAAAATCGATTTAGCAATCATCTCAACGCCTCCAAACATTAGATTAATCTTACTAAAGAAATTATCTAATCTTAACTGCAGACTTTTCATTATTGAAAAACCTCTATCAGACAATATTAAGGAGTCAAAGAGAATTATCAAATTCGCAGAATCAAATAAAATAAAATTGATAATTAATTACCCAAGAAGATTTGATGATGCAGTCAAAAAAATTTTAAAGACCAAACAAGTTCCTACAAGAATAGTTTGTTACTATAGTAAAGGTGTTCTAAATTATGGGAGTCATTTGATTGATTTTTTAATACATCTTTTTGGAAGTTTTTCAAAGATCGAAAAACTAAAATTTGATAAATCAGAATCACCTTCTTTTAATCTTTTAACAAAATCTAAGATTCCAATTTCAATTATTGGAATTGATAGTATTCAATATGATCAATTTGAAATAAGTTTATTTTACAAAGCCAGAAAGTTACAAATAAGGAATGGTGGTTTGGAAATTAAAACATTTACTTCTCAACCAAACCTTTTAATTGATTCTTATTCTCATTTACAGGAAACCAAAAATTCGTCGGATTTCACCATTAATAATTGTTTTAGTAATTTGTATAATAAATTAATTAAAAATAACAAAATTAACGAGTATTTTGAATTTCAAAATCTGAGAGAGATCTTGTATGTTTACGAAATAATAAATAAAATTAAAAACTAAATACTTATTGCAAATGAATGTTTTTATTGAAATATAAATCAATCTAGCATATTTAAATATTATGAGTACAAAAAAACATTACCCAGCTATTTTAGGCGGTGAGAAAATAAGAAAACAGCCTTTACCTCATTATAATATGATTGGTGATGAAGAAAAAAAAGCTGTAATGGAGGTATTAGATAGTGGAATATTATCAGGATTTGCTGCTCAACCTAATAAAGATTTCTTTGGTGGCCCAATAATAGAAAAACTAGAGCAAAATTATTGTGAAAGATTTAAATCAAATTTCGCAACTGCTATTAACTCTGCCACAACTGGTTTACATGCAGCTTTAGCTGCAACTGGAATCGGTCCTGGTGATGAAGTAATAGTTCCTCCTTATACTATGAGTGCAACAGCTACTGCCGTTATTTATTGTGGAGCAATACCAGTTTTTGCTGATATTGAAGAGGATACTTATTGCCTTGATCCCGAGAGTGTGAAGAAGAAAATTTCGAAGAATACTAAAGTAATTCTCACAGTTAATCTTTTTGGACTTCCATCTTCATTACTTAAATTGAGAAAGATAGCTGACGATAAAGGTTTGTTCCTAATTGAAGATAATGCTCAAGCACCCGGAGCTCTTATCAAAAATAAATTTACTGGAACAGTAGGCGATTTTGGGATCTTTAGTTTAAATAGACATAAAGCTATGCAGTGCGGGGAAGGTGGTGTTGTTCTTAGTGATGATCTAGAGTTAACTCAAAGGTTAAGACTAGTCAGAAACCATGGTGAAGTTTTAGTAGAGGCAATGAATGTGAAGAATATAACAAACATGGTTGGGTTAAACTATAGAATGACAAATATGGAAGCTGCCGTAGCGATAGAGCAATTGAAGAAGTTAGATAAGATTAATGAGCCGAGAATTAGTTTGGCTGATAGATTGACAAAAAATCTCGCTAATATTGAAGGAATAGATGCGCCTGTCTTGAGAGAAGATTGTACTCACGTTTACTATTTCTACCCGATGAAGTTTAGTGAAGAGCTCATAGGTATGCCAAGAAAACTTTTTTGCAAGTCTGTAGAGGCCGAGGGGTTTACACTAAAAGCTGGATACGTTAGACCAATCTATTTAGAGCCTATGTATCAAAAAAAAATAGGTTTTGGTAAAGATGGTTTCCCATTCGTTGCTAATGATAGGATTCAAGAAATCGATTATTCTGAAAATACTTGTCCAGTATGCGAAGATATTCAAAATAACCAACTAATTTGGACAAATATAACTTATTCTCCTTTGACTCATAATGATATGGATCAATTTTGCAGTGCAATTAAAAAAGTAATCAAAAATAAAGATTTAATAATGTCTAAGCAAAGCTTGCAAACTGTAAATGAAGGAACACTCTACGATTAAATCTATAATCTTTATTCTTTGTCAACACGGAGCATTCAAATACTTTCAACCCTTGTTTGATTTGTGGAGAAGTGAAGAGAAACCTTTTAGATGGCAAGTTTTATTGGATACAGATATTATAAAGCTATCTGAAGATGACAGAGTTAAATACAATGTTTTAAGTTCTGAGAACAAATTTTTTCAAAGTCCAAACCTAATCATTTCATCAACTTCTGGTTCTCAATTAGAGAAATTCTATTATAATTTTGCAAAAATTAAGAAAATAAAAATAATCCAATTAATCGACTCATCTTATAATTATAAAAAAAGAATATTCGATACAAATGGTAAAAATAATTATCCTAATATTTTACTATTAATTGACCGATATTCTTTAAAAGCTGCTATCAGAAAAGATAATATAGAAATTGGTATTTGTAATTGTTTTGGAAATCCAGCATGGGAAAATATAAAGATGCTAAAAAAAAAAGAATTACATGATATCTTATTTATAAGTCAACCAATTAAAACTGATTTTGACTCTAGATTAGGTTTTAATGAAAATGATGTAATAGAAGAATTAGTAGAACTTAAGAAATTAAAAAATGTAAGATCTTTAAATATTGTTTTTCACCCTAGAGAAAAAAAAAAGAAATTAAGATACTTTGATAATGTTTTTAGTGACACTGAAGGAATCGATAGATGCGGTACAATAGTAGGTATGTTTTCTTCTTTAATGATAGACGCATATTATTCAGGAAGAAATATTATAAGTTTTCAACCAAACTTAAAACAAAATATGGACTTCTTATCTCAAAGAAAATTGATAAAGGTTGTTTCTACTATAGATGACTTGAAGTCTAATTTATTTAGTGGATGTCTCATTCCGCCAGAAAAAAACCCTTTCAAAGGAAGCGTTAAAAGACTGAATAACTATCTTAATATGATCATTAAAAAATTATGAAAATAATAGGTTTAATTCAAGCTAGGATGGGTTCAACAAGGTTGCCTGGAAAAGTAATGATGCCGCTGGCTAATAAGCCATTAGTTTGGCATATTACTGAAAGATTAAGAAATGTGAATTCAATTTCACAAATAGTCTTAGCCACAACCTTAGATCCTAGGAATGATGTTTTAGAAAAATTCTCAGAGGATAATGGAATAAAATGTCACAGACATAAAAAAGAAAACGATATTGTTTCTAGACTTCATACATTATCAAAAGAACTTAATTACGACGTCATGGTAAAGGTAAATGCTGATTGTCCTTTAGTAGATTTTAGTCAAGTAAACGATCTACTTAAGATTTTTATAGAGAATAAGTTAGATTTTGCGTCTAATAAGTTTTCTAAAACTTTTCCTCTAGGCTATAGCTTTGAAATTCTTTCAAAAGCTATAATCGATCATTGTAACAGTCTTCTAAGATCAGAGCTTGACAGGGAGTTGTTTATCAAATGGATCATGGAAAATAGGGTTAAATTTAAAACAGATACTCTCTATAACAAAGAAAATCTTAGTCATTACAATTTAACTATTGATACAAAAGAAGATTATAGATTAATTAGTGAGATATTTTCTAAACTTTATAATAAATCAAACTTTTTTGGGATGAAATCTGTTATAAATTATTTAGAGAAATCAAATGAACAAAAAATTAAATAAAACATTCTCAAGCGTAGCTATCAGATATTTTCCGATTCAACTAGATTTCATTCTTGAGTTTGCAACTCTGTTAAAAAAAAAATATCAGAGTAAAATCTACTATTATACTGACTATCCCGATAGTTTGAAAAAATTAAAAAAATTCATTCCAAAATATTTTGATGAAGTTTTAGTAATGTTTCCAAATGGAAGAAGAATCCAAATGAATTTAAATGAACAGAAGATCTTCAGAGAAACCTCACTTTTAGAGAAAAAATATAAAAGATCACTAAATTACTTTGTTATGTTGGATAGAATAAACGGCAGATCTTTTTCTCCCGCTGGATACTATTCACCTAGATCTTCAATTTCGGAGGGAGATTATTTAAGTGTTTTAAATAAAAATATTAATTGGATAAAGTTTTGGGAGAATGAATTTAAGAAGAGAAATATTTCCATCATGATAAATCCTCTGCATATTGAAGCCAATGTTTCAAGGTTTTTTAATGTTAAAAGTTTTTTAATAATGTCGGCAAAGTATGAAAATTTCTATTTCTGGTCAGATGATGAATACGGATGCTCAAAGAAAATAGAAAGAGATTTTTTATCAAGAAAAAAAAAAGCAAATTCAGATGTTGGTTCACTATCTGAACCATTTTACCAAGGAGCTGTAAAAGCTATTTATTCTAAAAAAAAATTTTTATCTCATTTTTTGTTTAGAACTCTCAGAAGAATTTATCAAAACATTTATTGGTTATATAAATCTTACGAAAGAAAATATGATTTAATAAGCGAAATCTCGTTGTACTATCGAGAATATAGAGATTTTAATTTTTTAGAGAAGACTTTTAATAAAGGTTTCAAAGATATTAAAGATAAAAAATATGTTTTCTATGCACTTCAAGACGAGCCCGAAACAAATTTTCAAGGAAGATCACCAGAGTACTTTTATCAAATGTCATGTATATTGTCTCTTTCAAGAGATCTCCCAGCAGATACATATTTGGTTGTAAAAGAACATATTGCTTCAATCGGAAAGAGACCAAAGGAATTTTACAACCAGATTTCTGAGTTAAAGAATGTTATTTTTATAAATTTTAAAGAAAAGGGAATTGACATTGTAAGTAGAGCTAGAATAGTAGTAACCATCTGCGGAACCGTAGGGTTTGAAGCCGCTCTTATGGGAGTTCCAGTTATTTCTTTTGGAAGGCATAACTTTTATAATTTACTTAAAAATGTAACTGTTATAAAAAATGAAGATGAATTGAGACCTGCAATTGACAATTTATTGAACCGTCCATTAAAAAAAGATCTTGCTAAGAAGGAGGCCGAAAACTTATTGTCAGTTATATTACATAACTCGTTTAATATGAACAAGTTTAGTTACTTAGATAGCAAAGGTTTTGATAAAGAGAGTATAAAAACTTCATTAAAGATGTTAGAAAATTTAATATAGTATTAATTTATGAATTTGATTTCAGACTTTACGTTTAATTTAAAAGAAAATAAAAGAAAAGCAATTAAACAATGCTTTATCGAAAATGGTGTTGTTCTAATAAAAAATTTTTTTCCCAAAAGTGATTTGGATTATTTTATTAATGAGTCCGAAACTTTTTTTTCACAGCCAATGTTAAATGGCAATTTTGGTTATTTAAAAGTTGACTATCCCAAGAAATTCGTTGACCCTTTTCATATGAGTCTAAACTCAAAAAAATTTTGTTTAAATGAAGACTTGATTAAATTAGTCGAATATCTAATGGATTCTAAGACTATTCTTTCTGAAGCAACTCTGAAGTTAGACAAACCAACACGGTATGAATATTTTGGGGCACACAATGATTATGTAGAGGGAACAAGAAGAAGTTTGCGTTCGGATAAAGTTGTAACTAAGAAAATGATCAATAATGTCTTAGCAATTGGTGGTGTGCTATATCTTCATGATTGTACAGAGGGATCTTTTTATTACATTCTAAAAAGTCATAAATTTAAAGCTAACTTTGGTCAAAGTCTAAATAACTATCCACAAGAGATAATAGAAAAATTTATGGCATCTAAAATAAAACTAGATGGAAAAAGAGGTGATTTAATTTTATTTGACGACAGAGGTTTTCATGGCCCATCACAGCCTTCATCCAAGATAAGGAAAGTTTTATTACTGGATTGGCTGAGTGAGAAGGTTTGGAATGGAAAATATCAAATGAGACCACTAACAATCTTATCAAATGAAATTGATAGATTATCACCCTCTCAATTAAGAGTTATAGGTTCGGGAGCTAGAACATTTGAAAATTTGTCAGATTACCATTTTTACAGTAAGTTTAAAAAAAAAAAGAGAAAAACATTTTTTATAATCGAAAAAATTATTGAATATTCGTTTTTTTGGGATCACCTAAAGCAGAATTTGAGAAACTTTTTTAGGAAATAAACGCATGTATAATTTAATTCTTCACATTGGATTCCCAAAAACAGGGTCAAGCTTCTTACAAAAATTATTCTTTCCAAAATCATCTCAAATTAACTTTATAAGAAACCAAGAGTTTTATAATTTATTGGCACTTCAGTCAGAAACAAAAGAAATTAAAAAAAAAGAAAAACTTAATGTTCTTAAAAAAAAACTTTTTAAGAAAGACCTAGTAAATGTAATAAGTTTCGAACATTTTGTTATGCCAGCAGATTGTCTTAGAACTATCAAGAGTAAAATGGACTTAAAATATTTAGAGCCTAAAGAAATAATCCAAAACATAAAATCTCTTAATACAAGAGTATCTATTTTAATAATTATTAGAAATCAAAGAGAATGGCTGTGGTCATGGTATCAGGAAAGAATTAAAAGATTTGAGACAAGAACATTTGACGAGTTGATTATAAGTAATGACTTCAAAAATATATTAGATGTTATTGACTATAATAAGACCTTTGATTTTTGGAAAAGTAATTTTTCTAATTGCAAAGTAATTCCTTTCGAATTACTAAAAATTAAACAAGAGTATTTCATGAAAAATTTATGCTCTTTTTTAAAAATTAAAAATTTTAAGGTGGAAAAAAAGGTTGTAAAACAAGGTCTTTCATACTTTTCTATTAAATTAAAAAGGAGAATAAATAAATTTTTAATTATTATTATTAAACTTTTTAATAATAATCATTTAATTAAAAATTATATTGGGGGTTTTGTAAAAAAGATATTTTCCTTTGACTTCATCTTAAAAAAAATTTTTATCATTAGGTATTACCCCAAGATACCTCTAGAGTTAGAAAAAAGGTTTTCAGAGAGTAATAGTAAACTTTCGAAAAGAATAAACTTGAAGTTAAACAATATTGGTTATTATTAAATGGATATTTGGAATATTGAAAATCAATTTTATTGGTACTCTGACGTCACAAGAGTTCAAAAAAGCATAGCACAGTACGAAATTTATAAGAAGATCATTAATATTCCAGGTGCTCTGCTTGAACTTGGTGTCTATAAAGGTTGTTCCTTAATTCGATTTGCTATCTATAGAAAAATACTTGAGAATTGTTTTTCAAGGAAATTCTACGGATTTGATACATTTGGTAAATTTCCAACAAAAAATGTAAAGAATATTGATGACTTGGGTTTTGTTGATAAATTTACAAAGGGTGGTGGAGATTCGATAAATAAAGAGAAGTTGGAAGAAATATTTTATGAAAAGAAAATTGATAACATTCACTTAATTCAAGGAGACATCTTTAATTCTCTTCCAAAATTTCTAGAGGATAATAAGGAACTAAAAATTGCATTATTACATTTAGACATGGATACTTATGAACCAACAAGCTTTGCTCTCTCACAATTATTAGACAGAATGGTTAAAGGGGGAGTAATTGTTGTAGACGACTATAATAGTGTTTTTGGTGCGACAAAAGCCCTAGACGAATTCTGTGAACAGTATGGATTTAAAATTAAAAAACTTAGTCACTATAATGTTCCTGCATACATAGATGTTTAAAGAAGTCAAAAAAAATTATAGTTGGATTAAAGACAGTTTATTAACTCATAAATATCCAATAATAATCGCTTCAGTATTTCTAACATTCGCAAATTTTTTGGAAGGAATAGGTATTATTACTGTTCTTCCTTTGATTCAAATGCTTAGTGGATCAGATGTTACAGGTGACGGAAAGGTATTGTATTATCTTAAATCTTTTTTTGATAGTTTTGGACTGAGTATTAGCCTCGGAGTTTTATTAGGGTTCATTTGGATTCTATTGCTCTCTAAACTTATAATTTCATTTTTAACCTTTCTATATATAGGAAGAGTCCAAGCTGATATTACTGCCAGTTACAGGAAACAAATTATAAAATCTTATTTAAATTGTAGCTGGGATTTTATAAGAAAAAATCAAGTAGGGAAAATTACCAATCTAGTATCTAACATTACAGAACAAGCGAGCAGAGTTTTTTTAAATCTAAGTAGGTTCATTTCTTCAATTTTTCAGTTAATAATTTATTTACTATTCTCTTTATTTTTAAACCCCCAGCTAACGTTTCTTTGTATCCTACTTGGTTTAATAATGTATCTATTTATTAAAAGACTTATCGCAATTACTTCAAGGAATGCTAAAGAAATCAATCAAACATTGGCAAAATTATCAGGAGTTTTTACTGATAATATTCAGGGCTTAAAGCCTATTAAGTCGATGAAAAAAGAGAATTTAGTTCTGCCTAGCTTCTTTGATTTGATTGATTTAGGGGCTAATGCTAAGAAAAAAATAATCATCATGAAGAGGATGATTATCTTATTTCAAGAACTATTCATTATTTCATTAGTCCTTTTATCACTCTATTTATTTAAAACCTTAAATGTTTCAACTGATATTTCTGAAGTCATAGTAATTTTAATTTTTTCAGTTAGAGCCCTGCAGCAATTCAGTTCAATACAAAGAGACATCCAATCATTAGTTATTGTAAAAGCACCACATGAATATTTTAATTCTTATAAGAAAAATATCCTAGAAAACCAAGAGTTATCAGGAAACAATAGAATCAAGAAAATAGATAGCATTGAATTTAATGATGTTGATTGTTCTTTTGGAAAGCAGAGAATTATTTCTAAACTTTCCTTGAAAATTAAGAAAGGACATTTAATAGTTATATTTGGGCCGTCTGGAGTTGGAAAATCAACATTAATAGACTTGATTACAGGTTTAATAAAACCTACTAAAGGAAAAATTCTAGTTTCAGGAGTTGATTTAGCTAATATTGATATGGTTTCCTATAGGAAGATGATTGGTTATGTCAGTCAAGAAAACACCATATTTAATAATGATATTAAGTATAATATAACACTTGGCGACTCAAAAATAAAAATAAAGGATATTGATAAAGCGATTGAATTTTCTGAAATAAAAAGATTTATTGAAATGAAAGATGGCGGTTTAGACTCAAAGACTGGTGAAAAAGGACAACTTATTTCCGGTGGTGAAAGACAAAGAATTTGTATCGCAAGAGCAATTGCAGTAAATCCTCAAATATTGATTATGGATGAACCAACATCAGCTCTTGATTATGAGACAGAAAGAAAAATTTTTAATAACCTTTTCGAGTTTAAAAAAGATAAAATTACAATTGTAATTACTCACAGGAAAGATTTTTTAAAAAAGGCAGATCACGTTCTTTATTTGAAAAAGAATTCTTAAGAAAATTGTATATAACTATCTGAAAAAGTGTGATAGAAAAAAAAGTTCATGATTCAAATTATAAAAAAGTTACTTCCAGATTTTCTGCATCCAATTTTTAGGAAATTCTGGCTCCTTTATTTGAATCTTTTAAATAGATCAAAAGAATCCTTATTTTTAATAGAGGTTCTTTACTACAAAATTATTGGTAAAAATTTTTTTGATTGGTATGCAGCTAAACTAGATGAATGGGCAGCAAAAACTCAAAGATTTAAAGATAAAAAATCAAAAGCAAATAAAGATTTTTTAGTCTCGGGAAAAGATGATCTTAATGTTTTAAGGGAAATAGGATTAAGGAAGAATCACAAATTGCTCGAATGTGGCTGTGGTTGGTTAAGGTCCTCGGTTCATTTTATTAATTACTTAGATAAAAAAAAATATTCTGGTGTTGATCCCGTGAAGAATAGAATTGAGAAAGGTAAAGTATTTTTCAATATTAGATCTTTAAATAAATCTCCTAAATTTTTAGTAATCAAAGATAATAGTTTCAATTTGTTGCACGAAGATAAATTTGATTTTATATGGTGTCATGCAGTTTTTGGTCATATTCCAGAACATGATATTGAGGAAATATTATTGAATTCAAAGAAAATAATGAAAAAAAACGCTAAGTTTGTTTTTACATATCATGATATAATTTCTCATAAGAAATCAAAATCTTTGCATAAACATTTTGCATTTTATAATTTGTTTAATTTAAGAAATGATATAAGAAGACTTAATGCAAGGGATTGGCATCATAAATTTAGTTTCTATGAGAAGATTGGGAAAAAGATTGGTTTTAAAATGGTCGATTATCCAGATATTCTTAAAAAATACAAGTACATGAATAACGATTTTAAGCTTTGTATCGCAACATTGAGTCCAGAATAATTAAAATTAAAAATACTTTTTATCTTTTATGATCAACTTTTTAGATAAACTTTCAGTTTATTTTTCTAGAAGAAACCAATTAATATCATCCTTTGGAAAAAATTTATCTCGATGATAAATAAAACCATAATCTACAAGATTAAGTTTGTATTTATCTATTAATTCACCAGCAAAATCTCTCTTGAATAATAAATCTTTCTGACCTCTGTAATCAACGCTTACAGGTTCTGGATTATAATACTCTGCTATAAAAATATATCTCAGACTATATTCGTATATATTTTTATAAACTTTTTCCAGTTCATTAGGATTAATATGGATCAATACACCTTTTGTGAAAACTAGATCATATTTTTTGGAACTCGGAATTTTTTCTATAATAGTTGAATTGATTATTGTAGCAATCTTCTTTTTTTTGGCTAAATTACAAGCTGTTTTATTTATCTCTACTCCAGTCAATTCAAAATTCTTGGAGATATTATTTAAACATTCTAAGTTCAATCCAATATTACAGCCTAATTCTAAAATAGATTTTACTTGCTGAGTTTTATTAAGAACATTTGAAAATAAATTTAGATTTGAATTATAAATTCTTTTATTGGAGTTTCTTTTTATATACTCTTCTCCAAATGGTCCTGACCAAGACCTTTCTTGATGTGTTAATTTAGATTTTTCTTGTTTCGTCATTGATTAGAATTATAAAACTAATATTATATTACAATAAAAAAAAATGAACTCAAATTTATTATTATGAAATCCATACTAATTACAGGTGGTACAGGTTTTTTTGGAAAATCTTTTGTTAACCATTTATTAAAGAACAAAGAATTTGAGAGAATAGTAATATTCTCAAGAGATGAATTCAAACAGTTTGAAATGCAAAATGCTCTTAAGTCTGATAAGAACTTTAATAAACTTCGTTTCTTCGTCGGAGATGTACGTGATTTAGATAGATTTAAAACTGCTAGTAAAAATATTGATGTCATAATCCATGCTGCAGCATTAAAGCATGTTCCCACCGCTGAATACAATCCGTTTGAATTTGTCAAAACAAATATTCTTGGATCTGAGAATATTGTGAAAGCGTCTTTAGAAAATAATGTTAAGAAAATAATTTCTATATCTACTGATAAGGCAGTGTCTCCATTGAATCTTTATGGAGCCACTAAGCTAGTGGCAGATAAAATAATTATATCTGCCAACCAATATTCAAGTGATAATAAATCTATTTTTTCTGTCGTTAGGTATGGAAATGTAATAAATTCTAGAGGAAGTGTTATTCCTTTCTTTATTGATTTTATTAAAGATAACAAATATTTCCCTATTACCGATAAAAGAATGTCTAGGTTTTGGATTACAATTGAGGAGTGTATAAAATTTGTAAAGACTAGTTTAGATTTAATGATTGGCGGAGAAATCTTTATACCTAAAATACCAAGTATGAAAATAACTGACTTAGCAAACGCAATTGACCCCAGTCTACCATTAAGAGAAATAGGTATAAGGCCGGGTGAAAAGATTCATGAAATAATGATTAGTAATGACGACGCAAGAAATACTTATGAAATATCTGATAGATTTATAATTGAACCTGAATTTCTAAGATTGACAAAAAAAAGATTATCTATAGAAAAAAGATTTAAAGAAAAAATTAAAAAAGTTTCATTGGATTTCTCCTATTCAAGTGGCACAAATCAAAGATGGTTAAGTATAAAAGAAATTAAAGAAATATTAAAAAATATTTTATGAAGCAAATACCCTATAGCAGACAAGAAATTAATATCGATGATATACAAGCAGTTGCTAAAACATTAAAACAAGATTTTTTAACAAATGGGCCTATAACTCTAAAATTAGAACGAACGATTGCACAAAAGTTGGGAGCTAAATATTGTGTTGTATGTTCAAGCGCAACAGCAGGACTAACATTAAGCTACAAGGCAATTGGAATAAAGAGTGACAGTAGAGTCTTAGTTCCAACTATTACATTTTGCTCTACCTCTAATGCTGCTGAATTATTAGGAGCTAAGATCGAGCATATTGATTGTGAATCAACCAATGGACTATTAGATTTTTCTTATCTTGAATTTATTTTAAGAAAGAAAAAGTTTGATTACATTGTACCTGTTCATCTTGGTGGACAGTCGGTAGATATGAAGAAACTAGGTAAAATTTGTAAAAAATATAATATAGATATTATTGAAGACGCTTCGCACGCTTTGGGAACATTTTATGACAAAAACAAAAAAAGATTTATAGGTGATTGTAAAAATAGTGAGATGTGTGTCTTTTCTTTTCATCCAGTTAAAAATATTACAATGGGGGAAGGCGGCGCAGTAACAACTAATAATGAAGAACACTATTGTAATTTACTTAAATATAGAAATCATGGGATTGAGAGAGATGAAAAAAAATTTTTATTTAAAAATAGATCAATGACTAAGGGCCTCAAGAATTTATGGTATTATGAAGTTCAGAACATTGGATTCAATTTTAGGATAAGTGAGATTAATTGTGCTCTAGGCCTTTCTCAATTTAGAAAGTTAAATACTTTTAAAAAAAAGAAAAATAAAATTAGAAACTATTATTTAAATAAACTAAAAAGGCTAGATTTTATTGATGTTGTTCAGCAGGCAAATGATTTTGAAGAACCTTGTTGGCATTTATTTCAGATACTTATTAATTATGAGAGTAATTCATTTTCCAAGGCAGATCTTATGCATTATTTAAAAAAAAATAGAATAGAAAGTCAAGTTCACTATATTCCACTTCATTTACAACCTTATTACAAGAATAAATATGGATCAAAACAGCTGCCAAATGCAGAAAAGTTCTATAACAGTACACTATCAATTCCCTTTTTCCCAAGTTTGAGAAAAAAAGAGATTGACTATGTAATTGAGAAATTAAAAAATTATAAGAAAAATGTTGTGGGGTTTTAGAGTTGACACAAACCTAAATTCCGGTCTTGGACATGTTTCAAGAATGTTATCTATCGCAGAAGTTTTTGACAATAAACAGGACATAGTTTTTATTGTTAATAATTTAAATGATAAACATTGTTCTCATATTCGAGATCATCATTATAGTTTAATAGATATTCAATCCTTAAACTCTAAGCTTGATGTATGTTTGATAGATGGGTATTTTTTTAGAAAAGATGAAATAATTTTTTTGAGAAATAGGTCCAATAAAATAATTAAAATTGATGATCACGGATATAGATACAAATATGCAGACCGGACGGTTAATTTCTTTTGTGACGGAGCAGAAAATGCTGTTGTTTCAAAGAAGTTTTTCCAGAATAATTTTTTTAAGATTAAAAGAAATGTTAGTAATATTTTGATTACTTTTGGCATGGCTGATAACGCTAATGCAACAATATTAACATTAGAAGCACTGAGAATAATTGAAAAAGAAATAAAGGCGAATATATACATTTCACTTCCTGCTAAAAACAAGTATTATAATAAAATTAAAAATAGTATGTTCCATAAGAAAAATATTAAAGAAGTTAAAGAATACAGACAAGAAGAGTTCAAGAATCTTTTAAGAGACATCGACTTCTCAATAGGATCAGGTGGTATCACTTTAAATGAGATTTTATCAATGGGTGTTCCTGCTATTGTAATTTCGACGGCAGAAAATCAGAATCAAAAAATTTGTAATTTTTTTAAAAAGGGTTTGATTAATTATTGTGGATCTTCAAAACGTATAACAAAATATAAACTTGCGAATAGTATACTAAAATTTTATTTTTCTTTTATTGAAAGAAGAAGGGTTTCTAGAAATGTCAATTTAATATTTAGTAAAAAGATTAAAAAAGATTTTGTTTCTGAAAATATTATCAACATCTATGCCAAATAAACTTGATTTAAATATAATACCTACATTTAAAATTAATTTTTTAACTAAAGTTTTCATTCAAATGTTGATAAAGATGAAATTCTCTTTAATTTTAGGACTTTTGTACTCTAGAATAATTCTTCATCGTTCTAAACTTTCTAGAAAGAATAAAGATAAGGTAATAAATATTTTAGCATTATCTCCTGAGAGATTTAGGGATGATTTAAGAATACTTGAGAAGAAATCAACATTTAAAATATGGATAATTCCAACAATTTTGCAAACGTTAATTCAAGGTTTTTTTTACAAAGATAAAATTGTAGCATCTCAACTTAAAAATCCTGAGAAAGTATTTAATTTAGAAATAAATAAAAAGAAACATAGACTGTTCTTAAAAAAGATATTGAAAATTATATTTAGAATAATTCCTATTGATTTTGTTATTAGTGCAGATATCAAATATGTTGCTGATATAGACTGGGGAGAGGTTTCAAATTCTTTGGGAAAATCATATTTGGTTCTTCATAGAGAAAATCTTGCTGCTTGTAAATCTATCATAGATTTGATGATTGCAAGAACAAAGAAAATTCGCAAATTTGGAGGAACTCATATAATTGTTCAAAATAAAATAATGAAGGATGTCTTTACCAAAACTCAATTTGCTAAAGCAAGTCAAGTTTCTGTGAAAGGATGTTTAAGAATGGATGAATTATTTACTAAAATAAAAACAAACAATTTTAAAAAAAACAAAAATGATAACCTTATTCTCTTTTCCTCCATATCAATGGACACGAAAACTTCCCTACAGTGTTTTTGTAGATTGTCACTCTGCTTTTATAAGGATTGCTAAAAGATTTCCTGAAACTGAGGTTATTATCAAGCCAAAAATTGAATATTTGGTTTCAAAATTGTGGAATGAACTCTTACAACAGGCATTTAGAAAAAATAATTTTAATCCAAAAGATTATCCAAATTTTCGAATTGCATCAGAAAACAATTCTCATGATCTAATTTTACAGTCAAATGTTATTTGTGCTTTTAACTCAACCGTAATTTTAGAGGCAATGGCTACAAATATTCCGATTATATTACCATATTTTCAAACTCTAAGAAAAAATTCGTGGAATCAAAAAATTAATTTTTTTGAGGAAAAGTATTTATTTTATACACCTCGAAATGAAGATGAATTAGTTAAAATGTTGGAGGCAAAGGGAACAAAATTTCAACCAGACAATAAAAATCAAAAAGAAAAGAAGAAATTATTTAAAAAATATTTACATTTTTATGATCAAAACGTTCTTGATGAATATGAAAAAGTTTTTATGAAGTTAATAAATTGATAAAGAAATTTATAAAAAAAAAATTATTTGAATTAAAATTTAGGAACCATATTGTGAGTTCTCTGCTTTATAAAAACTTCAGTGAAATTGTTAATTTTTTTAGTTCAAAAATTTCGGTTAAACCATCAGAAGTTAAAATACCTATGCACAAGCGAATTCTTGTATTAGCACCTCATCCAGATGATGAAGTTTTTGGTCCGGGTGGAACACTTTATCTTGCAAATAAAACCTGTAAAATAAAAATTATTTATTTAACATCCGGAAGAAATATTACTGAACAATTAATAAGGGAAGAAGAGGCAAATAATTTATGCGATAATTATAAATTTGAAAGAGAGTTTTTAAGGTATAATCAAAACTTCATGGAATTAGATAAAAATATTGAAATTAAAATTGTTGATATTGTAAAAGATTTTAGACCCGAAATAGTTTTCACACCTTTCCTTCTAGATGATCATCAAGATCATCAAAATATAAATAGAATATTTCTTAAGATTAGTAACTTCAGTAAGGTAAAAGTCTGGTGCTATCAAGTGTATTCTAGTATCAAGGGTAATTATTATGCAGATATAACTAAGATTCAGATAAAAAAAAGAAAGATGATACGATTTTATAAATCAGAAAATAATATTAGAAATTGGGAAAGTTGGGTTATGTCTCTGAACGTTATTAGTTCAAGGTTTATGTCAAGGTCGAAAAAAGAAAGATTTGCTGAAATGTATTTTATCTTTGATCTTCAATTTTATAGGGTTTTATGCAAAAAATTTTTTAGTAAAAGCAGATGAATAAGGTTTTAATTCCTATACAAATATAGCATATGCACGAAGATGGTTCTAATTAAATCATTAAAAATAGGATTGCAAAATGTTGGTTTAATTTAATAAAGGAAGTGAATGATGTTTTTTTCTGGATTTAATAATGACAGTTCTAATTTTTATTAATAGAACCTCTAAAATCTTCTTTAGTTATTGTCATATTTATTGAATCATAGTACTTACCGTTATTGTATATAAATTTTCTGTATTTGCCATCTGCTACAAAACCGACATTCTGATAAGTTTTTATAGCAGCAACGTTTTCTTCATTAACACCCAAATAGATAGATTCAAGGTTAAGTCTATTAAATCCATAATCAACAACCAGTTTAGTTGCCTCAGTACCGTATCCTTTTCCAAAATACTTTGTTTCTCCAAGTAAAATTCTAAATTGTGCTCTTCTAGCGACCCAATTAATAAGATATAAACCAGTTGTACCAATAAATAGTTTTTTTTTTTTTTCAATTACTGAAAAAACAATATCATTTGGACTTGAGTTGGCTTCTAAAAATGTTTGTTCTAAAACTGACTCTGTAATCGGTTTATCACCCATTTCAAGATATTTTGTAACATTATGATCATTTAGAAAGTTTTTATATTTTACAAGGTCATCTCTTTCAAAAGCTCGCAATCCTAAATTTTTTGATTCTTTAAAGTACAATATAACCTCCTAAACTATAATTATAATTTTAACATATTTTTTTATATATATTTTTAAAATTAAAGAAATTCAATTAATTGCAAAGAGAATATTAAACAACTTATATTTTCCTTGCAAATTAGACTCTCATTAATTAATTCACTGTTAGAAATATTACCTTATTAAAAATTAGCATATAAAATCTTTAATTAATAATTAATTGTTTTTATTGTTAATCAATTAAAATGATATAAATTGAAAATAAATGAGATAGGAATAAAATACACAAATAAAGAACCACGTGGCGGAATTTTCGTAGTGAGCAATAAAGTAGCGTTTCTGTTTGACAAGGATAATGATTGGATTTTTGATTTTTTTAGTAATCAAGAATTCTTATTTGATAACTATATAATAAATAAGTTTTTTAATGTGGATGAAATTTTTGGCTTTGATATTGTTTTTTTATTAGGCTATACAAAAATTCTACCGAAAGATTTTCTAAGAAAAAATAAACTAAATTTGCTAGTTCACGAGAGTAATTTGCCAAAAGGTAGAGGATTTGCACCAATTCAATGGCAGCTAATTGAAGGAAATTCTGAAATAACAGTCAGTCTAATTGAAGTTGCTGAAAAGGTTGATACAGGGGATATTTTTCTCCAAACAAAAATTAATTTTAATGGAACTGAGCTATACAAAGAGATAAGAGAAAAGCAAGCAAAAGCTACATTAGATATTATTTGTGATTTTTTGAAGTTATATCCAAATTTTTCTCGTCAGAAGCAAATAGGAGTTAAATCTTTTTATCCAAAAAGAACAAAAGCAGATGGCGAATTGGATATCTCCAAAACATTAGAAGAGAATTTTAATTTACTTCGTATAGGTAATAATGATGCCTGGCCCTCATTTTTCTATTACAAAGGCGTTAAATATGTAATTAAAATTTTTAAAGAATAATCTCGATAATATTTATTAAGATTGATTTAATAAAAAGCATTCTTTAATATTTTATTTGTATTCAATACTAACCAAGAATTGTACGGATAATAAAACTAAAAATGCTAAAAAAAGTTACTGATTTTCCTGATGTAGTGAGGATAGAAACATCTGGAGCTTGTAATTTTAGATGTATTCACTGTCCAACAGGAATAGAACCAAATGGTAGGAAACAATTATCCCGAGAGAACTTTTATTATATTCTAGAACAGTTCATAGAAAATAATTTTATTCCAAGAGTTGTTGTCCTCTACCATGGCGGAGAACCCCTCTTAAATAAGGATCTAGAGTTTTTTATATCAACTCTAAAAAACCTTGGCGTGAAGAAGACAGTGATTACGACTAACGCGTCAATTTTAAACGAAGTAAGATCAAAAGGACTGATTTTAGCTGGACTAGATGAGATGAAGGTTTCATTTGATGGAACCACTAAAGAAGAAAATGATAAAATAAGACTGAAAGGAGCATTTGATAAACAATCTCAAAATTTAATTAACTTTCTAAAGCTAAGAAGAAAACTTGGTAGAAAAAATCCAACTATACGTGTTTCCAATTGCTTCTTTGCCGACTTAGATTTCTTTAAAAATAGAACTAAAGGGAAGAAGTTATCTCCACCAAAGTTTTTGATAAACACTTTTAAAGAATTTTTGGATGAAATTCAAATTTCTTCAGCTCCTGCAATGGTTTGGCCGGGTTTTAATAAATTTGATGAATTAGAAATTTTTGAAGAAGAAGTAAAAAAACCTAATTATTGTTCATTGCTTTTCGAGACTTTTTCAATACTTGTTGATGGCTCAGTTGTTCCTTGTTGCTATGATTTAAATGCAGATAAAGTTTTTGGTAATATCTACAAAAAAAATATATTTAAAATTTGGGATTCGAATAGCTTTGTAAAATTTCGCGAGAACTTTAGAAAAAAAATATATCACGATGTTTGTAATAAATGTAATTTTGTGAGGCCAAGATTTCTCTTAAAAAAGAATTAAATCTATACAAAAGGTTTATAAATATAAAGTAATCTATTAGGGTATTATTCAAAAATATTATGAAACTTCCCCTTACAATTGAGCCACAACAAAGTTACTTCAAGATTTTTTCCAAGAATAGATTTGAAATCTCAATAAATCATCAGCAAACTATTAAGTTACAAGAGAGTATAGTAGAAAAATATAGAGAATTTGTAAGAATACAAAAAGATTCTAGGAAAAAAAACCTTTTGCTTACTGGTGGGATGCTCTCGCTAATTACTGGTTTACCCTATATAGAACAAGATCACATAATTTTTCAATATAAAGAGAAAAAAGTTTCATTTGTTAATGACAATGATAATTGCAAATATTTCCTTGGAGATAAATCATTAAGTGATATTTCTGGAAGACATTTAAAAAGGACTTTACCAAGAAACATCCCAAAACTTAACAAATTAATTTCGTATGTAAGGACTTTAAAATACAATAATAAATTATCGAATATTTTTACTAACAGTAAACTTTCATTTACCGTAAATCCACTTATAATTGAATTTTTGAAGAAAAAAGATATAGGGGTTAAATACATCTTTCCACAGCAGTATCTTCAAGGTATTAGATACAAGCATCGTGATAGAATGTTAGATGAATATAAAGAATTATCAGAAGATTATTATAACTTCGTTTTTTCTAAGTACATTTCAAATAGTTCTCTAAAGATATTATTATTAGATGATATTGAAAACTATTTTTTTTATTCAGATTTACAGTTTAATCATTTAGAAAAAAAAGAGGTTCCGAAAGAGATCTACAGCGGAACCGGGGGTATGTTTACAAATAGGGTGATTGGTTTGTGGGCAAAAGAAAACGGTTCAAAAGTTATAAGATTTGCTCATGGGGCTTCTTCATGTTTTTTTAATGAATCGGATGCGCCGAGCTGGATAATAGAATTGGCTCCTACTTCTGACTTTATTTTTCCTACTAAAAAATTTTGTGATTTTGTGATTAAGTCTAGGAGATGGAATACCAAAAAATTTGGTGTCAAATTTGATTATGGAAACGGAAATAAAGATTTATTAATTAGCGACTCCAAGCCTTCAATCAATAAACCTAGAGTATTATATGTTGGGGGATTATTGAGAAATAATACTCAGGTTCTTTCACCAAATATAATTGACTTAGTTTACTTTGATTGGCAATTTTCTTTATTAAGAGTACTTGAAGATTTAAAATTTGATTTTGAATCGATCATACATCCTCAAAGTAATATTCCAAGAGCTTTAAACCCTATAAATTCATTTGACGCTAATATTAATTTTGAAGATATTTTAGATCAATTTGACGTTCTAATATTTGACTATTTTAAAAGTACAACTTTTGTTAAATCTTTATGTTCAAACAAAAAAATTATTTTTATTGATGTTGGTGGTAATAGTATGAATACTTTTTTCAAAGATAAAGTTAAGGAAAGATGTATTTACATTGATCCTCATATTGACAAATTTAATAGGATAAGGGTGGGTAAAAATTTTTTAAGAGATGCAATTTTAAGTAGAGAAGATTTCGATAGAAATTTTTTTAAAGAATTGTATTGTGGATAAATGTTTAAAAAAAAAATTTTTAAGTTTCAAAAAAATAAAGTCTTCATAATAGCCGAAGTTGGATTCAATCACGAAGGAAGTGTTGAGAAATGTATTGAATTAGTTGATGCGGCAAATAAGTCTGGTGCAGATTCGGTAAAAATTCAAGTATTTAATCCTACATTAAATTTTGCTATGAATACTGAATCATTCAAAGTTATTGCGCCGGCATCTCTATCCCACGAAGATTTAGAAAAAGTTTTTCAATTTGCCAAAAGAAAGAATATCAAATTGTTTGCATCTTTCGGTGATTTTGAGTCATTGAATTTTATGAGAAAACAAAAACCTTTCTGTTACAAGATTTCTTCGAGCGTAATTACGCATTTACCATTAATAAATGACTTATCAAGAGATCGGTTGCCCATAATAATGTCAACAGGCATAGCTTTAGATGATGATATTGACAATGTTTTTAAAATTATTAGAAAAAGAAAAATGATGAAAAAGGTTTTTCTTCTTCACTGTGTTTCAATGTATCCAACTCCAGTTAAACAAGCGAATCTAAAACAAATAGAGATTTTGAGAAATATGTATAAGGTTCCTGTAGGTTACTCTGACCATTGTATTGGAATTGATTCATGTTTAGCAGCTGTTAGCTTGGGAGCTCAATTAATAGAGAAACACTTTACGTTTGATTCAAAAAGAGTAGGGTTGGATCATAAACTTTCATTGGAGCCAGAAGTTTTTAAGAATATGATTAAAAAGATTAATAATATAAAATTAATGCTCGACGATGGAAATAAAAGAAATAAAGACAAAGTAATACCTTTAAGAAGGAAATATTCTCGATGTTTAGTTGCACTAGATAAGATCAGAGAAGGAGAAAGATTGACAATGAACAATGTTGGTTTTAAAAGGACAGCAGGAAAAAAAGTTGGTTTGGATCCAATTTTCATTGAAAAAGTTATTAACAAAGAATCTAGAAAGAATCTTAAGAAGGACGATATTATTGACTTCTCAGTAATTCATAGATGAACGAATACATTAAACGAATTGGAAGAATAAATGATCTTCGGTGATATAATAAAAATGCCATATAAGATTGGAAAAGATAAATTCATAACCAATTCTGTTAAAATAAAAAAAGATGAAATCAAACTTGATTTTGAAAATTTAAGGGAGTCCTTAGATAAAGTTAATAATTATCTCTCAAAACAAAAAACTTTTATTCATCCTAAAAGTATAATTGAAAAAAATGTTCATATTGACGGACACATTTATATTGATGAGGGTGTAAAAATCTTTTCTGGTGTTAAACTTACAGGAAATATTTATATTGGTAAGAATTCAATTATTTATAATAACGCAATAATACGAGGCAACACATCTATTGGTGAGAATTCTATCATTGGTTTCTCAACGGATATAAAGAATGTTTTAGCCTCCAATAGATTTGTAGTAGGTCCAGTTTGTATAATATGTGACTCTATAATAGGTTCAAATTGTTTTTTTGGTGGCGTTTGTAGAACAGGGAATTATAGGTTTGATAAGGAAAGTCCCTTAATAAAAATTCAAGAAAGATTTATTTCTACAAATCTTGATAAATTTGGTTTAATAGTTGGAGATAGCTCAATGTTTGGAATGGCTGTTATTTCTATGCCAGGTAGAATTGTGGGTTCAAATTGTATAATTGGATCTCAAGTTCAAATAGTAAATAATATTCCTTCAAATAAGAAGGTAACATTAAGACAAAATTTAGAGATTTTAGACATTGAGTAAAGATAAAAAAGTATTGTGTATTATACAAGCTAGAATGAATTCTCATAGACTTAGAGGGAAGGTATTAAAAAGTATTCAAGGAAAGTCCTCACTTCAACATCTTTTAGAAAGGTCATCTAAGATAAAAATGTTAAAAGATATTGTTGTGGCAACTACCGATTTAAAAGTTGATGATAAAATAGTAGATTTATGTAAGAAAAATAGTGTTAATTTTTTTAGAGGGGATGAAACAAATGTTTTATCGAGATTTTATGAGATTTCAAAAATTTATAAGGCTAAGAATATTCTTAGGTTAACCGCAGACTGTCCATTACACGATCCAGAAGTTATAGATAATATAATTGAACACTATAATAGTGGAGATTTTGATTATGTTTCTAATTCTATTCAAAGAACATTTCCTATTGGACTTGATGCGGAAGTATTCAATGTAGAATCATTGAATGAGTCATACTTAAAAGCATCGGATCCACTTCATAAAGAACATGTCACGTTATATATAAATAATAAATTCAAGCATCTTAAAAATGGGAATTTCAAAATTCACAATTTTACGGCTAAAGGAGACTTTGGTTTTCTTAGGTGGACACTAGACACTAAAGAGGACTTAGAAAGAATTAGATTTCTAATGAAATTATCAGGGAATTCGTATTCATGGTTGTATTTAGTCTCAAAGTTGTTAGAAAGAAAACAAAAATGAAAAAAATTGCTGCCATATTTGCTCACCCTGATGATGAAATTCTTGGTTGCGGTGCAACACTATGTAAATACTCTGAAAAAGGTTCAGAAATTAATGTTTTGCTTTTAACAAACGGTTATAAATCAAGAGATTCAAATAATTTTTCAAAGAAAGATTTTGACAAACAAATAGAAAATTCATTACAAAAGATTGGTTGTTCTTCTTTAAAGAAATGTAATTATCCCGATAATAAAATGGACTCTGTTCCTTTGTTAGATGTAATTAAAGAGATTGAAAATTTTTTATCTGAAAAGAAACCAGATACAATATTTACTCATTTTAACGGAGATTTAAATATTGATCATAAAGTTGTCTATAATGCTGTGCTAACTGCTGCTAGGCCAATTAGCTTCAAAGGAAAAATATTTAGCTCAGAGATTAATTCATCAACTGAATGGAATTATTCTAATAACGTATTTCGACCAAATTTTTTTGAATGTGTTGATAATTATATTGAGAGTAAACTAGAGGCAATGAAAGCTCATAAAAATGAACTCATGGCTTGGCCTCATCCAAGGTCCCTAGAAGGGATAAAAAATTTATCTAGGCTAAGAGGACAACAAATTGGTGTAGATCATGCAGAAGCTTTTATGTTAGTTAGACAAGTAAACATCTAATAATTTATTTTTTAATAAATGATTCAAAAGATTTGATATCAGCTAAACTATCAATATTAAAATAATCTGTCTTTATCTCGTAGAATCCTGGTTTATTTCCAAGTAACTCCCCTTTCTCTAAAATACATTTACGATCTAAAATATAAAAAACACCGTTTCTTATAAAAGTATTACCAAGTTGTTGTCTAGCAATAATTCTTTTTCCTTCTTTGGAGTAATAAGAAAGTTTATTTTTCTCCAAAAGTAATTGTTTTTTGGGGTGAAACTTTTTATCAATTAAGCTAACGCTCCAAAGAGAGTCGTTTTTATTTTTATAAAACTTTCTTAAACCACTTTTGAGGTCATTATATAGTCTAAAAGGAGAAGTTGGTTGCAACATTATTACCGTCTCGTAGAAAGTTTTATTATATTTTTCTAACTTTAGCAGTGAGTGTTTTAATACATTTATATCACTAATTTTGTCACCACTAAGGATTTTTGGTCTTAAAAAAGGAATATCAAATCCATAGTCCTCGCACACTTGCTTAATTTTAAGATTATCTGTTGAAATCAAAGTTTCATCAAAGAAATTAATTTTTTTTACAAAATCCAATGTATATGAAATTAACGGTTTGCCATTTACATAATATATATTTTTAAGCTTTATTCCTTTACTTCCTCCTCTAGCCGGAATTATACATAAAACTTTTTTTTTATTCATCTTATCTATTCTTAAGAACTAGAATTACTGCGTCGGTTTTTTTTGAATTCTCTAAATCCTTAATATAATCTTTATTTGAGATTTCAAATAGATTGTTTAGAACTTTGCTTCCTCCTGGCTTTTTGTTCATTAGCCAAGATAAATGATTGTCTAAACCATATCTTTGAAATGGAATTACATCCTCAACTCTAAAATATTTTCTCATAACTCTCATTAATGAATCTCGAGAATAAGTGAATGGATGTTGTGCCTGAAAAAAGAAATCAACGTACTCTTTTATTCTATATAAACTTAATATAGGGTCATCTAAAGATGGAACTTCCAAGATAACCTTACCATTCTTTTTCATTATTCTTTTTACTTGTTGGAGGAATTGATGTGGTTCATAGATATGTTCAAATACATGAAAGAAGCAGATAATATCAAATTCTTCTTTCACTTGTTTAAAATCATTAAAGTTTGTGAGCCATTTAAGATTTCTATAACTCAAATTAGCTGCCTCGTCCTTTTCTAAAGAGAAGAGAGAAAGTCTTTCTTTTGAGTTTATTAGCTTGAGAAACTTGCCTTCACCGCTTCCAATTTCCAAGAGATTTTTACAATACATAAAATATTTACAAATCTTCTTATATCTTCTATTGTTCTCTTCTTTTTGAAGAATTCTTTTATAATCTTGAAGGCCTATTTTTTTTTTTCTCGGAGTATACTTTTTATAATTAATCTTCTTTTGAGGGAACAGAAATGTAAAGTCTTTTTTCTCATTAATATATACTTGTGTTTTTGGGTTATCCCAAATTCCTTTTTTTAATAAGTTAAATTTCTCTTTATTTAACGGGTTGGGTAGATTTTTAATAAAACTCTTTAACTCTTCTTTTTTTGATTGGAGAGACATTTTATAACTCAAATCGTCCCCAGTTCTCCACAATTGTTTTTCTATCCTCTCTTTTCATCTCACTTATATGCTTATCTTTATAGAAAGAATCATCATTATAATGAGTTGTTGATATTTCTTCAAATATGCAACCATTAGATGAACTGAATGAGTGCCAAACACCCGGTTGAATAAGACAGGTTTCTCCTTCTTTAAGAAACCTGTGTTTACCATCAAGATATACATCCAAAGAACCATCAAGTATTTGAAAAGTCTCTTCTTTTCGTTCATGAAAATGAGCAGGGTGCTTTTGGTTTGGAAGCATTATAATAATCTTTTTACAATATTTTCTGTTTATACAGTTTATGATCACAGCTCCTGTTTTTCGAAAATTTTTAATTCCATAATGGTGTGAATATTCTATTTCAAAAGAGGTATCTAAGTGAATTTTAGCTTTATGTAACATCGCTTTTATTTCATGAATGGACTCTTTAATAATCAAACTATCTTTTGGTAGAACTTTTTCTAAGTTATTGATAAATATGGGCTTACCAATTTCTAGTTTTTTCTTGAGCTTGATACCATTTTTAAACTCACCACTTGATAATTGTCCATTATTTAATGGCATTGAAAAAAATACATCATTTCTGCTTATTTTGGTTTTTGGTGAAATTTTTTTTTTTACGTAAACTCCTCTTAAAAGAGACTCAATCCCATCATTTTCATCTCTCGAAATTATATTTTTTGTTTCATTTCCATTTGATAATAAAGCGTCTTTATAAGCTTCAATCCAAGAGGTAAATTGTTTTAGATCGATGGAATATTTATTATTTTTATACTTTTTATTTTCGAGACCTATATGTTTTTCAAATACTCTAGCACCTTTTGAATAGGCTAATTTTACTATTTCAAAGTCATTAGGATCTTCGTGAGTTGACCAGCCTATAGTCTTATGTGGATATCTTCCCTTAAAAGTCTCAATAAGATTCAAATTTAATTCTTCTTTTGGTGTTGGATATATTGATACGCAATGCATTATACAAAAATCATTCCCCCTATGCTCAAAAAAACTAACTAGATTATCAATCTCTTTTATCTTCAACCCTCCAGTTGAAAAAATAATTGGTTTACCTAAATCTGAAACCTCTTCAATAAGTGGCCAGTCTTTTGCAGAACAACTAGCTATCTTAACAATATCAAAATTCATTTTGTTAATAATTTTGACTGACTCTTCATCAAAGGGTGTACAGCATGTAAGTAGTTTATTTTTTTTTATCTCATCAAATAAAATTTTATATTCTTCAGTTGATAATCTTGTTTCTATAAATCTACTAATGTGTTTATTTGGTTTGAATTTTTTGTAATCTGGATGAATAAATGTGTCTAATTGTCTAAATTGAAACTTTATTGCTGCCTTGATTTTCTCTTTATTAGCGATTTTTGAATAAGAGTTTATTACATCTAGCCCATGTTTTAAATCACCTTGATGATTATTTGCTAAATCAAGAATAAAAAGATTTTCAAATAGTTGATTTAAGTTTTTAGCCATTCTTTAAAATTTGTATCATTTTTATATTTTATATAAACAGTTTTTTTTACCCTTGCTGATTTATGTGCAGCGGCAATTATCAACATTGTTTCTAGACTATTATGAAATTCCAGAGGAGATTTTTCAATTTTATTTTTAAGCAATTTCTCAATATGATTTATTTCTTGAATAAAATCATCTGCTCTGACTTTAGGAAACTTTGTTAGTTTATTTTTTTTATCTCTCCTTTCTATTGCAGCATCCCCAAATTTATCAAAATTACAATGCCATTCCAATGTGTGATCGTGTGTTTGAATTTTTGCAATTTTTGATGCAGGAGTAGTAACAACATCTTGGGTAATTCTTCCAATCAATCCTTTTTCAGTTTTCACTTGGAGAAAACATATAGAATCATAATTAGCTTTTCCTTTTTTAATATATGTCAAATCAGCATTTACCTCGTTTATTCTACCTCCACCTATTGTTGAAGCAAAATATTGCCAAATATTTATACCATGAGAGTGTTCTGCTGTTGCTCCTCCTCCTTTTTTCCAGAAGCCCAGATAAGAGTCTTGTGGTCCATTAAGCCAGGGATGAGCATTAAAAATCCCTTTCCAGTGTTCTCTTATTTCAACATCAATATAAGCTATTTTATTAAGATTTATTTTATTTAATTTTTTTGCAATAAAATTTGCAGATTTTCCAACAGTATGATCGTATCCGACCAAGATTCTAGTCCTGAATTTTTTTTTTTTTTGTACAAAGTTTTGGAGCTTTTTTAAGTCTGGTTGACATAAAGGTTTCTCAATGCATATCAACTTGGGTTGATGAGATAATTCTTTTAAAGCTAAATTTAGATGAGTGTCGGGAGGCGTACCAATAAATATAACATCGTAATCTTTTTTTATTTTATCATTTTTACTATTATATAGGTTTATTTTATCATCCCAACTTCCATATCTTGAAGGAAAAATCATATTTCTTGTTCTGTCTAAAGCTTTATTATCACAATCATAAAGGTCAACTTGCCAATTTTTGTGCCTGCAGGCATGAGCAAGATGGTTACCAATTGAACCTGCACCAATAATTTTAATATTTCTCATTCCAGTATTAAACCTTCAATAAAGATATTAAAAAAAAAGATAACTACAACTTAATTTTAAAATATATTAATTTTTTTTTTAAAAAAATATTTAAATGTTATTGTTGATAATATAAACATTTAATATCTATGTTTGATAAAGAATTTATGAATACTCGATTCGACCTATTAATACAAATAAAATATCGATATTAGGATAATTGTTTTGTTCTTAAATAAAATAAACTGGAAATGATAAAAATTAAGGATTTAGAATGGACATATCTTTAATCATTTTAAACTATAATCTTTCTCAATTTGTTTCACGTGCTATAAGGTCATGCCTATCCCAAATAATTTTTAGAAAAAACATAGAAATTATCGTGGTTGATGATAATTCTTCAGATGATTCTCTTAAAATAATAAACGAATTTAGGAACGATATAACTCTTATAAAAAATAAAATTAATAGAGGTATAGGTTTTTCGTCTAATCAAGCCCTAAAAAAATCTAAAGGTAAGTTTTTTATGCGAGTTGATGCTGATGATTTCTTAAATCAGCATGCATGTCAAGCAATGCTATATTTGTTAGAGGAAAATGAGATCTTTGATTATGTTTATTGCGATCACTTTAGGGTAGATGTTGACGGTGTTAAGATTAAAAAAGTAAAACTCAATAATAAGGCTAATTTATTTAGACATGGTGCTGGAATATTATTCAGAAGAAATGTTTTAAGTGAGGTTGGAGGGTATAACGAGAATATGAGAAATTGTGAGGATTATGACTTGTTAGCTAGACTTCACGTGTTAAAAAAAAAGGGATTTTATTTACCAATACCTCTTTACAGATATTACATTCATGGGAAAAATATTACATTAAAAAAAGAGAGAAAGAAAATGGAATTAAAAATGAAGGAAAAATATGGATTTTAGAATAGGTAAGGTTTGTTTTAGTGATAACAATGTGGTAGTTCTTGCAGAAGCTGGCGTCAACCATCTGGGTAAGTTAGAATATGCTGAAAAATTAATTAAAGCAGCATCTAAAGCAGGGGCTGATATAATTAAGTTTCAAACTTATAAAGCAGAAAAACTTACTACAAAAAATGCTTCTAGATTCTGGAGTTGGAAGGGTGAAGAAAAAAAAGGGGGATCTCAATTTGATTCATATTCAGAGCTTGATTCCTTTGGTTACAAAGAATATAACATTCTTAAAAAAATGTGTGATACTTACAAAATTGAGTTTTTATCAACTCCATTTGATGAAGAATCAGCAGATATTCTTCAAAAGGTTGGAGTAAAAGGTTTTAAAATTGCTTCATGTGATATTACTAATTTTCCCTTGATTGAACATATCTCAAAAAAGAAACTACCAATTTTATTGTCTACTGGTGCGAGCAATATACGTGAGATAAATAAAGCTGTAAGGTTAATTGAAAAATATACAAATAAGATTTGTATTATGCATTGCACATTATGTTATCCTACAGAATATAATGATTCAAATTTATTAGCTCTTCAAACCATCAAAAAAAGATTTCCTAAATATATAATCGGATTGAGTGATCATTCTTTAGGAACAATTGTTTCATCATCTTCTGTTCTTTTGGGTGCAAGAGTTATAGAGAAGCATTTTACTATTGATAAAACTTTACCAAAGAGCGCGGATCATTGGCTTTCTCTGGATCCCAATGAATTAGAAAGACTTGTTAGAGAAACTAAGATAGTAAAACAATCAATTGGATCAGGAATCAAACAATGTTTAGAATGTGAGGAAATTGCTAAGAAGAATGCACGTAGAAGTATTGTGCTTGCCAAAGATATGGTCAAGGGAGAAATCCTAAAAAGGGATTATATAGTCTTAAAAAGACCCGGTACAGGGTTGCCGTCAATCATGATTGAGAAGGTTGTTGGGAGAGCATTAAAGAAGAACTTGATGGCGGATACAATTTTAGATCTAAAACATCTCAAATAATCTTAATGAATACTTCAGTTATAGTTCAAGCACGAATGGGTTCTAAAAGGTTGCCAGGTAAGTCTTTGATGAGATTAGGCAATCACAAAGTAATAGAGTGGGTTATTCTTAGACTTAGGCTTTGTAAAAAAATAACGAATATTATTTTAGCAACAACAGAAAATAGAGATGATGATATTCTTTGTGAAATAGCTGAAAAAAATGGAATTAATTATTTTAGAGGATCTGAGAAAGACGTTTTAAAAAGATTTTTAGATGCAGGAACTTTTTTTAATGTTGAGAATATAGTGAGAGTTTGTGCAGATAGACCTTTTATAGATCCAACCTTAATTGATTCATTGGCTGAGAAATTTTGTAAAGTAAAAGTAGATTTATTATTTAATCACAAATCAGATGATGTTAACTTTTGGCCAGTAGGTTTTGGTGCTGAGATATTTAAAATAAAAATATTGAAAGAGATATATAGTAAAAAAATTAGCGATTATTATAAAGAACATGTAACACTATATTTATACGAATGTGGTGATTACAAGATTCAATCTGAGAATTCGTCATTAGAAGCTATAAATTTTCATATGGCAGGTAGATTTGATTTAGATACAAAATCTGATCTTTACAAATTAAGAGAAATTGCAGATCTTATTTCTATCGATAATAGTTATGATAGTATTCTAAGAATCTTTAAAAAAAAAATGAAAAGGTAACTTGAAAAAAATTTTTTTTCCATTCGTAGGTGATAGCGTTGGTGGAAGTCATATCTCAACTGTCATTACTATTAAAAACCTAGACAAATCAAAATTCTCTTATCATGTAATTATAGAAGAGAAAGGACCACTAGAGAATTTTTTAAAAAAGGAAAAAATAAGTTACACTTTGTTAAATATTAGAAAATACTCTGGTTTTATAAAGAGATTTAGTATTTTAAAGAGAATAAAACCTGACATTGTCCATACAAATGATCTAAGAATGCATCAAAGTTGGACTATTTTATGTTTCTTAAATAATATTCCTCATCTTTGGCATCAACACACATTATATTACTCAAGAATAAATCTACTCTACCTTTTATTTGCTAGCAGAATGATTACAATATCAAAATTTTGTCATAGTAGTTTGAATGATTTTATAAAAAAAAAATGCGTTATTTTATTAAATCCATTTGAAACTCAGAAATTTAAAGATTTTAATAACTTATCAAAGTTAACACTTAAGAAGGAACTTGGATTTAAAAAAAATGAAAATATTATTATTTATATTGGAGATGATAATAAACAGAAAAGGTTTGATTTTTTTATTTCTATTGCAGAGCAAATAAAAAAAAAGCTTAAAAATATAAAATTTCTTGTATTCCTTAAAAGTTCTAAAAGTATAAAGCAATCTGATGAGAATTTTAAATTTTTTGTTGGAAACTACGAAATTACAAATTTCTTAAAGATATCAGATATTTTAATTTCACCATCAATAAATGAAGGATTTGGCAGGGTTTTAGTAGAGGCAAATCTAAGTAAAACATTGGTAATTGCATCTGATTCTGGGGGGCATAATGAAATAATTAAAGATAATTTTAATGGATTTCTAGTGAAAAATGACTCTAAAGTTTTATTCGTGGATAGACTTTTTTATGCGCTTAAAAATCTAAAAAACAGAAAGATCCAATCAATAATATACAATGGCTTTCTTCAATCAAAGAAAAAATATAGTTTAAAAAACTATACAAAAGAGTTATTTTCGATTTATGAAAAACTGTGATGATCTCATAATGATAATCTCTGATTTTGAGAATGGAGGGGCTCAAAAAGTTTTATCAACGCTTATTAAATTATTTGATAGAACAAGAATAAAGTTGATTGTCATTGGAAACTCAAAGGATCTAAGCAAGAATAAAAATATTTCACTCGTAAAACTAAATCTAATGAAAGAATCAAATAGCTTTTTCGATGGAATATATAATAACTTTAAGATTATAAAGAAAGTTAGATATCACCTTAAGAAATCCAATTCAAAAACCATAATCAGTTTTATTTATGAGACTAATATCTTATCTTTAATATCTTCAATTAACTTAAGAAAGAAAATAATAATAGCAGAAAGAAATAATCCCTATCACCAGAAGAGAAGTATAATTTGGAACTTTTTAAGATTATTAATATATCCATTAGCTGACGTTATTGTTGTGAATAGTTTTTTTTCATTTGATTACTTTAAGAAATTTATTGATGTTAAAAAAATAAGATATATTGAGAATCCATTAATTTTAAAAAAAAATAGATTAGAAAAAAAAAAAAAATATATATTTGTCGCATCCAGTCTTACCAAACAAAAATCTATTAATACTCTAATAATGGCTTTTTCTATATTTCAACAAAGAAATTCTGACTGGGAATTATTGATTGCAGGCGAGGGGCCTGAAGAAGTAAAATTAAAAGAATTAGCTACGAATCTTAAAATAGAAAATAAAGTCAATTGGTTAGGATTTAGAAAGAAAATCGACTCTTACTATAGAGTATCATCAATTTTTTGTTTACCTTCAAGCTATGAAGGAATGTCAAATTCACTTTTAGAGGCATTGTCATATAATTTACCTTGTGTTGTTAGTAATTCAGTCATTCATGAAAATGACCCTTTAAAAGAATTTGTGACAACATTTAAGAAAAATAATCACATAGACCTATCCTCTAAATTAATTAATATTGAAAGAAAGGAAACGTTTAATAAAAATAGATTTATTGATTACGCTAAAGAAAAGTTAAATGTTAAAGTTATAAAAAAAAGATGGAAAGATTTATGTTGTTGAATCGATTTTGATATCTTTAAGTTCCCAAAGACCCAAATATTTTTTTAATACTTTCTCTTTATTTGTTCTGGATTCACAAAAAACTGCAATTGGTCTTGGAAAATTAAAAGGTTCTTTTGTTAGATTTATCGGTCTCCACATCCCAGTTTTAATCCATCTATTTTCATTCGTGTTTGGGAATGTGGTTGTAAGTAAATATTTTGAATTGCTTTTTTTAAAATTAATAATTGTGGTTTTTATGTCACTATTTGAAAAATGTACTAGAGCATCTCTACAGAAGATTAGATCACTCTTAAGAGGTTTGTTTTTGATAATATTTAATTCTTTGAATTTTTTTAATTTACAAGAATATTTCTTATTATTATCATTTATAATCTTGCTTACAATATCATAACCAATATATTTAGTTTTTTTAAGATTAACTAACTGCATCCAATTAAAATCACCACAAGGAGAATCAACTATTGATTTGATTTTATACCTGTCAATAACTTCTTCAATAACCTCTCTAACATATATTGTACTTTTTATTGTAGACCCTGGTCCTGAGAATGACTCATTATTCCCCCATGAATTATCATCATAATATTTTTCAAAGATACTTTTATTACTTTTACTGGATAGAAATAATATTCTTCTCAATTTAAGGAGTAAATAAAAAGACTCTCTAGAATATTTTTCTAGCATGTAATTTGACTTTAATAAACTTTTAATCTTATGAATTAACATTGTGATTTAAATACTATAATATGGAAAATTGTAAAAAAAGTAATGTCTAAAATAATTATATTTGCAAGCGATCTTAAATACCCAAATGTTCAATCATTCCTTTTTCCTTTTCTTAAATATAAGGAGTATTTCGCCTTAAATGGTTTTTTTTTTGAGCTAAAAAAAATTGATATCGATTTCCATTTTGAAAGTGATTTTATTTTTTTAGAGAGCAAAGCGGCAGTTTTATATTCCAGAAAAAAGAATATTAGCTTAATCAACCTAATTAGAAATTTAAAACCTAAGTCTAATGCAATTATCTTTTTTGATACTTCTGATAGTACTGAAATAGAAATACCAGAAATAATTCCATTTGTTCAAAAATACTGTAAAGCCCAAATACTAGAAAACCTTGATAGTTACAGAAATAGATTTTATGGTGGAAGAATTTTTACCAACTTTGCTTATAAAAATTTCAACATCAAAGATAACAAACCAAGAGCATCTAAAAATTTGACTGATGATGATTTAAAAAAAATTAGAATATTTTGGAATTCTTCAATAAATAATTTCGGCTATGATAGAAGTATTTGCTGGTCGCTCTTTAAATTTTTCAAGCATAAATCACTTTTAAAATTGCCGACTAGAGGTTTTGCCCCAAAAAGGAATAGAGAAAAATTAATATCAATTAATTTTAATTTAGATTACGAAAGAGAATCAGTTGCTTGGTTTAGGAAACAATCATTAAGATTACTTAATGAGAAAAAGAAAGAAAGAAAAAACTTTTTATTATATTTTAAAGACCTTATCAATACTAAGTATGTTTTATCTCCATTTGGTTGGGGTGAAATTAATTATAGGGATTATGAATCTTTTTTAACAGGTTCTGTTTTAATCAAACCAAATATGGATCATCTTGTGACTTGGCCAAACTATTACCAAAAAGGGAAATTTTATATTGATTATGATTGGTCATTCAGCAATTTCATTGAAATTACTGAGAGTTTAGAATCAAACTATTCAAATTATATTGAATATGCAAATCATGTTCAAGATTTCTACCTTTCTATATTACAGGAAGATAACCTTAAACAAAATATTCTTGATAGGTTGAACCATATATTGGATTAAAGTGAATGCCTTGATTAATTTGTAACAAAAAAATATATATTCTTTCTTAAATAAAACTTTTGTTGTAAATTTGGTTTTCTATTATTTTTTATAAAACTTATATAACTTATCAATGAAGTTACCCAATCTTATATTTGTAGGTGCAGAAAAGGCAGGGTCTACGACTATTCACAGAGTGCTAAGTGGTCACAAAGATATTCACGCAATAAGAAAAGAGACAGAGTTCTTTTCATTTTACAAAAAAAAAAAAAAAAGAGATTATTATTTAAATTAATTAAAGGAATATTAAAAGTTATTTAATAATTCAGATAATTTATTATACAGGCTCGATGTCTCAACAACATATCTTCATTGCCCAGAAGCAATAAGAAATATAAAAAAAATAGTAGGTCAGGTGAAGATTATCATTTGTTTAAGAGATCCCGTTGATAGATCATACTCAAGGTATTGGATGTCTGCGAAAAGGAATTTTGATTTAACCAATTATTCAAAAGAAAAATTTTTGAATTATTTTTTTAGTCATAAAACTGACATAAGTTGGTCTAATGTAAGAAATAGGGGTTTATATAGTTTAGCAGTTAATAAATTCCTTAAAGCTTTTGGTAAAAAACAAATTCTTATTTTATTTTATGAAGATTTATTAAATAATAAGTCTAAGTTTTTTGAGAAAATTTTTGATTTTTTGCAAATCGATAGTATGACTATTCCAAAATTTGATAGATATGCTGAATCTTTATACTCTAATAATAGAATTTTTCATTCATTCTTTAATTCATTTTTAGGATTTAAACTCCCTAATAATAGGTTGGTTTATTTTTTTAAATTTATTTTTAGAAAATTAAGATCATTATTTCTAAAAAAATATCCAAAAATAGGTGAAGAAGAGAAAGCAATAATTTTAGATTATTATCTCAAGGATATTAAGAAATTAGAAAAGACATTAAAAACAAATCTTGAATCTTGGAAAAATTGATTTTTTGACAGTTATAAATTTATAATCAATGTTATTTAATAGTTTAAATTTTTTTATTTTTTTTATATTATTTATTTCCATTTACTTTTTAATATCTGGAAAGCCAAGGTTACTATTTTGCTTGTCTTCAAGCTATCTATTTTATTTCTTTTTTAGTGTGAAGTTCTCATTGATAATTATGGTTTCGACTGTAATTGATTATACAATGGGAAAAAAAATAGCAGAGGAGAAGAATTTTAATAAAAAAAAAGTCTATTTATCAATTAGTTTATTTTTAAACTTGCTAATACTAGGAATATTTAAATACTTTAATTTTTTTATTGATTCATTTTTAGTTTTTTTATCAATTTTTAGTTTAAATATTAGCTATACAGCCTTGAGTATTGTTTTGCCGGTTGGAATTTCTTTTTATACATTTCAGTCAATGAGTTATTCACTGGATATTTACTTTGGAAGATGTAAAGTAGAAAATAGTTTCATAAGATTTGCCACTTTTGTCTCTTTTTTCCCTCAACTTGTTGCTGGTCCTATAGTAAGAGCAAAAAGATTATTACCTCAATTTAGAGTTGATAAATCTTTTAAGTGGTCAAATTTTTTCTTGGGTTTTGAACATATAATTTTTGGTTTTTTTTTGAAGATCTGTGTTGCAGATAGATTAGGCATAATTGTTGACCCTACTTTTATAAGTCCTAAAGATTATGGTGGGTTAGCTCATATTATTGCTTCAATTGGATTTTCATTTCAAATATATGCAGATTTTGCAGGATACTCTTTGATTGCAATAGGTATTGGAAGATTAATGGGTTTTAATTTTGGAATAAATTTTAAAAGACCTTACTTTGCATTTTCTTTTCTAGGTTTTTGGAGAAGATGGCACATTTCTTTATCTTCTTGGCTAAGAGATTATTTATATATTCCATTGGGAGGAAATAGATTTGGAATATTTTTAAAGTATAGAAATTTTATTATAGTTATGTTTCTTGGAGGGTTGTGGCACGGGGCCTCAATAAACTTTTTGATTTGGGGAATGTTACATGGAATTCTTCTAATAATAAATGATCTTTTGAGGAAAAGAAATATTTTAACTGCTCAAAATATTTCTAATAGATTTATTGTATTTGCAACAGTTACATTATTATGGATTCCTTTTAGGTCTGAGAATCTAGGTATTATGATGTCAAAGTTATCTAAAATTTTTTCAACGGATAATTTTTTCCAAAATATTTCTTATGATTTGTTTAATACAGTAATTGCTTTTACAATGATTTTAATATTTATCTTAAAAGATTTTATTGATGAAAAGAAAATTAGACTTAATAAGAGGCTTCGAATTCTTTTAAGTTTAATTTTTGTTTGGTTAATAAGTTTACTCGGAGTTTTTGAAGGTTCAAATTTTATTTATTTTAGATTTTAATGTTAACAAAACTTTCTATTACTATAAGTATCATATTATGTTTTTTTTTGGGAGACAGAATATTTACAAACATAGGCCTTTATTTAACTAAGTTTAGTTCTTTGCCCGAAGCAAAATTATATAGTGGTAGATTAGACTCAAAAATACTTATTGTTGGTAATTCGAGAGCATATAGACACATACACGAGAAAGATTGGTCTGAAATTTTAGATGAATCAGTAAGTAACATCTCTATGCCGGGAGCTCCTATGGTGCATTTTGAGGTATTACTAGATGATTATGTTGAGATTTATGGTTGGCCAAAAAAAATAATTATTGAACTAGACTGTATTTTTTCTGATACAGAAATAATCTCATCATATAAATTTCTTACAAATTATTCCAGCAATTACTCTTTATTACTCAAGGAATTTGATAAGAAAACATTTTATTTTTCACAGATAATAAACCTTTATAAACTTAATTCAAACATTTATCTGAATGCCTTGCATAAAATTTTCCAAAAATATGAACAACCTAGACTTTATGGAGAAATATCAAGTGCTGAATTAAGTAATTTTAAATCATCTAAGGATAAAAATAATAGATTTTTAATAAAAGAATATAATTTAGAGTCTTTAAAAAATATAATTAGAAAATACGGTAAAAATTCTGATTTGGTTTTAATTATTTCACCTTATCATCCTAATATTATTAATTATTATAGTGAAGAGATGGTTGCGTCTATAAGCAGACTAAAGACAATCCTAAAGGATGATATCAAATTTTTCGATTTTTCAAGAGAAGTTTTTGACGACAATTTTTTTAATGACCTATATCATTTCAACAGTAAAGGAGTTGAAGAGTTAAATAGTAGGCTATTAGATGACAATTTTTTTGAAAAGTTATAATTTCAGATTTCTAAAGAAACAATATGAAAAAAAAAAATATCCTTTCTCTCATCGTATTAGTAATATTTACTTTAATTATAATTAAACTTTCTCCAAGTTTCTTTCCTGCTATGATGCCCGATAGTTATGATTATATTAGGATATCTAACTCAAATATAAGAACATCCATTTATCCAGGTATAAATCAATTTTTTAATTTCATCGAAACGGATATAATTAGTTTTCAAATTTTTTTACTATCTTTTAGTATCTCACTTCTAGTTTTTGCAATATTCAAAAAGACACGAAGTTTTCATTTGTCAGCGGTTTTATTTTTTCTAATATCAATTAATTATTTTTACACATCATTCTCAAAGACTATTTTAACAGAATCACTATTTTTCACATTTATTAATTTATCTATTTCAATAATTTTATTGGTTCAGGAAAAAAGGAAAATATTTTTTTTAGTATTGGGGATTCTGTTAGGTCTTATTATTACCATAAAGCCCATAGGGATTACGATTGCTTTGCCTTTAATTGTTGCAATAATAATAAAAAGAAATAGCAGAAATAGTCTTGCACTATTGTTTCCCATCATAATTACTTTTTTTATTGAAAATTATCTTTTTCATTTGCATCATGACAAGAGGTCTTCTGTGCTTCCAGACGCATTAACCGGAAAGATTTTTTTTATGTCCGGTTCTGAAAATTTTAATTATGAAGTTTTCCCATTTAAGTATCATAATATGTTAAATGAGATTCAATTTGAATCTAAAAAAGTACATGATTTTATTGAAAAGTTAAAAAACCCTCTTTTAAAAGTAGATCTAAGATCTGATTATGAAGTTGTTTTTCAGTTTCAATCATTTAATATTTTAGAATTTAAAAACGAAAAGTTATTTAATGAATTTCGACATGATAAGAGTAATTTTTTAATTTACTTAAAAAATAATTTTAGTGATTATTTGGCTCTTTCATTATCACATTACATTGGTCAATGGTTAACTGGACCAAAGTTTTTATTTTTAAAAAATCTAGAAACGTATTCTATTAACTCTATTCCACTTTATAAGAATCTAATCTTATCCTCATCAGATTTAAATAAGCCAAAAAGAAATATTTTATTTTTGTCTTTATGTTTTTTTATTTTATTATTTATTTCATTTACATATGTATCATTAGCGTCTCTGTTTAGAATTATTAAAGAGAAAAAGGTTGGTTTTCTTGATTTTTTGATTATCTCAGTTCAATTTTACTTAATTGCAACTTCATTTATAAACATATCAAGTATAAGGTACCTTATGCCAGTTTATCCAATTATAATAGTAGTTTTAATTTTATATATTAATTCAAAATTCAATATATCCTCCAGTAATAAGAACTCGAAAGAAATAAAGTTTTAATATGTGCGGTATTGTAGGTTTTGAAACTCTTAATAAAGCAGATTTTAATTCACAAAAAAAAATTAAAATCATCACTGAAACGCTAAATCATCGTGGTCCAGATTCATTTGGATTCTGGAATAACGAATCCAAAAATATTTATCTAGGTCATACAAGGCTTTCAATAGTTGATTTGTCATCTGAGGGTAATCAACCTATGCAATCCCTTGATGGGAGGTATGTAATAGTCTTTAATGGTGAAATTTACAATTATAAATTTTTAAAAGAAAGGTTGATCAAAGAGTACAATATTAAATTTAGGAATGAGACTGATACAACTGTTTTGTTGGAATCAATTTCATTGATTGGTTTAAAGAAAACAATTCAAAGTATAGAAGGAATGTTTGCTTTTGCACTTTATGATAAAAAAGAAGGATCAATTTATCTAGTTAGAGATAGGTTTGGTGAAAAGCCCTTATTTTATTTTTTAAATAATAACTTTTTTGTATTTGCATCTGAATTAAAATCAATAAAGAGGTTTTTTATAGAGTCAAATCTAAAGATTAATAGTCGTAGTTGCCAGTTATTCTCATGTTTAGGTTATATTCCTGCGCCATTAACTATTTACGAAAAAACGTTCAAAGTAATGCCTTCAGAAATTATTAAAATTAATTCTGGAAAAATATTATTCAGAGAAAAGTATTGGGAACCCAATCAAGCAATATATGAGACTTCTCAAGAGTCTAAGATTCAAAATGTTCAGAATATTGAAAATCTTATAGAAGGTTCAGTTAAGAAAATGATGGTGGCTGATGTTGAGGTTGGATGTTTTCTTTCCGGAGGAGTTGATTCAAGCTTAATTGCATCTTTGATGCAAAAAAACTCTCTAAAAAAAATAAAGACTTTCACGATTGGATTTGAAGAACAACAATTTGATGAGTCTAAATATGCAAAGAGTATAGCAAAACATCTTGGAACAGAACACAATGAAATGATTGTCTCAATGACTGATTTATTAAATAATATTGAAAATGTAAGTGAAATATACGATGAGCCTTTCGGTGATTCTTCTTTCTTGCCTACTGAGATATTATGTAAGCATGCAAGTAAATCCTTAAAGGTTGTTCTTTCCGGCGATGGAGGGGATGAGATTTTTTTAGGATATAATAGATACCTTTTATCAAAAAAAATCGAAAGATTTAATATGTTAGTCCCATATAAATTACGCATACTTTTACAAAAATTAATAAAAGTTATTCCTCTTGGATTTTTTGATTATTTAAGTTCACCAATTCAAAAAAAATTTGGATTACATGGTTTCTCTCACAAAGTTCAAAAATTAACTAATCTTTTATCATATAATGATGATATTGATTTCTACAAAAAACTAAATCTTATTGATAATTCTAACTTTGATATAATAGATAATAACGCGATTTTTGAAAAATATGATGATTTATTAAGATCTACACAAATAAATGATATAAATTATTATTTATCAAATGATATATTAGTTAAAGTTGATAGGGCAAGTATGTCAAACTCACTTGAAGTACGATCACCTTTTTTAGATAGTGTATTGAGTAATGAGGCCTTAAAGATTCCTGCGGATTTAAAAATAAAGAATCAAGCATTAAAGCATATATTAAAAACTCATTTAGAAAAATTTATTCCGAAAAAACTTTTTGAAAGACCAAAAATGGGATTTGCTATTCCGTTGGATGTTTGGTTAAATAAAAAACATGTAATAGATTTATTTGATGACGTATTTAATGATAGTGATTGGGAGAAATTAAGTTTTGACTCAAGTAGGATTAAAGATATTTGGAAGAATTATAAGAGATTTAAAAAATATACACCTACAATGGTATGGAACTATGCTGTAGCTGGGTTGTGGTTAAAAAATAATTAAAAGTTAAATAAATTTTTTTATAAAGCAGAATGAAAAAAATTTTTATAATAATAGGTAGTTTAGGAATTGGAGGAACTGAGAAACAATTATTAATCAAAATTGATTATTTAAAAAAAAGATATGATTTTACACTTATCTTTTTTTTTAAAAAAGGTGAACTTTACAAATCATTTAAAAATCTTGGTATAAATATAATAGATCTTTCTAGTTCAAAAAAAAATAAAATTCTTAATTACATTCAAGCATACCTTAGCGTCTTATCACTAATTAAAAGAAACAGGCCAGATATATTAAATTTTTATTTACCTCATTCATATTTAATTTTTGGTTCATTGGCATATTTTTTTAAAAATGTAAATTTTGTTATGTCCAGACGATCTTTAAACAATTATCAAAAAAAGATTCCATTAGTAAGGTTTGTTGAGAAAAGGATTTTACACAGAAAAATGAAATTTATTTTAGCAAATAGTAATGCTATTAAAGATGAGTTGATTCTTGAAGAGGGAGTTAGTAAGGAAAAAATAAATTTAATCTATAATTCAGTCAAACTAAGAAAGATTGAGAAAATAAAAAAAAATAAAAATATCAGAATATTGCATCTAGCTAATCTAATACCCTATAAGAATCATAAATTAATAATTAAGGCCTGTAATGTGTTGAAACATGTTTCAGACTTTAGAGTTGAGTTAATAGGTGATGGCGAGATTAATTATAAAGAAGAACTAAAGAACGAAATTAAAAAATATAATCTAAGTGATAAAATATATTTTCACGGGAAGATAAAAGATTTTGAGAGTATAATAAGAACCTGTGATATTGGAGTTCTTACATCAAGTGAAGAAGGATTTTCTAATTCAATTTTAGAATATATGTCCTATGGATTACCAGTTATAGCCACAAATGTTGGCGGAAACTCCGAAATAATTGATCATAATAGGAATGGATATTTGGTAGAAGAAGATGATTTTATGAGTTTTGCAAAATACTTAGAAACCTTAATTAATAATAAGAAACTCCGCACCTCATTAGGGAGAAACGGTTACACTAAAGTTAAAAAAAACTTTAGCATAAAAAAAAATATGGAAAATTATTATAATTTCTATCAAAGTTTGTAAAATAAAAAAATTCAATCTACTATGAGAAATAATAAAAATTAGAAAATGTTTATATAGAGAAATATAAAAATATGGATGGTTCACAAAAAAATTATTGTAGTAAACTATGTATAGATGATTTTTTGTCTACAAGAAATTTAACAACAGAATTAATACAAAATCTTACTCCTGAGGATATGGTTGTTCAACCTCGAGATTTTGTGAGTCCAGTAAAATGGCATCTAGGACATACCACTTGGTTTTTTGAAAAATTCCTCCTAATACCATTTCATAAAAATTACAAATATTTTTCTAAAGACTTTAACTATATCTTCAATTCATATTACAATAGTGCTGGTCCATTTAATTCAAGAGATAAAAGAGGTATTTTAAATAGACCATTACTTGATGAAGTAATTAAATATCGAAAATATATCGATCAGAATCTAATGGAGTTGTTTAGTAAAGAACAACCAACTTCTAGAAGGTTTTTACTAGAATTAGGAATAAATCATGAGCAACAACATCAAGAATTAATTTTAATGGATATTAAGAATATTTTTTTTTCAAATCCTTTAAAACCTGCATTCATTAAATCAGATTTAATTAAAGAAAAAGGAATATCTAAAAATCAATTTATTTTAAAGCATAATACAGAGTTCAAATATGGACGTGAAGACAGCAATTTTTTTTATGATAATGAATCACCTTCAAACACTCATCAACTCCAGCCATTTGAATTAAGTTCTTATGTTTCTAATTCTGACTGGAAGGAATTCATAAAAGATGGTGGTTATGACTCACACGAGTTTTGGTTATCAGATGGTTGGGATTTTATAAATAAAAATAATATTAAAAGACCACTCTACTGGATTGATGAATCTAATTATTTTACATTTAATGGTGTAAAAAGTATTGATGATTCTTTACCTGTATCGCATATAAGTTTTTACGAAGCTTGTGCGTTTGCTAAATATAAAGACCTAAGATTACCAACAGAATTTGAGTTAGAATATTTTTTAAGTAAAACTTCAAAAAAAGGGAACTTTTTGGAAGAAAAAAAATTTATCGAGGTTGATTATTGTAGCCCTCTATATAAAAACTGCTTGTTTGGAAATCTTTGGATGTGGACATCTAGTAATTATGTTCCATACAAAAATTACAAAGCCTATAAAAAAGACTTAATGGAATACAATAGCAAATTTATGTGCAACCAATTTGTATTGAAGGGTGGATCACACAGTACTTCTGAAAAGCATATAAGGTCATCTTACAGGAACTTCTACTATCCATATAATAGATGGCAATTTTGTGGACTAAGACTGGTAAATGATCTATGTTAAAAAGTTCAAATCTGTCTTTTCACGATATATATAAAAGTGAAGATAACCAGTCTATTGATATAGTTAATGGATTAACAAAAAAAATACAAAAGACAGTTAGTCCAAAATATTTTTACGATGAAAAAGGATCAAAACTATTTGATAAAATTACAACCTTGGATGATTATTATCCTACAAAAAAAGAAATTGAAATTTTAGAAAAGCAAAATAAGGAGTTTTTTGATATTCTTCCCTCTGAATCTTCTGTAATAGAATTTGGGAGTGGTTCAAATAAGAAAATTAAAAGACTTCTTAGGGCTCTCAATAAACCATCGGAATATATTCCTATAGATATTAGCAAGGAGTTTCTTTATAAGAATGCAAGAGATTTAGCTAGAGATTTTCCACATTTAAGAGTCAAAGCAATATGTGCAGATTTTGATCAAATAGATGATCTGTATAAACTTATAAATCAGAGTAATTCAAAAATAGGTTTTTTTCCTGGTTCAACAATAGGGAATTATTCTCCAAATAATGCAAAGGATCTATTAAAAAAGTTTTCAAAAATTTTGGGAGAAAATAATTCTCTAGTAATTGGAGTTGATCTACAAAAGGATATTAGAGTCTTAGAAAAAGCCTATAATGATTCAAAAGGTTTAACCGCACAATTCAATAAAAATATTTTAAATGGTGTAAATAATATCTGTGGGACAATGTTTGATCAGAAAAATTTTTCACATAAAGCATTTTTTAATAAAGAAGAAAGTAGAATTGAAATGCATCTTGTCAGTAAAAAAAAACAGACCCTTGATATTTTCGAGAAGCAGATAACTTTTAAAGAAGGCGAGACTATTCACACTGAGAGTTCCTACAAATATTCAGTTGAAAGTTTTAAAAAATTAGTTGAATCTGCTAACTATCAAACGATAAAAATACTCAAGGATAGGAATTCTTTTTTCGGAGTTTTCTTTCTGAAAGTAAAGAGTTCTTGAAATATATAAATTTTAATAATGCTGGTTCTAGTAGGCCCCATTCTGGGATAAATAAGATAATATTCAATTTCTTGGAATTAGAAAGAAAATATGGTGGTTATTATGCTGCAGAAAAATTTTCTAAAGAATTAGGAGACTTCTATAATAATTTATCAAATCTAATAAATTGTAATAAAGAAGAGATTTCTTTCTTATCAAACACAACTTTAGCATGGAATTTATTTTTTAATTCTTTAAATATTTCAAAAAAACACAATGTTGTTATTTTTGAAAATGAATACGGTAGTAATTTGATTTATTACAGAAAGCAAAACTTAAATTTAAGAATTGTAAAGATAAAAGAAGACGGAAATATTTGTTTAAATGATTTGAGACAAAAGATTGATGAAAATACAAAAATTGTATGTCTGTGTCATATAGCTTCACAATGTGGAGATGAGATGTGTGCAGAAAGGGTAGGAAATTTAATTTATAATATTAATCCTAAAATCATTTTTATATTGGATGCCTGTCAGTCAATTGGACAAGTTAAAGTTGATGTGAAAAAAATTAAATGTGATGTATTAGTTGGTTCTGGAAGAAAATACTTAAGAGGACCGAGAGGAACAGGTTTTATTTTTGTAAAAAAACAAATTACAAAAAAAATACAACCCTCAATTCTGGATCTTAAGAATGCTGAACTCAAGGAGAACTATATAAAGATAAGAAAATCTAATGTGTTTGAAAATTTTGAGTATTCCCCAGCACTTAAACTCGGATTGAGTAAGGCAATTGAGAATACTAATATTACTGGTATTGAAGAAATAACATCGGATATTAAGAAAAAAAGTCTGTTCTTAAGAAGAAAATTGGAAAAATTTGATGAAATAATATTCTATGAAAATCATAAATTCATAACTGGCATCAACACACTTAGAATAAGAGGTTATAAATCTTCAAAATTACAAAAGTATTTGCTTTCGAAAAAAATACTTAGCTCTACGTCATCATTGGCTACTAGTTTCTTATATTTTAGAAAAAAAAGAATTAGTGATGTTTTAAGGGTATCAATTCATCGATATAACTCATTAAGTGAAATTAACTATTTGGTTAAATGTTTAATTGACTTAATTAAAAAAAAAGTAATTATATAATAATGCAAGTAGTCAGATTTATTAGATTCATTCAAGTAACCTCAGTTTTAATAATCTTAGCAGGAGCAGTGATTGGTTTTGTTAGCGAAATTAATTTGATGATCCATAAAATGAAAGTTGAACTCGCAGACTTATTACTCCTCTTTATCTATGTAGAAGTTATGGGCATGATAAGAGTTTATTTATTAAACGAGGAAATAAGAATTACTTATCCGCTGATTATAGCTATAACAGCAATATCAAGATTAATCATACTGCAGAAGAAGGATCTTGACCCTTCTATACTCATATATGAATCAGTGGCGATATTAATAATAGCAATTGCCATAATTGTTCTCAGATTAAGATATTTAAGCTTTTTGAAACCAAAGAGAAATTATAAATAAAATGAAACTCTAATGTACATTAGATTTCGTAATCAGATATTATTTTATAATACAGTTTTATTTATTTTTTTTGGGTTGCTGTTTTTATTTTTTCCAAAGATAGATATTTATCTGTCAGGATTATTTTTTCTTGAAGATAAGTTTATTTCTGAAAAGTATATTTTTATTAAATATATGAGAACAACGCTTAAAAATTTAATGATCCTAATACCGTTTCTGTCTATTATTTTTTTGGTAGTTGATTACATTAATAAAAAGCAAAAAGTAAAAAAATCAATTAGGTTGAGAACTAAATTTGCTTTTATAGGCCTTATTCTTGGACCTATTGTTGGGTGTGGTCTTATAGCAAACTTTTATTTTAAGGATACTTGGGGTAGAGCAAGGCCGGTTAATATTGAGGAGTTTGGTGGTGATAAAATCTTCACACCTCCTTTTTTGAAATCTGATCAATGTGAAAAGAATTGCTCATGGATAAGTGGAGAAGCATCTGCAGCTTTTTCTTTTATAGTGGGTACGATTATTCTAAAAAACCCAATTTTTTTTTTTTATAATATCATCTTAGGGTTTTTAGTATTTTTTTGTAGAATTTCAATGGGGGGGCATTTTTTTAGTGACAACATATTTGCTATGATTTTTATGATTTATTTAGCAATAATGTATAAGAATATAATTTATTCATGCCTTAAGAGAAGATTATTATATGAAAAAAGTACTAATTATAACTGACGAAAAAAAGAGTAGCGTCAATCAATGTGAAGCTTTAATAAATCAATTAAAAAAAAAAAAAAAGATACAGGTTGAATATTTTCTAATTCAAAGACGATTTATTCATGAATTTCCAAACTTTTTAATTTATTTTTATTTATTAATAAACTCTTACAGGGTTAAGTATAACGATTTTAATATTATCTTATCTTGTGGAAGGATTTGCGCACCATATAGTCTGATTTTAAAGAGACAAAACCCAAAATGTGCGAACATTCATATTCTGGATCCATATTTTTTAAGAAGTAGATTTGACAAAATCTTAATTCCTTCCCATGATCTAGAGAAGTTGCCTAAACTTTCAAACATAATACAAACTACTGGGACACTGGTAAAAATAAAAGAAATAACAAAGTCTGAAAAAAAAAAATTTAATTCAATTAGATCTTCTAAGAAACTTATTTCATGTTTTATCGGAGGAAACGGTAGAAGTTCGAAACTTCTAATTAAGGATATAGAATCACTTATTAAAAAAATAAACTTATTAGGTGATGACTATAGAATTATTTATTGTTTTTCTAGAAGAACAAGTTTAATTGCGAAAAATATGATTAAAGAAAGAATGAATCCAAGTCATTTTTATTATGACTATACTGAAATAAACCCATATTGGTATTTAATAAAAGAGTCTGACTTTTTTATAGTTACTGAAGACTCTGTAAGTATGATATCAGACTGTATTTCAACTGGAAAACCTGTTTATATTTTAAAAATAAGTATTTTAAAAAATAAAATTAAAGATTTTAATTATAACTTACTTTCAAATGGAATTGTAAGATATTTTGAAGGCAGTATTAAATCTTGGCGTTATGTAAAGTTGAATGAATCTTTAAGAATATCGAAGATTATCAGCTCGTTATTTTAATTGCTCCACCTATTATGGAACCATATCCATTGTTCAGGATATTTTCTAATCCATTCTTCAACATAAGAATTTAAATAATTCATTATTTCTTTTTCATTTCCAATTTTCCTAAGCTCTTGAGGATTTATAGGCTTGTGGTATGAAACTCTAAAGTTTGTAGCCTTCTCTCTAAAACAGACCGCAGGGATAATGGGGCACTCAAACTTAAGAGCAAATTTGGCTATTGCTGACGGTGATTTAACAGTTTCATTGAAAAATCTTGTCTCTATACCATCATTCATTTTTTGATCTATAAGCATTCCTATATGTCCTCCTCTCATTTTCAAGATTTTGAGACATTGTTTTGCTCCCTCGTTTCCTTTTTTTATTAATCCAACACCATATCCTATCCGTATTTTTCTAAGAATTTTGTCAGCGAACTTATTGTTTGGAGCCCTATAAATAAAGTTAATCTTATACCCTTTTTGAGTTAATAAGTGCGAGGTCAACTCCCAATTTCCAATGTGCGCAGAAAAAAATAGGCAGTTATTATATTTATTTAAAGGCTCAATCAAATTTTTTTCATTCTCTATTAATATATTTTTACAAACCTTTATTTTGTTTAAGTTTGGGTATTCACCTATGACTCTTCCAAAATGAAACCACATTTTTTTTACAATCTTTTTATATTCTGATTTTCGTAGATTTGGGAAAACTCTACTTAAATTTTGGTTGACCGTTTTATTTCTCTTTGAGAAAATTCCATAAAAATAGAAAAGAACCCCTCCTAAGAAAGATGAAACTTTTAAACCAAATATTTTAAATAAAAAATAAAAACAGGATAATAATAAATATTCAAAAAAATCTTTCAATAAAACCTCAATTTACTTTAATTAATTATAATGATAGATGGTGGTAAAATATCATTTTGAATAATTAATTTCTCTGCTTCTTTAAGACTTGTACAGAATACTCTTTCTGATTCAAGAGATGCGTTTGACACTATAAATACTTGTGTATCTGATTTCATTCCATAATCTATTAAATCCGAGCAGATTTTCTTAATTTGACCAATACCCATATAGACAATTATCCTACCATTATTACCAACTATTTTTTTTAAATCGAAGTAAACAGAATTACCCTCAATCTTTCTATGACCAGTAATAAAATTACATATATTATTCTTATTGAAAAAATTTATTCCAGAACTTAAAATTGCTTGCTGTGAAGACGTAATTCCTGAAAAAACTTTATATCTGATTCGATTTTTTTTTAAGAAGTTAATTTCTTGGCTACCCCTGCTAAAAAAACTAGGATCTCCACCTTTCAATCTTAGAACTCTCATTTTAATTTTTGCGTAATAAACCATCCAATCATTAATTTCTTTTTGAGAGCAGGCTCTTTTATGTTTAGTTTTACCACCAAATATTTTTTTTGATTTCTTTGAAATATCTAACAATTTCTTATTCACTAAAGAATCATATATTATCACATCTGCTTGTCTTATTGCATGATAGACTTTTAAAGTTATTTGATTCACATTTCCAGGTCCAGCTCCTGCTAAAATAACAGAGCCTTTATTGAAATCAATAATAGTATCTTTATAATTAATTTTCATATGATATCGTAGCATTAATAAGCATGAAAAATACAATCGTTTTAAAAAAAGTGTCACTTCAAATAGGGAAAAAAGTTATACTGAAAGATATTACATTTTCTGCAGAACCTAATAAACCTTTAAGTATAATTGGAACTGGTTCCTCCGGAAAAAGTTCATTACTTAAAAGTATTTTAGGTCTTACAAATATAAAATCTGGTGAGATTTTAATAGATGATGTATCAATATCTGACAGTAAGATTAACGAAATATTTAAGAGTTTTGGAGTTGTTTTCCAGAGAGATGCTTTATTTGATAGTTTGAGGGTTTGGGAAAATATAATGTTTAGAAGTTTAAATGATTTGACTGAGGATCAATTAATTAAGAGATCTTTTAGGATTCTTAGTAAAGTAGGTCTTGCCAAAAATGACGCTTTTTTATTTCCATCTGAGCTTTCCGGAGGAATGCGTAAAAGAGTTGCGATTGCAAGAGCAATTTCTCATAAACCTAGATTCTTGATTCTCGATGAACCAACTGCTGGCTTAGATCCGGTTAAGACAAATGTTATTTTTGATATTATTAACAAACTTTCTAGCAGAGAAAAGACTACCTTGATTGTTGTAACATCGGACATGAGAGGTGTTCTGAAATATTTTAAAGAGGTTGTTGTTCTTGAAAACACAAAGTTAAATTGGTCCGGTCCAGTAAGAGAAATTAAAAAGAAACCAACTAAATATATTAGAAAACTTTTTGAGAGGGTTTGTTAAATAATTTATTTTCTAATCAAATCTGCGCAACCTGCTGTCGCATCAATTCCCGACTCTACATAACAAGCACTTAATCTATTCTTACCTAAAATTTTACCCAGATTATAACCTCTACTATTAGATGCAACCCACGTTATTGTTTCATTATCAGGATGTATTACTCCAAAAAAGTTTTTAGTACCATCTGTGTAGGAGAAGGTTCCTTTAAACCTTCTTCCATTTTGTTCAATAATTTCAACTTTTTTTTCCCAGGTTCTCAAACCTCTTTGCTCAGAAATTGTCTTATTTTCACCAATCCAAGTGCCTACAATATTAGGTATTTTTTCTGAAGTATAACCATGGTTAATTTGTACAAATGCGAAACAGAAAAAAAAATGGATAAATGTTTTTAAATACATACAATCATTATTGTTAATATAAAAAATAATTCAACACTTAAAATGATAAAAAACCTTTTAGGAATATATTATTCCAAAAAAATCTTTTTAATATTTTTAATGGGCATAGCTAGTGGAGTTCCTTTGTATATGGTTTTATCAACTCTATTTATCTGGCTTACAAGAGAGAATATTGATATCTCTACAGTTGGTTTATTTGCTCTAACACAAATTCCATGGAGTTTAAAATTTCTCTGGGCTCCGATAGTTGATACTTATAATATTCCAATTTTAAATAATTATTTAGGTCAAAGGAAATCATGGTTGCTTATCACACAAATTTTTTTAATAATTTCACTTCTGTTATTAGGTTTTAGTAATCCAAATGAAAACTTACTTTTAACCGCATTTTTTGCACTCTTGACAGCTTTTTTTTCTGCAAATCAAGATATTATTATTGATGCTTTTAGAATTGAAATCCTTGATGAAGGATTGCAAGGTGCAGGGGCTGCTGTAACACAGTTTGGCTATAGATTTGGAGGAATAGTGGCTGGTGCTGGTTCTCTCTATCTTAGTAGTATCTTCAGTTGGTCTAATGTTTTTATAGCCATTTCTGCTTTTATTACATGTTTAATGATACTCAGTATCTTCGTGATTCAAGTTCAAAACCCCGAAATCAAAAGAACTTCAAATAGTCTTCTTGCACCCTTTAAAGAATTTATTTCAAGAAACTCAATTAAAAATACGGTGTTAATACTATTCTTTATTTTTTTTTTTAAATTTGGAGACGTTGTTGCTGGAGTAATGGCAAATCCATTTTATGTAAGGATTGGTTTTTCAAATATTGATATTGCTAATGCAAGCAAAATATTTGGTGTTGTTATGACATTAATAGGTGTATTCCTTGGAGGATATTGGGTAAAAAAAATTGGCCTACTTAACTCTTTAATTGTATCAGGTTTTTTACAGGTTATATCAAATTTACTTTATGTAGTGCTTAATAATGTTGGTCCTGAATTTAATTTTCTATTAATTACAGTTGCTGGTGAGAATTTTTCTGGAGGTTTGGGATCAGCTGCTTTTGTAGCATACTTATCTGTTCTTTGTAAAAAAGAATATTCAGGAACCCAGTATGCATTGCTGTCATCCATTATGGGTTTAGCTAGAACTTTTTTATCGTCTCCCTCTGGTTTTATAGTTGAATCAGTTGGGTGGGGATATTTTTTTATAATTTCAACCTTTCTTGGGTTACCTGGTTTAATTATTCTTTTTTGGATGCGTTCAAAGTTTACTATAGAAATGCAGACTTCTTCAAATACTAACTAGTTATGGACTTGAACTCTTCAAGTTGACTTAGTGGAGCATAATTATGAATACTTATATAATATTTTTTTAATAGTGGAAGATCGTCTAAAAAAGCATCAGTTATCAGATCAAGTTTTCCTGAACAAAACCAATATAAAACTCTCCATGCAGTAATATCTGCAATACTAAATTTATCTGTAAAAAATTGGCCCTTTAAAGATGACCGTTTTAACAAATCTTCTAAATATTTAAACCAAATTGATAAATCATTATTAATAAATTCTTTTCTCAATCTTTTAGACTTTTCTAGATTTTTTTCACGCATTGCTGCTCTAATAGATGGAGCAATAAGGTTTGTAACCTCGTTTGCCCAATCTAAAACTTGATCAATGAAAAGTATCTTAAATTCTTCATTTTCATAAAGAGACGATCGTATAGCACAAAACCTTGCAAGCGAGTGAGTATGAGAAAACTGTTTTCCGTCAATTATCATTACTGGAAGTTGACCAAAAGGAAATTCATTTTTTCTTTTAAACCAATCTTTTCTTGGTACTCTTTCATATTTGTAGGGTATTTTTGAGTGTGAAAGACATAATCTTAAGATATCAACTCTCCAAAAATTAAAATCAAAATATATAATTTTCATCATTATTTTTCTGCAAAAGCCTTTTCGATCACAAATCCTCCTTGAATCTTTGTTGAACCTTCTTGAGATCCTAAATTTTCAAATATTTTCTTTAAATCGAAGGTCATCGACTCTGAACCACATATCATCACTCTATCTAAAGTAGGGTTAAAGTCATCTACTCCTACATTTTTCCATAATTCTTTTTTTAATATCCAATCTGTTATTCTACCCTCACGTTCCCATTTTTCTCTTGTAACAGTATTAAAGTAGACAAAGTTATTTTTAGTTATTTCTGAATATATTTCATCTTGATTTAAATTGTTAAGTAATTCCATATATGCTAGCTCATTTACTTTTCTGACAGTATGTGTCAAAATTACTTTTTCAAATTTTTCATAAGTTTCTGGATCTCTTATTATACTCATAAAAGGAGCAAGACCTGTTCCTGTTGAAAACATAAATAAATTTCTTCCTGGCAATAGATAATCACATACTAGAGTACCTGTGGGTTTTGAATTGACAATGATTTCATCATCAACTTTTATATGCTTTAATTTACTTGTTAATGGACCATTTGGAACTTTAATACTTAAAAATTCTAAGTGGTCTTCATGATTTGGACTAACAACTGAATATGCTCTTAAAAGAGGTTTACCCTCTATTTCTAATCCAATCATAGCGAATTCTCCGTTTTTAAACCTAAAACTCATATTCCTAGTTGTTTTAAAACTAAAGGTTCTATCTGTCCAATGATGAATACTGGTAACTTTTTCTTTTAAGAGGGCCATTAGATATTTTTTCTTTAAAAAAACATCATATTAATGAAATATAAATATGATATAAACCTTAATTATATAATTTTTAAGAAAATGACAAGTATAAATATAAGAAAATTATCACACTCTGAAATGGATCTTTATAGAAAACCATTATTACCAGAAAAATGGAGTTGTTTTCCTGTTGATAGGGATATTGACACACAACAGCTTAGAAGAATTCTTCAGAAAGATTTGGATAGAATTAGATCTGGAGCTGAGAAAGATCCTTTTTCTAATTCAATTACAATGCTTGCTCTTGATATTTCCAGGAGACTGGAAAAAAAAAAATTAAACTATTCTGCGTTAGAAGCACTAATTCAAAGGCTGGCAGTGGGTTCTTTTGGTCTTCGAGCTGATCGCTTGAAATCTTATATGGGGACAACTGACAAAAGTAAAAATATTGACGTTATCTTTAAAATTTTTAAACAACTGGCCTACGACAAGAAGAGGAAATTATCTTTCATGGAATTTAATAATAAAATTAATAAAGAGATATTTGGAATAGTTTTAACTGCTCACCCAACATTTGGAATGACATATGAGATGATGCTGCAACTAGCAAAATTAGCCACTTCCAAAAAGAATGATAAATCTATAAATGATAAAGAATTAAAAAAAATTGTTAAAGAAGTTTTCAAAACGGAACAAAGACCAGAGAAAAAAATTACTCTTGATTTTGAGCATGATTTGTCAATGTCAGCACTTAAATATCTACAACAATCACTTAGAACTTTTTATGAGGTAATTCTGAATGTGACTAAGAAGTTATATCCAAAAGAATATTACCAGATTACCCCTCAGATATTGAGATTACATACTTGGGTGGGTTATGATGTTGATGGAAGAGGTGATATATTTTGGAGTGATAGTTTTTCAAAAAGACTTATAGTCAAAATAGAACAACTTTTGCTCTATAAAAAGTCAATCGAGACTATACTAAGGCGTTGTAAGAATAAAATTCTTAAGAAGGATTTGAGTGAAATTAGAATTACATTGTCTGATTCGATAGATTGCAATTCTGAGGCGCTGAAGAAATTTTCAGAAAAGGGTTTCGTAGATGATTTTAATCTAATTAAGAAAGTTTCAAATTATCTTCATAAAAATCAGAATAAATTATTAACAAATACAAGTCCTATTATAAGAAAGTTAACATCTTTAATAGACTATTTAAAAAAACAAGATACTAAAATTGATAAGCCGTTAATGGATGATCTAATAATATTGAATATTGAAATCAGAAACTTTGGACTTGGTTTAGGAAGAACTCAACTGCGCTTAAACGCTAATCAACTAAACAATGCTATATCCAAAGAAATAGATCTTAAAGGTGACCCAAATGACCCTTCTAATAAACTGACTTACTTAAACATTATTTCTAAGATGATTGATAATGTTAAACCTGTAAAAATAAACTTTGGAAGTATTTTTGAAGAAAATATGAATGCTAGAAGATACTTTATGCTTACAAAGCAAATTCTTAAGTATATTGACGAAAATCAATCAATAAGGTTTCTTATCGCTGAGTGTGACTATCCCCTAACAGTTATGACTGCATTATATTTCTCAAAATTATTCGGAGTGGAAGAGAAAATTGATATTTCCCCACTATTTGAAACAGAGAGAGGACTAGAAATTGGTCATGATGTGATAAGAATACTTCTTAAAAATTCTAATTTTAGGAAATATATACTTGGTCGACAAAAACTTACAGTTCAGACTGGCTTCTCGGATGCTGGGCGATATTTAGGACAGTCGGCTGCAGTATTATCGATTGAGAATCTTCAACGTAAGATTGCTAAAGCAATGCACGATTTAAATATAACAAATGTAAAGTTATTGGTCTTTAATACTCATGGGGAGTCCATTGGAAGAGGTGGACATCCTGTTTCACTTTTAGATAGACTTAAATATGTAAATTGTAATTATACCAGGAAAAAAATCAGTGAATGGAATATTGATTTAATTCAAGAAATGAGTTTTCAAGGTGGAGATGGATATCAATATTTCATGAATCATGACCTAGCTTTAGCCTCAATTTCAAGAATAATAGAATTTTGTTTTAACGATGAAAACCTAGAAAAATCAGACCCTTTATATGAATCAATAGATTTTGGAATTGAGTTTGTCAACACTATTAAAAACTTTAATACAGAAATAATGGATGATCCTAATTATGCTGCGCTATTGAACGTTTTTGGTTCCAACTTAACTCATTCAACTGGTTCTAGATCTGTTAAGAGACACATTGATTCATCAATAAAAACACTTGCATATCATCCAAGCCAAACCAGAGCTATCCCTCAGAATTCAATTCTACAGCAATTAGGGATGCTTGCGAATTCATTGGGAGGGATAGGTGGGTTTATAAGAAAAGACCAAAAGAAATTTATGAGAATATATAATGGTTCTGAAAGATTTAGAAGAATTATGGATATAGTCCAACATGCATTTGCTTTTAGTGATATAGAAGTATTAAAAGCTTACATTGATTGTTTTGATCCAGGTATGTGGCTTTCTTGGTCAACAAGAACAGCCGACTCAGAAAGAAGTGAGAACATGAAAGAAGTTGCTAATCTGTTAGAGAAGTTCGATGTGCATTGGAGATTAAATAAAGTTTATAGAAAACTTCATCAAGAATATATGGAGATAAGAAATTGGATTTTAGGGCGTAAATTAAGAGGTAGAATTGCTGTTGGAAGAGGCAGAGTTATTGAAAAAGAAACAAGAGATGAATTATTATTGATGCATGGAATAAGGGTAGCTATTTTTCATGAAATTTTTCTTCTATCGGTTAGAATACCAAAATTTAGTGACCAAGCTGGAACTTCGAGGGACGAGGTTATTGCTAAACTAATAAGATTCGACGTATTAGATGCTGTAAGCACATTAAGAAAAATCTTTCCTGTTGGAAAAGTAAAAACTTCAAATTCTGGTTTTTCAGATAAATCGAATTATGTTGGCGAAATAAATATTAACTATACTAAGGAGGAAAAAAATATATTCCAGAAATTAGAAGCTTTATATGAATGCGCTAAAAGGGTAAGTAACGGAATCAATCATTTTATTGGATCTGTGGGCTAATCTTCTTTATTTTTCTTTGTTTTGTATAGCTCTTCAATAGCTCCTATATCATCATCTGATAGATTTAACTTTTCAGATAATAACCTTAATTCTTCTCTTTCGTCACTGTCAATAATGTCATCTTTGAGCATAAATTTTAGTTTGTCTTCATATTTCTTCTGATTTCTTCTTGTAAATTCAGTAAACGCTGAAGCCATAATACCCGCTGGCAAAGCAACAGTTCCAATACCAAGAATAATACTTATAGATCCAAATAGTTTGCCTACATTTGTGATAGGGTAAACATCGCCATATCCAACCGTAGTCAGAGTTACTAATGCCCACCACATAGATTGAGGGATACTTCCAAATTTTTCAGGTTGAACATCCTTTTCAACTAGATACATCCCACTCGAAACAACAATAAGTGCTATAAATAATAAAAAAAAAGCTGCACCAAATGATCTTCTTTGGTCCCAAAGAACGGATATTAGGCTATTGATAGACCCTGAGTATCTTGAAAATTTTAATAGTCTTATAATTCTCAATGCTCGCACAAATCTGAGGTCGATAGATGGATAAAACAATGCTACAAGACTCGGTAATATTGCAATAAGGTCAATTATAGCCCCAAAACTAAAAATATATCTTATTCTTATCTGACGCTTACTACCTTTTTCATTTTCTTTTGAAACACACGACCATAATCTTAGCAAATATTCGATAGAAAAAATTAACACAGAGAAATATTCAAAATAATTAAAAAGAATCTCAAATTTATCATAAATCGAGTCTACGGTTTCTAAAATTACTGCAAAAACATTCAGAGTAATCAAAGAAAGTAAAAAAAAATCAGTTAGTCTGCTAAAAAAATCTTTCTCTTGACCTGGTTCGAGCAACTGCCAACATCTTTGATTTATTTTCTTTAAATTGATATTATATCTCCAAAATTTATTTTTTAGGACAAGTGATTTCCTTTTGACATGTATTTCCCGGAGAGCCTAGATAGATCTCCTTATTTTTATCACTTTTCTTTTGGGACTGGTAAGTACATATGACGTCATCAGGAACTTTTTTTTCGCTTATGAGTCTACATTTTGGTTGAATTACAATTCTTTTTCTTCGATCGAAAGTCCCTTCTTCAGGAGAATATGTCCTACCTTTAGACTTAGGGATCGATTCAGCAATTAAAGGAAATAAAAATATATTTATTAAAATTAGATTAAGAATCTTCCTCATGTGACTTTTCTTTATTCTCAATGTTTTTTTTTTTTATTTTATCGTCATCAGTTCCTGGTTGGTATGCCGTTCCTTGAATTGACTTTGCAATAAATTTATTCATAAGAGCATCGGAGTCTTTGATATAATTTTCAAGATCCTCTTGAAGCATCTTTTCTGCATCTTCCTTACTTTTTGCTTCAATCTCAGCAATACCATCAATTATCCAATGAACTTTATAGATCATTTTTCTGAATCCTTATTTTTATTAAAATATTTATTCTTTGTAAAAATATCATTAGCTTCTCTCTGAATCTCTAAGATTTTCTTTTTTTCAATTAATTCACCAACTCGATCTCTAATTTTCATAGCTTTGTATACTCCAGCACTTACAGATATAGAATACCATAAATATGATTTTTCAAAATCAATTTCTGGAGAAATTTTTTCATACCAATATCCAAGTTTGAAAGCTGAGATAGGATCGTTATTATTAACGAAATCATCCTCAAGTAAATTTGGTATTTTTGTAGAAATTTTTATAAACTCTTCCTCTTCTAGTTTCTCTTTAATTAATTTTATTTTTTTTAAACATCTTTTGTTTCCATTAAGTGAACATAACCAAGTATATTCAAGGGATTTTCTAAAGTCTTGAATAGTTCCCACTCCCTCAAAATACATATTTGATAGATTAAAAATTGCGTCTTTGTTCCCTTTTTCTGACAAGTTAAAGAAAACAATAAATGATTTCTTGAAATTCCCATTATCATAATGTTCGATTCCAGTTTTATAATATTCTTCATCGTTTAGAAATGCATTAGAATCAAGGTTTTTATCATTCCCAATCACCTGTGTGTTTGATAAATAAACTAGAAATATTATTATAAATATGCTTTTCACCTTCCTGCCATCATTATCAATTGTAAGTATAAAACCCTAAGTCTAAATCTAGAGTTGGGTCTTTGTTCATAAACAACAATTCTTGGTCTATCTGAATTAGGTTTTTGGAATTCAATTGACATATCCTCTGGGAGATATACTCCATTGAATTCAAGAGTTTTCTGAGGGTCTTGTTCAAATTGTTCCTTAAAATTTGAATCAATCCAGATTCTTGCTAAAACTCTGCCCAGAATGTCCGGAAGTAATTTTCTGACCTCAGTTCTATTCTTAAAATGATGGAGTTTTTGAGTGATATCTAAAGTATTTGTTTTCTCCTGATTAACAGTAATCACTTCGTTTTGCTTAGACTTAACAGGTAAATTTTGTTGTTTTTTTTTCATATTCTTTTTTACTATATATCTAAATCACAATTGAAAATAAATAAATAATTTATTAAAAGTTTTCATTTATTGTCGTTATATATTTCATGAACAATTTAAATAATGTAATATTCCTGCCTAACTTGACTGATGTAAAGAAAAAGAGAATGATTCAGATAAGAGATGAAATTGAAAAAACCTTAACCAATTATGCACTAAGTGAAAAAGACTTATGGGCTGTTTCGTTAGCTGCAGGGAGGTTTGCTTCAATACATCTTGAAAAGCTGGATGGAGAAGAAAAGACACTTGCTTTTTTCAAAAATTGTATGAAGACGCAGAAAAAATTTGAGTTAACTAGAAATTCTTCCAACATTACCTGAGATTTGAGCACCCGTATCTACAGAAAGAGAATTTGTTTTTAATTTTCCGTCAATTACCCCACTATTTGAAACTTCAAGAAGATCTGCAGTGATATCCCCATCAACTCTTCCTTCAACTTTAAGATGTTCAGCATTTATGTTGCCGTTAAATAATGCAGTAGTTTCTATTATGACTGAACGCGCCACTATGTTGCCCTTAAAATTTCCTGCTATAACTACCTGTCCATCCTTTGACTCTAAAGAGCCCTCCATTAAAAGATTTTTATTAATATAAGTTATATCGCTCATTTCTTATCTCCTGAAACTCTTAATTTTCTGAATTTTCATCTTCAGAATTCTTTTTATTTTTTAACTTTTTTTCATCCCAATTATGAATAATTTTACAATTTAGAGCTGCCCCTCTATCCATTTGAAGTGACTTATAATTTATTTCTCCTGTTATTACAGAAGAATCAGTAAGCCAGACTGAATCAGCTTTTATTTTTCCTTGATAATTTCCAGAAATTACAACTAGTTCAGAGATAATTGAACCTTCTAGTGATGCTGATTTTCCTAGGGTTACTTTCTCTGATTTTATGTCTGC
>CACFLM010000002.1 GCA_902567145.1 uncultured Alphaproteobacteria bacterium
TAGTATTAAGGAAGACAAAAAAAGAGGTCATATCAAATCAACTGGGAAATTTGATTTAAGTGATAATTCATATTTAGACTATCAAGTTCATAGAACAGCAGATCGACATTACCTTAACACATATAACTATGGCTACAAAGATACTCTTAGTTCTTATCTAAAAATAAGAAATTTAAGAAATCATAATTACTACTCATTTGAATCTTACTTATTTCAAGATCTAAGAAGAGATATAAATCAGAAAGCGGTGCCTAAAATTCTCCCAAGATTGAAATTTGATCTTAATTCGGATAAAAAATTAAATTTTTTTAATTTTGAAACGCGCGGTGAAATTATAAATTTGAAAAGAACTGAGGGTAATGAAACTAAAAAGTTTTTTATTAATCAAAATATACTGTACCCAGCTTTATTTGAAGATGGAACATTGATAAATTTTGGAATTCATCTTAATGCTGGTATTTACCATATTGAAAAATTCGACAACCCCAAAAAAGGGAATTTTGAGTTTAGTGAAATTAAATCAATTTTTTATCCTCAAATTTCAGTTGAAGTAACAAAACCATATATAAAAACTTCAAAAAATTATAAAACTATAATAAAGCCTCAATTCTTATATGTTAAGAGCCACTCCAATGCATTCAATAGAGGAATACCTGATGAAAGTAATATAAACAATTTCTACTTAGATTTTTTTGATCTTTTTAACGTAAATAGATTGTCGGGTAATGATAGGTCTGACAACATAAGCAGATTTGACTACGGGCTTTCGTTTTTAAAACAATCTAATTTTAATAAAAAATCAAGCAAAATTGGATTGGCACAAAGTTATCAGTTAGAAAAACATAAATATTTTCCCAAGAATTCTGGAATTAATGATAGGTTTTCAGATATTCTAGCAAATATTGAAATAACACCTAGTGATTTTTTAACCGTTGAGTCTTTCATATCATTAAATAAAGATAACTTTTCTATAAACAATGCATACTCAAAATTAATGTTTAATGTCAAAGAAATGTATTTAGGTATTCAAAATATAAATGCACCAGCTGTATTAGATTTTGATGGAACAAACTTAATCGAAGCAAAGAACCAATTTACATTATCATTCACTCAAAATTTTTCAGAATTCTGGAGCTTTACTACATCGTCTACATTTGATAAAAAAAATAAAGTAAAATTTCATGATATTAACGCTAAAATTAAATATGAAGACGAGTGCCTTGGAGTTTCATTTAACTGGAGAAGACAATACACACACAATCCAGAAAACCCTACCTCTAACAGCTTTCTCTTTCTTTTTTCTCTCAAAGAAATTATGGAAAATGATATTTAAAAAAGCTCTAGTTCCTTTGTTTTTCATATTTTTTCTCAATTATGACTCATCTATTGCAGAAGAGAAGTTTGAGGGAATTATTGCCTCTGTAGATTCGGAAGCAATTACAACCTACGATCTCTCTGAAAGAATAAAGCTTGTTCTAAAATCTTTAAAACTTGATGATAACATAAAGAATCGAGATTCTGTAAGAGATAGAGTGCTTGAACTCTTAATAATTGAGAAGCTAAAAAAAATTGAAGCTAAAAAGGCAGATATTTCTGCCGATGAAAATGAAGTGAAGGAACTCGCGTCTGTTATTTATAGTTTTCCAGTGAAAGAGTTTGAAGATTTTAAAAAATTCTTAGCAAGTGAGACTATTGATTCTGAAATAGTTTTAGAACAGTTAAAAAACGAACTTTTATGGAAGAAACTATCTCAACAAATGTTTGCCTCTAAAATTACAATAAATTCAGCTGATATAGATGCAATAATAAATAATTATAAGAATAAGATTGGTAAAACTGAATATAACTACTCAGAAATTGTGTTTTTAAATGATACTACTAACGATTCTGAGGTATCTAAAAAAAAAATGGATACTGTTCTATCACTTCTTGATTCAGGAACATCATTTGAACTTTTAGCAAGTAAATTTAGTGACACAAATCCTCAAGGAAATAAATCTAGTTGGATAATTGAAGATAATTTAGATGATGTTACTAAAAATATTCTTAAAGATATGGGTTTAGGCGAAATAAAGACAAATATAAAAATTAATAATGGCTTAAAAATCTTAAAATTAAATAAAAAGAGAAAGTTTGGTAATGAAGGAGCTAAATATTCTTTTTTAAAATTTTCCTCATTTAACAAAAAAAATATTGAACAACTTACCAAGTCAGACATTAATTGTAATAGTGTTAGTGTGGAGAACTTTAATAATGAAATAAAGTTTTTAAAAATTCAAGATATGGTTGCTAAAGATATATCAGAAACTTTCTTAAGCAAAATAGAACTCACTAAAGAAAATACTTTTACGGATATATTTGACTTAGACGGAGAGTATAATTTACTTTATTTATGTAAAAAGAATGAATCTGACATCAATCACATCTCAAGAGAAACAATTGAAAGAAGAGCTTTTTCCAAAAAATTTAATCAATTAACTAATACCTACTTATCTAATATAAGAAAAAGTACAAATATTAAATTTTTTAACAAATGAAATTAAAAAAACCTTTTATTGTAACTATGGGAGAACCGTCTGGTATTTCATCTGAAATAATTATAAAAACTTGGCTGAAAAGAAAGGTTTTTAATATTCCTCCCTTCATTTTGATTGACGATCTTGCAAAATTAGAAAAAATTAATCAAAGTTTTAGTTTGCAAGCTAATTTTCAAGAAGTTTATGCAGGACAGAATATTTCTAAGATTTTTAGAATATCCTTACCTGTTTTAGATTTGAAAGCCAATATAAATCCAGTCTTAGGAACTCCAAATAAGAAAAATAGTAAATTTATACTTCAGTCAATTGATCAGGCATTAAAGTTGGTTTTGAATAAAGAAGCGTCAGGAATATTAACGCTTCCGGTTTGTAAAAAAACTTTAAAAAAAGCTAAGTTTAACTTTAATGGTCAAACAGAATATCTTTCGTATTTAACCAAAAAGAAAAGTGGAAAGAAGTTTTCTGAGATAATGATTTTATCTACAACAAAACCTGTCGATGATGGTCAAAATCTAATTGTAGGATTAATAACTACTCATATTCCTTTTAGAGAAATTCATTGTACAATTAACAAAAGAATTATTTTTGAAAAGATTTTGTCATTTAAGAACTCGCTTTCAAGAATCTGGAGAAAAAAGTCACCTAAAATTGGAATTACCAGTATCAATCCTCATGCTGGAGAAGGTGGGCTCATTGGTGATGAAGAATTAAAAATCTTAAAACCTGTCTTAGAAAAATGTAAGAATTCAAACATAAAAATTATTGGACCACTAAGCAGTGATTCTTGCTTTCACAAATCAATTAGGAAAAACTTTGATGGTATTCTCTGCTTTTATCATGATCAAGGATTGATTCCAGTAAAAACTCTTGACTTTAATAATTCAATCAATGTTACTGGTGGGCTTCCCTTCTTAAGGGTCTCTCCAGATCATGGTCCTGCCTTCGATATAGCTAAAAAGAATATTGCAAATATAGAGAGTTTAGTTGCATCATTTAATTTTCTAAAAAAATTTGCTTAGATATGTCGTTTTTTTTTAAAAAAAGTCTAGGACAACATTTTCTAAAAAATAAGAATATTCTTCAAAAGATTACATCAATAAGAGAGATTAAAGATAAATTTGTAATTGAAGTTGGTCCGGGTCAAGGAGCCCTAACAAAACTTATTCTTGAGAAGAGGCCAAAAAAATTAATTGCAATTGAAAAGGACAAACGTCTAAAACCATATTTATTTCAAATTCAGGAAAAGTATGCAAAAAATCTTTTAATCATAAATGATGATGTGCTCAAGGTAGATTTTAACAGATTTAATTTTAACAAAATTCTTATAATAGCAAATCTTCCTTATAATATCGCAACCACTTTAATTATTAAATTAATTCGACATTTTGATATTATTGATTCTATGATTCTAATGGTCCAGAAAGAAGTTGCAGAAAGGTTATCTGCAAAAGTATCCAGTTCTTCATATGGAAGAGTATCTGTTTTACTGCAACTACATGCCTTTGTAAAAAAAGAATTTGATGTTACTGCAGATAATTTTTATCCAAAACCAAAAGTTGAATCTTCTGTTATACAAATCAAACCAAAAAAGGACATTGGATTGAAATACGAAAAATTAGATAAAATCCTTAAAATGTCATTCCAACAAAGAAGAAAAACAATTAAAAATAATCTAAAAAATCTAGATGAAGAGGTTTATAAGAAAATTCTAGAATGTGGCATTAACCCTGTGTCGAGACCACAAGAAATCAAACCCTCTGATTATGTTAAATTGGCAAATTCTCTAATCCAATAATTGTTGAATAAAATCAAATATAAACTTTTGTCTACTTCTTCTCTTTCTTTCGGTATTTAAAATATTTAAAACTTCAGACGAGCAGGCCTCCAGATTCCTATTTATTAGGACGTAATCATATTCAATCCAGTGGCTCATCTCAGATTTAGCTTTGCTCATTCTCTTACTGACAATCTCACTACTATCCTCAGCTCTCTTCTTCAACCTTTTAAAAAGAATTTCATTACTTGGAGGTAGGATGAAAACAGATACAACATCATTTTTTGAATAGTCTGATAACTTTTGGGCACCTTGCCAATCAATATCAAAGATTACATCTTGACCATTCTGCAATTTTTCTTCAACAAATGTTTTTGGAGTCCCATACCAATGATCAAATACGTTGGCATACTCAATAAAATAGTTTTTATTTCTTAAATTTTCAAATTTTTTATTTGAAGTAAAAAAATAATCTATACCTTCTTTCTCACTTTTTCTTTTTGGTCTGGTAGTACAAGAGACTGACATCGAAATTTCTTTATCTAAACTAATAATTTTTTTACAGATCGATGTTTTTCCTGCACCTGATGGCGATGATAGAACTAGCATCAAACCTTTTCTAGTTTCTTTATTATTCATTATTTTTTAAATTCTTTTTAATAGATCTAATACTATCAAGATGATCTTTATAATTTACTGAAAAAACATGTCCTTCATTTTTTTTATTTTTAGAAACAAAATATAAGTAATTGCTTTTAAATGGTCTTGATGCACCTATTAAGGACTCTATTCCTGGAATACATATAGGAGAAGGTGGAAGACCTTTATTGATATAAGTATTGAATTTTGATTCAAATTTAAGATCTTTCCTTAGAAGTTTTCTACCCATTTTTCTTTTTCCTAGAGTTATAGCATACACAACTGTTGGATCAGATTGAAGTTTCATATTTTTTTTAAATCTATTATAAAAAACACCAGAAATTATTGGTTTTTCTTCGTCTAGAAATGTTTCTTTTTCAATAATTGAAGCAAGAATAAATAACTCATTAATATTCTTTAATGGAATTGAGAGATCCCTTTCTTCCCAAATTTTCCTAGAAATATCATTACTTTCTTTTTGAATGTTTTTTAAAATATCTTTAGGATTTTCTGAAACTTGATAAAAATATGTATTAGCAACTATGTAATTAGGAATATCCTCTTGATTCAAAGTTATATTACTATCCAAGCCATTTAAAATATTTAATAAATCTACTTTAGATGTACCTTCAACTATTGTAATTTTTCTGTTTAACGATTTTCCTTCTTTGAGTTTTCTTAAAATTAGATTTGGAGAAACTTCTTTATCAAATAAATATTCACCAAATTTTAAATTTCTCTCCAAATTATTTATTCTAACCCATAAATTAAAAGTAAATTTATCTTTTAGTAAACCATTTTTAAAAAGAATATCAGAAATCTCGTTTAATTGCATTCCTGGTTCAATGATAATTCTAACTTCATCTATAATCTCTTTTTTTTGGAAAAATAGAAAGAAATTGAGATTAACAAAGATAATTAAAAAAAAAATAACGTGTCTGGTCACTTTCTAAATTTTTTTAAAAATTAGTGAAACGTTAGTCCCTCCAAAACCAAATGAATTTGATAATACTTTATTAATTTCCTTCTTAATACTTTCCTTAGGTACTAGATTTATTCCATTACAGTTATCTGATAAGTCTTCTAGATTCAAGGTTGGAGGAGCAATGCCATCTCTTATAGATAAAATTGAAAAAATAGCCTCAATAGCTCCAGATGCACCTAAAAGGTGACCGGTTGAGGACTTTGTGGATGACATTAACAGGTCTTTTGTATTATTGGAGAATAAATTTTTAACAGAATTAAATTCAATCTCATCACCCAATGGTGTTGATGTTCCATGCGCATTGATATAATCAATATCTTGGGAATTAATTCTTGCATTTTTGAGAGCCATCTTCATAGCTCTTAAACCACCATTACCATCTGACGCAGGAGCAGTTGGATGATATGCATCTCCAGATAAACCATAACCGATTACTTCTGCATAAATTTTTGCTGACCTTTCTTTTGCATGTTCCAATTCTTCTAGAACGACCATTCCAGCCCCCTCCGAAAGAACAAATCCATCTCTATTTTTGTCCCATGGCCTTGAGGCTTTCTCGGGCTGATCATTAAAATTAGTTGATAATGCTCTCATGGCGCAAAATCCTGCAATTCCAAACCTAGTACATGCTGACTCAGTTCCTCCTGATACCATAACATCTGCATCTCCTTGTGATATTATTCTAAAAGAATCCCCAATAGCATGTGCTCCAGATGCACATGCAGTCACAACCGAATGATTTGGGCCTTTAAAATTATATTTTATTGAAATATGTCCACTGGCTAAATTAATAAGGCAAGAAGGAATGAAAAAAGGAGAAATTCTTCTCGGACTTTCATTCAAATTTTCTGCGCTTTTTCTAATACCGTCGAGCCCTCCAATTCCAGAGCCAACCATTACTCCAGTTCTATTGGAGTCATTATCTTTTTTGGGTTCCCACCCAGAGTCCGATATTGCTTCTTTAGACGCGATAAGTGCATACTCTATAAAAGGTTCTATTTTTTTTTTATCTTTTTGCTCAATAACATTTTCTGGAAAAAGTGCTTCATCTCCTTCTCTGACTATTTGTCCACCAATCTTTGATTTAAGATCTTCTGTTTCAAATCCAGAAAGTTTCCTTATTCCGGACTTTGATGAGATTAAATTATTCCAACAATGGTTGGTTCCAAACCCAAGTGGAGTACACATACCAATTCCTGTAACTACCACTCTCCTCATTCTAATTTTGAGAATTTTCTATGTGCTCGATTGCTTCTTTAATTGTTGTGATTTTCTCCGCAACATCATCAGGTATTTCAATATTGAATTCTTCTTCAAAAGCCATAACAAGTTCAACCGTATCCAGACTATCCGCCCCAAGATCGTCAACAAAACTGGCAGCATCAACTACTTTACCCTTTTCAACGCCAAGATGTTCTACTACAATCTTCTTTACTCTCTCTGCTATATCACTCATAAATCTTCCTTCTCATTAAAGTTATATCTCATATATTAATAAATGATTTTTTTTTTAAATCAAATACATTATAACATAGCCAAACCTCCGTTTACATGTATGGTTTGACCTGTAATGTATTTCGACTTTTCAGATACCAAAAATTCTACACAATAAGCAACATCTTTTGCAGATCCAATCTCACCCATAGGGATTTTATCAATCAAAGCTTCACGCTGTTGATCTGATAATACAGCTGTCATTGATGTTTCTATGAAACCTGGTGAAATACAATTTACAGTAATATTTCTTTTTGCTAACTCCATAGCAACTGACTTAGACATACCAATTATACCTGCTTTAGATGCACTATAATTAGCTTGTCCAAAATTTCCTGTATGACCAACTACCGAAGTAATATTTATAATTCTTCCCCACTTTTTCTTAATCATATGCTTCGACACTGCATTTGATAAAATAAAATTTGAACTAAGGTTTGTCTCTATTACATTCCTCCATTTATCTATGTCCATTCTTAAAAATAATGAATCATTAGTAATCCCAGCATTATTGATAAGAATATCGACATCAATAGATCTTTTATTCATTTCAGCAATGACATTATTTATTTCATCAGGTTTCCCCAAGTCACAAAAAAAATATCCTTTGATATTTTTATATTTATTACAAAGATTCCTTATTTTTGATTGATTTCTTCCAATTACAAAGACTTCATAATCTTTTAATAACAAAGCACATATAGCTTCACCAATCCCTCCAGTTGCACCTGTAATTAATACTTTTTTCACAGAATTTCCTTAAATTCTCTAAAAAAAATTTCTATTTGCTCTAAATTTGAAATATTTAGCAAATTAAAATTTTTATCAATTCTTTTATTCATCCCTGTTAAAATTTTTCCAGCACCTATTTCAGTGATTGAATTAATTTTTTGTGTTGACTTAATAATACTTTCCCTCCATCTAACTTTACTAAAAACCTGTCTAATTAACAATTCTTTGATTGTTTCTGGATTATCCTCAAAATTTGCTGTTACATTACTTATAAATTTTGATTCTAGTTTATTAAATTCTAAAGAGTTTAAGGTTTCTTTCATCACAACAGATGCATTTCTCATTAAGCTACAATGAAATGGTGCACTTACTTTTAAATCAACTAAACTTCTTGCACCATTTTTTCTTAAAAGATTTGAAATAAACTCAACGCCCTTTTGTGTTCCAGATAGAATAACTTGACCAGGACAGTTGTCATTAGCAATTTCACAGATTTCATTAACAGGAAGTTTGTTTGCAATTATTATTTTCTCAATCTCGAGAATATCTAATCCAATAACAGCAACCATTTTTGTTTTGATGTTTTCAACAGAATTTTGCATAGCCTCGCCTCTCTTTCTTAGAATCCTAGCTGTATCACTTAGGCTTAAAACATTTAAACTACATAAAGCGGAATATTCACCTAGCGAATGTCCTAAAAAAGTTTCTGTAAAATCAAAAATTTTTTTTTTACTTTCATACTCTATAACTCTTACAAGAGCCATGCTCACTGTCATCATTGCTGGTTGAGTATTTGGCGTAAAAGTTAATTGATCATCTGGTCCCTCAAATATTAACTTTGACAATTTGTAGTTTAAAGTGTCGTCAACCTCTTCAAAAACTTGTCTAGCAATATGGTGTTTTTTGTACAGTTCCATTCCCATTCCCACAAACTGAGAACCTTGGCCTGGAAAAACAATAACAATTTTTTTTGACATATGTTTTTTTTGTTGCGTAAAAATTTATTATAATGTTATATACTAAATAATTAACCTTGCTATTTAAATAAAATTAAATAGCTGAACTCTTATTAAGTTTATCCAGAAGGAGCCATTATGCTATATGAGAATGTGTTTATTTTTAGTGGTCAACTATCACAAAAATCCGCTGAAGACAAGTTTGAAGACTCACTAGAATTAATTAAAAAAGGTGGTGGAAAAGTTCTAAAAAAAGAGTCATGGGGATTAAGAGACCTTGCTTATAAAATAAAGAAAAACTCAAAAGGTTATTATTACATGATCAATTGTGAATGTGATGTCAAAATATTTGACGCATTTAATACAAAAGTTAAGCAAGATTTAAGTTTTTTGCGTTTTTTGACTATCAAAATCAAAGAGGTTGAAAAAGAATCTACATTGCTAAATGAGACAAAATAAAATTAGGAGGAATTATGAGAAATAAAGTTTTCGATAATACATCATCTAGAATCATTTTTTCAAAATCATGTCCATTATCAGGAAAAGATGCTCCAAAGGTTGACTATAAAAATTTAAATCTTTTGAGAAGATATACTACAGAAAAAGGTAAGATTTTACCTAGTAGAGTTACACAAGTATCTACAAAAAAACAGAAAGAATTGTCCTCTGCCATCAAAAGAGCTAGATACCTTGCTTTACTCCCATACGTCTCTAATTAATGACACTATCTTTGAATAGAAACCCCTCAACTTTAATAGTTTTCTATTCCACACTACTTATAATAACCTCTGAACTCTTATTAGCTAGAATATCTCCTCAAATATACTCAGTTTTCACCCCTCTTCCTTTCTTATTTTTGGGACTAGTTATAAAATTTAGACATTTATTATTATCTATAACTTTTTCGTTATTTTTATTAATTTCAATAAATACATTTTCTGAAAATTTCCTTCAAAAACAACTAATAATATTTCATTTAATTATTGCACTTATTACATCGTTATTTTTAGGTTCATGTTATTTAGCTAAAAAGATAAAACTTGACTCATCTAACTTAATTGCGTCATTAAATATATTTTTTTTAGTATCATTCACTTTGCTTTATTCATTTTTTTTTAATGATCTGGCTCAAAAGGAACTTCAGTCCTTTATTAAAAAAACAATTGAACAAATAATCTCGAATTATAATATGCAGAAAAATTCAGAAATAGATAAATTAATTCAAATCTTTATGTTAATTCTTCCTTCAGTAAATTCTTTGATTTTTTTTATTACGTTTAGCTTTAATTATATATTAGCAAAAATTCTTATTAAAAAATTGGGTATCAATCAAATTCAAATAATAAATTTAGATGGATTTACAACACCATTATGGTTTTCATTCTCTTATCTAATATTAATAATATTTTCTAGCCTACTTGATACAAATTCACCTGAATTTGTAACTATAATTAATTCTATAATATTTATGTCTTTTTGCTATATTTTAGAGGGTTATAATTCGTTTAATAATTATTTCAAGAAAGTTAAAATAAATATTTTCTTAAAATTTTTAATAATATTTTTACTTTTTATCTTTTTAGGGTATGTTCTTTTACTTATAATATTATTTGTTGGTTATTTTGAAAATTTAAAAAAAAAAATAAGAAAAAAAGTATAAAATGGAAGTTATTTTACTAGAAACATTTGATAGATTAGGCCAAATAGGAGACATAGTTAAAGTTAAAAACGGGTATGCTCGTAATTTTCTAATCCCACAAAAAAAAGCTTTGAGAGCCAATAAAGAAAATAAAGAGAAATTTCTAAAGATTAAAAATGACTTAATTGAAAAAAATACAAAAATTGTTGAAGAATCTAAAGAAATTTTAAAGAAAATTGAAAAAAAAGAAATAATATTTATAAGAAACGCTAGTGATAATGGCCAACTTTATGGTTCAGTATCTCCAAAAGATATTGCAAATTATTTTAATGAAAAAAAACTTGATATCAAGCCATCCAATATAAATTTACATTCCTCAATCAAAAAGATTGGCATATATGAATTAAATATCAAATTACATGCCGATGTAGGTTGTAATTTAAAGATTAATGTTGCTACTTCAGAGCAAAATGCCAATCAACAAAAAATTGATCTTGAAAATGTAAGTAAGAAAAATAAAGAAGAAACCAAATTAGAATCAAAAGAATCAGAGAACATTAAAGCTTCTGAGGATAAAACCAAAATCGAACCTAATAACACCAAATCTTCTAAAGATTCTGAAGATGAAAAGCCTACAGATGCTAAAGAGCAGAAAGAAGAAATTAAAAGTAAAAGTACTATGGATTTAAAGAAAAAAGAAGAGGTCTCAATTCTCGACAAAAATAATAATGATTCTAAATAATATCTGAAAATTAAAGCAATCAATTATACCTCTCGTAATTTGAAGTCCAAAAACATTAATTATTAGTAAAAATAGATGTTACTTAATTAAAGAAAATAAATTATATTGTAATTTAATATTTGCTAAACACTTCATTAATGACTAAAAAATGCTTTTGAGCATAATATCTCTTATCTTTGGCCTTCTGCTAGTTGTAAAAGGAGCAGATATTCTAATCTCGAGTTCTATAGCAATTGGAAAGAAATTTAATGTTTCTGAATTTTTTATAGGATTAATAGTTGTAGGTTTTGGAACATCACTTTGTGAACTTGTAGTTTCCATCGATGCAGTTATAAAAGGTTCTCCAGATATTTCAGTTGGTAATGTTATAGGCTCAAATATTGCAAATATATTTCTTGTTACTTGTGCAGCTGGATTTACTGCCAAGTTAAAATTTATAAAAATCTCAAATTTTGATCTTTCATTTCATCTTTTTTCTCATTTGCTTTTTTTAATTATTTTTTTATTTGCATTTTTAAATAGAAATTACGGTCTTCTATTTATCTTCCTTTTTATTTCTTATTTATACAAAAGCATCCAAAAGTCTGATGCAGGAAATAAAAACGAGATAGCATTAGAAGATGACTTCTTTTCAAAAGTCTCATTTGATAAACCTTTACTTTACGGTCTGCCAGTATCTATATTATCTATAAGTGTCACTCTTTTGGGAGCTGATGTAACAGTTGACTCGGCAATTTCAATATCTAATATTCTTAATATATCTGATTCATTTATAGGATTAACTATAATTGCTCTTGGAACCTCTTTACCAGAAATAGCCACATCAATTACTGCTGCCAAAAAAGGTAAATCAAACATTATTATAGGAAACATAATAGGTTCAAATATATATAATCTTTTTTTGATATTGGGTTTTACATCGCTTTTTAATTCATTTTCATACAATAAAGAGATTCTCTCAAACGATGTGATTTTTCTAAGTTTATCAGCAATTCTTTTTACAATTTTAATGTATAAAAGGATTATAATAGGCACTAGTATTGCTTTTGTTTTCTTAACTATCTATTTAATGTACCTAAGCAGTCTATATTTTTCCAATTTTTAAAAAGTTATACTCGTTATCCACTTAATTAACAGGCAAATAATTGATGCTTAAATAAAAGCATTTGATATTATACAACGATGTCAAGTTCTGAAACTAATCAACTAACTAAATTTGATTCTTCAAAAAATATAAGTCTTATAAGAGATGTCCCAGTTAATGTTGGAGCTGAACAAGCTCTTTTAGGTGCTATACTCTCCAATAATTTAGCTTATGAAAAGGTTGAAGAATTTTTAGAACCGGATTTTTTTTCTAGCAAAATTAATAGAATAATCTTTGAGTCAATCAAAAAACTGATAACTAACGAACAAATAGCTGATTTAAATACAGTAAAAGCTCAACTTGACGGAAATGAAGAATTTATAAAGAACGGGGGGATAACTTATCTAGTCAAACTCTGTGAAAATACAGTGAGTATAATAAACTCAAAACAATATGGTGAGTTAATCCATGATTTATTTTTAAGAAGAAAGTTAATTGACCTAGGTACTTCATTAATAAATGACTCTTACCAAAATAGTGAAGAAAACCAATCTATAAATCTAATAGAAAAAACTGAGCAAAACCTATTTAATCTAACTCAAAATAATGAGGTAGGGAATGGGCCCAGAGATTTTGAAGATATTATGGTTAGAACATTAGACTATGCAGAAAAGGCTTTCAAAAAAAGTGATGAGGTTATTGGTTTAAAGACAGGTTTGAAAGACTTTGATAAAAAAATTGGAGGACTACATAAATCAGATTTAATAATTATTGCAGGGAGACCTTCGATGGGTAAAACTGCTTTTGCTACGAATATAGCATCTAACATATCTGAGAATCATAATGATAAACATAAAAAAAATGTACTTTTTTTTTCTTTGGAAATGTCATCTGAACAACTTGCAACAAGGCTACTAGGAGAACTTGCGGAATTATCCTCTGAAAATATTAGAACAGGGAATTTGTCCAAAAAAGATTTTAGTAAATTATTAGAATCTAGTGAAAGTTTAAAAAAATTAAATCTTTACATTGATGACTCACCTGCTCTTACTATTTCATCAATTAGAACTAGAGCTCGAAGACTAAAAAGAAAATTCGGTGTTGATTTGATTATTCTTGATTATCTACAGCTAGTTAATGGTGATTTCAAAAAATCAAATGATAACCGAGTTCAAGAAATCTCAGATATAACAAGAGGTCTTAAAGCTATAGCAAAGGAACTAGATATTCCAGTGATAGCCTTATCCCAACTTTCAAGAAAAGTTGAAGATAGGGAAGAAAAACGACCACAATTAGCAGACCTAAGAGAATCAGGAGCAATTGAACAAGACGCTGATTTAGTAGTTTTTTTATATAGAGAGGAATATTATCTAGCTAGAACAGAGCCTCCAGAGGGTACAGATAAACATGAGATGTGGACCAATAAGATGGAGAAAGTTCACAACATTGCAGAAGCAATAATTGCAAAACATAGACATGGACCAATCTCAAAAGTTAAATTACATTTCAATCCAAGCTGGACAAAGTTTTCCGATCTTGCTGATAATAATTTCAATAATTAAGCTTCAAAACAAAATATCTTAAGACTTATGGGGTATGATATTTAAATAATATTGGTTTATTACAAAAAAAACAATATATTGGCTAAGTAATGAATAGATTACTCTTTAATTTTTTTGCTTTGATGAAAAGAGTTTTTGAACTTTTCTTCTCTTTTTTTTGCAAAATTGGAGAAATAGTAGATTTCTTCTTAGATTGTTTAAAATTTTCTCTAACGGAAAAATTCTACTTAGATATATTTTTAAAACAGTGCGTTAAAATAGGATTTAATTCTCTCCCTGTAGTTGGTTTGACATCTATTTTTACTGGAATGGTTCTAGCCCTTCAATCTTATACAGGTTTCTCAAGGTTTTCCGCGGAAAGTGCAATACCAAATGTCGTAGTTCTATCAATTACAAGAGAACTTGCTCCAGTTTTAGCTGGACTTATGGTTGCAGGTAGATCTGGTGCTGCTATTGCGGCTGAAATCGGAACAATGAAAGTTACAGAACAAATTGACGCATTGAAGACCTTATCAACAAATCCTTTTAATTACCTTATTATACCAAGAATTCTTGCTGGAATAATTTCTCTTCCAATCCTTGTTTTTATTGGTGATATTATTGGAGTAATGGGTGGATATCTAATTTGTGTTAATCTTTTAAATTTTAACCCAACTGTTTATCTACAAAATACATTTAATTTTGTTCAATTTATAGATGTTTTTTCAGGATTAGTTAAAGCAAGTGTCTTTGGATTCTTGATCACATTTATGGGATGTTATCATGGATTTAATGCTAAAGGTGGAGCTCAAGGAGTAGGTCAATCAACAACTTATTCTGTTGTATCGTCATCGATATTAATCTTGCTTATGAATTATATTATTACATCTTTCTTTTTTAAGTTATGAGGAAAATTAAAATAAGTGTCAAAAGTCTTGAAAAAAAGTTTCAGAAGAAAATTGTTTTGAAGAATCTTAACTTAGATATTTTCGAATCAGAGTCTCTTTCAATAATCGGTGAGTCTGGCTCAGGTAAGTCTATTTTAACAAGATGTATTATTGGATTAATTAATTATGATAAAGGTAAGGTAAGTTTTGGAAATTTCTCGAACATCAAAGAACTAAGTTACAAAAATAAAATGAGTTATATGTCAAAGTTTGGAATCTTGTTTCAAAATTCTGCTTTATTAGATAGTCTAAATATCAAAGAAAACCTTAAATTTGCTTGCAAACAAAATCGTTTCACAAAAATACTTGATGAAGTAGGTTTGCCAAAATCTGTTTTAGATAAATATCCATCAGAATTATCAGTTGGAATGCAAAAGCGAGTGGGACTTGCAAGAGCAATTTTAAAGAAACCAGAAGTTTTGATCCTAGACGAACCAACTACTGGACTCGACCCTATTATCGCAAGACAAATAAATTTATTAATTAAAGAGTTAGTCAGAGGAAAAAAGATCACAACGATTACAGTTACTCATGATATGGAGAGTGTTTATGAATTTGCTGATTATGTAGCTTTTTTGAAGAATGGAAGGATTGATTGGTACGGGAATGCAAAAAAAATTAATAATACAAAAAAAATGACCCTTAATAACTTTATCAAAGGCATAGATAATGAAAGTGCTTAGTGATTATGTTTGATATAATAATTTTATTAATAATCCTTATTTCGGCATTCTTTGCATTTTTTCGTGGAATTTCTTTAGAGTTACTTTCTATAAGTGGTTGGGTGCTTTCATTCTCTGCTTCCTATCTTTACGGTAAAATCCTCATAAACTTTTTGAATAAATTTATAAATAATATTCTGATTTCAACTGGAGCTTCATATTTTATTGTATTTTTAACAGTTTTTTTAGTATTCTCTTTCTTAACAAGAAAATTTTCAAAATATATCAAAGGCAGTTATGTCGGACTAATAGATAAAACTCTTGGATTCATATTTGGAATGTTGAGAGGGTATTTAATCATAAGTCTAAGCTTTTTCTGTTTTGATTATTTTTATCAAGGAAAAAAAATAGATTTTATAGAAAACTCAAAAATCATCCCAATAGTAAGGATAACAAATCATGCCATTTTTAAGTTTTTAAATATTGACAATAAATATTCCAAATATTTGAGTGATGAGTTAAAAAAAAGGTCAGATTTGCTGTTTGAAAAAAGCATAGATTCAAAACTAAGAATAAAAAATAATAGTAATAATAAAGAAAACATTTATAACGAAAGTGGAAGAAAAAATATAGAAAATATTATTGAAAATAACTTAGAATAAAGTGAAATATTTCGTCCCAAAATTTAAACCAAAAGATGAATGTGGTGTATATGGAGTGTATAATCATGAAAATGCCGCGCATTTAACTGCCCTTGGACTTCACGCTTTGCAACACAGAGGGCAAGATTCAGCTGGAATAGTAACATCCAACGAAGAAAAGTTTTTCGCTCACAGAGGTATGGGTCAAGTTTCAGATGTGTTCTCAAATAAAGAAATAATTTCAAAACTTATCGGCAAAATTTCTATCGGACATAACCGTTATGGCACAACAGGAGAATCGGCTCTTAAAAATGTTCAACCTCTTTTTTCTGAAATTAATATGGGTGGGATAGCAATTGCCCATAATGGAAACCTTACAAATACCAATCAACTAAAAGAAAAACTCATTAAAGACGGAGCTATTTTTCAATCAACATCTGATACAGAGGTAATTTTACATTTAATCTCCACATCAAAAGGAAATCTTATTGAAAGACTTATATATGCTATACAATCAATAAGAGGAGCCTTTTCTCTAGTTTTACTAACTAATGATTCTATTATAGGTATAAGAGACCCGTTTGGAATAAGACCCCTTGTCCTTGGAAAACTGAATGATTCCTTTATATTCAGTTCTGAAAGCTGTGGATTGGATATAGTCGGGGCTGATCTAATAAGAGATATTGAACCGGGAGAAATAGTAATAATTAAAAACAATAACATTGATTCTGTGAAACCGTTTAAGAAAACATTTTTAAAGCCTTGTCTTTTTGAATATATTTATTTTTCAAGACCCGATAGTATCCTTGAAGGAAGAAATGTCTACGACGTTAGAAAAAAAATTGGTCATCAACTTGCTGAAGAAAACACAGGTGATAATGATATTATCGATATAGTAATTCCAATTCCAGACTCTGGAAATGCTTCGGCACTTGGCTATGCAGAAAAAATTAACAGACCTTTTGAGTTAGGTATAATTAGAAATCATTATACTGGAAGAACTTTCATTGAAGACTCAATATCAGTAAGAAATCTTTCCGTAAAACTGAAGCACAATCCAAACATCTCTTCATTTAAGAATAAGAATGTTGCATTAATTGATGACTCCATAGTTAGAGGAACAACCTCTATTAAAATTGTTGAAATGTTAAGAAACTGTGGTGTACGGAAAATTCACATGAGAATAGCAAGTCCTCCAGTGAAGTATCCATGCTTTTATGGAATCGATACTCCCACAAAAGAAGAATTACTAGCGTCAAAATTTACTATTAACCAGATAAAAGATTATATAGGTGTTGATAGTCTAAGATTTGTAACTCTTGATGGTGTATATAAAGCATTAGGTCATAAAGATGGTAGAAGAAAGGAAAAACCAATGTTTACAGATCATTACTTTAGTGGAGATTATCCTGTTAAATTGATAGACCAAGATGCAGGGGTATTTCCATCTCAACTATCATTATTAATAGAACCTACTAAATAATAATATGGAAAGTGCCTTAAAAAAGAACGGAATCATTTTTGGTTCTACAGGAGTTTTAGGTAAACAAATTTCAGTTGAGTTAGCAAAATCAGATGTTAATTTAATTCTTCATGGCAAATCATTAAAAAAATTAACTAGATTGTATGATAATCTAAAAATAATTAATAAAAATATAACTTTCCTGCAAGCTGATGTAACAACAAAAGAGTTTTCAAATAATTTACTTAATACAATATATTCAAGGTTCAAAAAAATTGATTTCATTATAAATGTTATTGGATTGTTTTTTGGCTTAAGACCTTTGACTAATTTTTCTCACAAAGAATGGGACAATCTTCTAGAAATAAATCTCTCCTCTTGTTGGAGGATTATCAAAGAACTAGAGCCGTTGATAAGGAATTCTGAAAACTCAAAAATAATTCTTCTCTCTAATAAAAATATCTCTATAGGTAAAGCCTATCATAATACATTTAGTATTCTTGAAAATGCAAAAAGTTCAATGTTAAAAACCTTGAGCGAGGAAAATTTAAAATTGAATATAGAAACTTATATGGTAGAAATTGAAAGAATAAATTTAGGGATGTCATTGTCGTTAGCAGGGAAAGAAAAGTTTAAGAAAGGTTCATTAGCTACTATTGCAAAAGAAGTAGTACAAATTTGTTTGTAGATTTTAAAATATTTATATAAAAAGATCTTTAACCATAGTCTCATACCAACCAAATGCATGCTTTGCCTCTAATTTTCTATTCAAGCTATCTGAATTAGTATTACTTTCAGAACTTCCTAATGATATTATTCTATCTTTTGTAATGTTTAATCTGTACCACGCTGATATTGAAAACGCCCTATCTTCCTTTGAAAAACTATAACAAGTATTTAAAAAAACAGGGTCAATGAGCTCCTTTTCTAATATTTTATTAATTAAATTAATTGACAATACTTTTGCCTGACTATTAGCTGAGAAAGCTGACTTAGGCATAGACCATGCATTAATTGAGTCCCCAACTGCATAGATATTTTTATGACCATTAAGTTCGAAAGATACAGGATTTATTTCACACCAATCTTCTCCTCTTTCAATAAGATCTGAATCAGATATCACTTTTGCTGCTTTTTGTTCTGGTATAATGTGAATAAAATCACTTTTAAAAGTCTGACCCTGATCATTTTTTACCAAACTATTTTGTTGATCATAAAAAATAACTCTTCCACCCTTACTTCTAGGAATCCACTCAATAATATCTCTACAATTTAAGTCCCATTCTCTGAAGAAATTATCTTGTTTTGTGAAAGAATCTTTAGAATCAAGTATTAAGATTTTTACATTTTTTTTTTTTTTTTTTTTATAATTTGCAATTAAAGATGCCCTCTCATAAGGAGCAGGTGGACAACGATATGGATAATCAGGTGCTGATATTATTATCTGAGAATTATCTTCTAATTCAGATAACCGTTTTTTAAAATTTAAAATATTACTTTCACCATCCCAACAGTGAGGTATGTTGTTTTTATCAGATGTTCTATATCCATTGATAATATTTTCTTTATAGCCAATACCAGGTGATAAAATCAAAAAATCAAAATACAATCTAACACCATCAGAGAGAATTATATTTTTATTATCTGAGTCAATAAATTTTATATGATCATAAATAAACCTTACTGTTTTATATTTTTTTTCATTAACTTTAAAAATTATATAATCCTCATCTAAAATATCTCCGATTACTAGATTTGATAATGGACCGGTTCTTATTTTTTTATTTTTTTCTATAACTATGATTTCAATAAGATCGGATAATTTTGAGAGGTAACTTAGACAAGTGGAACCTCCAATACCCATACCTAGTATAATAATCCTCGGTCTCTTCTTTGCATTTAATCTTTTAAAGAGAAATATTTTTGAAAGCATAAGGAATGTCAAACTACCTATAAGGTCTGAAATAAATGCTCTTCTATCTTCTTTAATTTTCATCATAAATTAAATCTGCTATAATTTGTATATCTTGGTTTGAAAGAACTCTTGAAATTCTATTCATTACACTATTATCTTTATCATTTTTATAAACAGTCATTAATCTAATAAATTCATCTTTTTCCAAACTCATTAAAGAGGGAATTTTATCAGTGGTATTAATATCTAAATTATGGCACGCTTTACAATTTTCAACAATTAAGTTCATCTCATCTTGATTTGCAAAAGCAAGATTAGAAAAAAGTAAAATAAAATAAATGCTAATTTTTATCATAAGGATTAGTTGTTTTTCTGAATGATATCTTTATTGGTATTCCGTCTAAAAAAAAATTTCGTTTTAATTTATTTGATATATATCTTTTGTATTGATTATTTATAGAGCTTGGATAGTTTGAAAAAATATTAAATTTTGGAGGTGATGTACTTACTTGAGAAATATATTTTAGTTTCACAATTCTCCCATTTTTTAATGGTGGTGGATTCTCTATCATCACTTTTAATAACCAGTCATTTAATTTATTAGTCTTAATTTTCTTGTGCCATGACTCTAACTGTTTAGAAATAACAGAGTGTAAAGTTTTGAACCCAGTATTCTCTTTTGCTGAAACAAACAATACAGGCACGCCATTTAATTGTGGATTTAACTCGTGAATATGTATTAGCACTTCTTTTTTTTGCAATTCTTTTATACTATCAACTTTATTTACTAAAAGAATATAACATCTATTTTCAGAATAAACTTGACTCACTATCTTCGAATTAATCTTTTCAAAGTAATTATTAATATCAAACACGATTATAATAATTTTACATAATCTAATTTTTTTCAGAGTCTGGTTTGTTGATAATTTCTGAACTTTTTCTCTACTTTTTTTTGAAAATCCAGCTGTATCGAACATCTTAAAATTAAGATTATGAATTCTTGCACTAGTTTCTACAGAATCTCTTGTTAAATTTGGCTGTGAACCTGTTAAAGCTAATTTCTTTTTATTTATCAAATTGAAAATTGTTGATTTTCCAGTATTTGTCTTCCCTACAATTGCAATAGAAAGATCATCAAAATTATTTTGATCTTTATCAGAGAAATCTAGATCTTTAATGAGGTTATATATTTTCCATTTTAATTGATCAATTGACTGATTGTGAGTTGCAGATACCGCTAAAACTTCAAATAATCCCTTATTATTTATGGAATCCATTATATTTTGCGAAAATTTTCCCTCGGTTTTGTTTATTACCGTCAAAATCGGTTTGTTAAATTTTCTGGACAAAGATATTATTTCAAAATCCTCTGACGCTAAGTCTGCTCTACCATCAAAAACTAACACAATTACATCTGCTAGTTTTGAATATTCAATAGTGTTATCTCTAATTTTCTTTTCAGTTGTATTTGAAGAGCCCGACAAACCTGGTGAATCTATCAACTCACAATACCTATCCCACAATCTTATTTTCTTTTTTCTGATATCTCTTGTCAGACCGGGACAATCGTCAACAATAGCTATATTTTTTTTTAAGATAACATTGAATAAAGAAGACTTCCCTACATTTGGTTTGCCAAGGATGATAATTTTAGCTGACATTTCTATCCCAATATATAAAGAGTTCCTTTTTTAGAAATTAAAATAACTTGTTCTCCTAGATGTATTGGGCTTGCGACCAACTCTTCTGAAAGATCAAGTTTACTTAATAATTTTCCAGTAAAAGGAGATATTGATATAACTTGACCATCAGAATTACTAAGAAGAATTTTGTTAGAACTCAATAACGGTCCGTACCAGCTTATCTCCTCACCATCTTTTGAAATTTTCAATTGAACTGCCCATAATAACTTACCTTTATTTATATCAACACATAAAAGCCTTCCGGTAGTATCAATTAAATATATAGAACCTCCAGAAATTGCTATTGGATTAATTGATGATAGTTTTAAGTTCCATATTTTGTTTCCGTTATTAAGCTCATAAACAATAAATTTATCTGAAAATGAAGGTACAAATACTTTATTATCAACAATAGAAATTGGAGATTGTATATCATTCAATGATGATTTATTAAAAAAATTACCTGATGTAATGTTATCAAACCATATTAATGTACCATCTGAATGATCAAGTGCATAAATTTCACCAGATGAATAAGATACAATCACAATGTTATTGTGTATAACAGGCTTTGAGCCTCCGATAATAGAGACCTCTTCTAAATTCCCAACATGAGACCAAATTAAGTCACCATTTTCTAAGTTTAAAGAAAATGTTTGGTTGTCATCAGAAATAACAATTATCTTTTCATTAAAAACTAATGGAGGTCTTGAAAATTGAACAAGAAGTTTTTTTTTCCATAAAACCTCACCATTGCTTGCATTAATTGAATAAATATTACCTAGACCTGTTGTTACAAGAAGGTTTCTTTTGTATAGAGCAAACCCTCCTATAAACGGCAAAGCCTCTTTCTTTTCATTATCTAATTTGACCTTCCAATTAACTTTCCCATTTTCTATACTGGTGCAATAAATGTTAAAATCATTATCAGCATAAAATACGTTATTTAAATCAAAAACTGGGATCGTTACATGATCAATTTTATCAAAAGCTATATCATTAAGTCTTATTTTTTTCTTTAGCTTCAATTTTGGTTTGCTTTTAAAATGAAACAAATGATTTCTTTCATTTTGATATTGTTGGGTCCAAGTATCTACAAACACACTGTCATCTATATAGATTCTTTGATTTGATTTAATAATGATATCGTCATCAAATTCAAAAACATTTTCTCTTTTGCCTTGAAGAATTTCTTCTTTCTCATCAAAATATGAACAAGAGAAAATAAAGAATGTCAAAATTACTGATATTAGTTTTTCTATTTTCAATTTATTTCTTTCCAAGAAAGTCAACCATATTCTTGGCTCTTAATCCAAGAGAAGATGGCTTATTTGGCAGTGAAAGAATTGATTCAAATGTCTCCAAAGCTTCTTTTTTTTTACTGCTTTGAAGATATATGAAAGCTTTTAGTTCGAGTGCAGAAAATTTCCAAATCATACTGTTTTCCAAAGGTTCTAATTTAACTAATAGATCTTCAGACTTCTTCGAATCCATTGAATTCATGACATAAAGAATGGTAGCAATGTCACGAAATGATTGGTCAACTGCATTTCTTTCTAAATCTAAATAAATCTCAAGCCCTTTATCAATTTCTCCTTTTTCTATTAGTATTGATGCTTTTTTAATCTTTGCCATTGTTACATACCCATCTGAGCCTTTATCTTCTATTCTATCAAGCGCAAGTAAGGCAGCATCAATATCTTCTTCTTTGAACAATTCTACTGCAGCAGTAAAGTCGTCTCCTAATTGTTGCTTAGTCTTTATAGTGTAATCTTTCCAAAAAACAAAACCTGTGGTACTCAAGATTATACCCAAAGAGATACTCACAATATATGGAAGAAATTTCTTCCAAAGTTTGAGTCTCTTCTCCTCTTTAAGGTCCTCATCAACCTCTCTTATAAATTCTTCACTCATTTTTTTATTTATTTTCCAAAATTCTTTAATATCATATAGTTAATGTATTTATATTCTATCAAATTTAAATTTCAATTTTATATTTATGAATAATTTAAAAAAATCAAAGATTATTAGGTTTAAAAAAAAAGAAATTCATGAAATTATGGAATTATATTCAAAAAAAATATCAATTGGTGAGTGGAAAGATTATTCTATCAGTTTTCAAAAAAGTTATGCAGTTTTTGCAATTCATAGATCATTCAAGCTTGGTCCATGTCTAGAAATAAAGAAAAACTATAGAAATCAGTGTATTTTTACTTTGACTTCACAGAATAATGTGATCGCAAGTTCAAGAAGTCTTAGAAACGTAATAAATTATTTAAAAAAACCAATTCTTAAGCTAGTCAAGTGATTTTCTTAAACCAGAGGTATAACTTTCACCTCTTTTTTTTGAAATTCTCTGGAATCCCATAACTCCGCGAAAAAGATAGTCTATTTGCCCTGACTTCCATTTAATCTCTAGATTTCCGTCAGTAATAGTCCATTGTCCAGTATCTCCATTGCCGTAATTTGTGCTTGCAGTGCCATCTTTAATTATTTCTATACTAAATTCAGATTGCCACTTATCTAGTGCCACCCATTTTCCAATCCATATATTATTTGCAAAACTATCGGTAAAAATAAAAAAAAATAACAAACATAAGTATTTTAATTTTCTTAGTTTTAGAATCTTAAAGATATTTTGCTTTTGTTTCTTAGAGTATTTTTTCCAATTACTAATTTCTTCAACAGTTCTGAAGCATCCATCACATAAATTATTCTTGGGATTTAATTTACATTTATCAATACAAGGTGACTTTACATTCATAATAACTCAACAATACCACTTACAAAGTACTCTACGGCTAGAGCACCTAAAATTAATCCAAATACTTTCTGCAAAACATTGATAATAGTTCTATTAAAAAAATGCAAAAAAGAATTTGAAAAAATGATAATTAAAGAAGTCAAGAATAATGTCAAGATTAAAGGAAAGATTTGTGTATAGAAATTAATTGCTGAATAATTGATATCTTCAGATATTAATACGGACAATGTTATTGCTGATGGGCCTGCAACTAAAGGAATTGATATTGGAAAAACAGCTATATTGCTTATATCTTGTTCGTCAATTAGTTCATTTGCTAAAGATTTTTTTCTCTTTACTCTTTTTTCGAAAACCATTTCATATGAAATGATTAGCAGAAAAAGACCTCCAACAATTTGAAAAGATGCTATTGATATACCCATGAAAATTAAAAAAGAATTACCGTATAGTGAGAAAAAAGTTAAAACAAATGAGGTTATTAAAAAAACAAGGAACGCAAGCTTTATAATTTTTTTTGTATTTAAACCATGAGTTATTACTGTTAAAATAGGAATTAAGGAAATTGGATCGACCGCAACAAAAGCTTTTAAAAAGTTTTGAATAAATAAATCATGCATAATAAAGAAAATTTTATAGTATCTAGCTTTTATAAATTTGTCTATCTAAGAGAACTTTGTGACATAAAAGATAGACTAACACAAAACCTGAACCAATTTAACATTAAAGGAACATTCATTATTGGAGCAGAAGGTATTAATGGATCCTTCTCAGTACAATATGATCAATTTGGTAAGATTAGAAACTTAATTAAGAAAATAATATCTCAAGATATTAAATTTAAGAGTCAGATCACTAATAATCATTCATTTTTAAGATTAAAAATAAAAGAAAAAAAAGAGATTGTAACGCTAGGAAAAAGAAATATTGATCCTGATAAAATTGCTGGTAAATATCTCGATCCAGATTCATGGGATAGATTTATAGTTGAGGAGGATTCTATAATTATAGACACCAGAAATATTTACGAATCAGAAATTGGCTCATTTAAGTCATCACTAAAAACCCAGACTAAAAGCTTTCGAGATTTTCCAAAATGGATTGAAAGAAATAAAAAAAAACTTGAGAACAAAAAAATTGGTATGTTTTGTACAGGCGGAATAAGGTGCGAAAAAGCAAGTAATTATTTAATAAATAAAGGTTTCAAAAATATTTTCCAACTTGAGGGAGGAATCATTGAATACTTAAAAAAAACAAAAAATAAAACAAAGATGTGGGTAGGAGAATGTTTTGTGTTTGATGAAAGGGTCTCAATAAACGATAAACTTGAAAAAGGAAATTATTTACAGTGTTTTGCCTGTAGATCAGCAATTACATTAGAAGAAAAAGAGTCAAAATATTTCATCGATGGTGTCTCATGCCCGAAATGCTCTGGGAAAAAGTCAGAAAAGCAAACTAAAAGATATGAAGAACGTCAGAAACAAATGAAAATAGCTAAACAAAAAGGTATTAAGCATTTAGGTAGTTAATCAGTTCCGAGCTTTGGAATAGAATATTTTTTCATCTTCTCAATTAATGTTGTTCTATTGATCTTCAGACATTTCGATGCTTCTGTTACAGAACCGTTGCTTTTTTTCAAAGCCCCTTCAATTAAATTAAACTCAACATCACTTAAATGACGTCTTAAGTCGATCTTATCAAGTAGCTCAAACCATTTTTTGTAATGATTAGGGTGTGGCATTGAATTAGAGTCTTCAATCTTTTCTACATCTATATTAGAAAGATTCGAAGTCATCTCCCATAATTTCTCTTTTTCTTTATGATTGTCAGGTAAATTTACCTTCAACAGATTTTCTTTAATATTTTTTGAACTTATATTACTGTTAGGAAAAATAATTGCTGCTCTCTCAATTACATTTTTTAATTCTCTAACGTTACCTGGCCATATATATTCCTGCAATGCTTTTATTCCAGAGTTATCAATAATCGGAATAACGGATCCATTACTTTTTAATTCATCTAATATATGGCTTACAAGAACTGGTATATCTTCTTTCCTCTCTGCTAAAGTAGGAATTTCAATAGGGAAGACATTTATTCTATAAAATAGATCAGCTCTAAAATGACCCTCGTCAATTTTTTTTTCTATATTCTGATGAGTAGCACAAATTAATCTCAAATTTAATTCGATTTCCTTTCTTCCACCCACTCTTTGAATTCGCCTTGACTCAATTGCTCTAAGTAATTTTGCTTGAAGTGACATTGGCATATCACCAATTTCATCTAGAAATAAAGTACCTTCGTGTGATGCCTCAAACCTTCCCTCTCTTTTAGAATCAGCCCCTGTAAATGCTCCTTTTTCATGACCAAATAGTTCTGACTCTAATAGTTCAGATGGTATTGCCGCACAATTTACATTTACCAGTTCACCAGTCCTTTTTGATGATTCATGAATAGCTCTAGCTACTACATCTTTTCCACATCCTGTTTCACCCCTTAAAAGAACAGTAGAATTCGATTTAGCAACCATCTCTACGAGTTTTCTTAACTCCAAAGTTGCTTCACATTTTCCTTTTATTATTTCAGTCATTAAATAATTAATTTATATAAATAGAATAATGTCAGAAAAATGACAATAATCAAATTTTAAAAATTATAAAAAAAAAAAAATTAGTTTATATAATTGATTTTATTGACTAAATTAATTAGCTTATTTTTCTTTTTCTAGTTTTGGCAATAATTTTGCTTCTACTAATCAAACTAATAAAGGAAAAGAAAATGAAGGAAATATTTATTATTAAAGATTGTTTCAACAACTTTACTGATATAAGTGATTTTTTTTCTAAGAAAGATAAACAAATTAAATCATTTGATTATAAAGAATTAAAAGAGATAAATGGTTCTCAATCAACGCTAATTATTCATAAGAAATTTGAAGATAACAATGGCGGGCAATCAAATATGCTTAAGATTGCAAGAAATATAAGCTGCACTAAATTAATTGTTTTGGACTCGGACAGCAAAGATGGTTATTCCTTAAATAAAGAAATGGGAGGTGCGTATATAAAAATTTCCTACGACACTTTAGACGAAGTAATCAAGGAAATAATTTATCAAATGATATCAAAAGAAAAATATAGTTTTTCAGACATTAAAACAATTTCATTAATTAACATGGTTGATAAAGTAGCTAAAACCGATGTTACAGTATTCATTCACGGACCAACTGGAACTGGCAAGGAAGTAATTTCAAATTTAATACACAATAAGTCTGATAGATTAGATAAACCATTTATTGCAATTAATTGTGCTGCAATTCCTGAAAATATGCTAGAAGCAATGTTGTTTGGACATGAAAAAGGTGCTTTCACCGGCGCGTCATCTGCTAATAAAGGAATTTTCAGAGCTGCAGATAATGGTACATTATTACTCGATGAAATTTCTGAGATGCCATTATCACTTCAAGCAAAACTTCTGAGAGTGTTGCAAGAAAAAAAAGTAACACCAATTGGTGGTCAAAGAGATATTGATGTTAATGTCAGAGTGATTGCCACAACCAATAGAGATATGTTAAATGAAGTTAAGGATAAAAAATTTAGAGAAGACCTCTACTATAGGTTAAATGTTTTTCCAATAGAAACTCATCATTTATCTGAAAGGCCAGACGATATTTTACCTATTAGCATTGCCTTGTTGAATAGACACACTGAAAAAAGTGTCTTACCATATATAAATCAAGGGGCACAAAAAATACTAAGAGAATATAATTGGCCTGGGAATGTAAGAGAACTAGAAAATGTTCTTCAAAGATCTATAGTACTTTGTGAAAAGAATATAATTGAGGAAAAAGATATTATGATTGATGTTTCTAAACAAAGTAACTTTTATAATAATATTCAAGAAAATCTCTCTGAGAAAAAATTGATGCAAGCTTAATCCGAAGGAGACATAATGAAACCGAATCTTACCGCAAATCTTAAACCTAATCTTAACACACCAAATAATCTTGATCAGATTAAAAAAGTTCAAGAAGAGGTTGCTAACTTAACTCCGAAAATTATGGAACCACAGGATGGTGGTTTCTTAGAAAATATTAAATCAGCAATTCAAGAAGTTTCGGATACTCAAAAAAATAGCGCAGAATTGACTAAGAACTTTGAACTAGGAATAGAAAATGATTTAACAAAAGTAATGATTCAACAACAACTTTCTAGTCTAGGTTTTCAGATGACTTTAAATGTTAGGAATAAAGTTTTAAGTGCATATAAAGATATAATGAACATGCCTGTTTAAATTAAAAGGAAAAAATTATGGCTGAAGAAATCCAAACTGCTGAAATGGCAAAAACAAATCTCTCTAACCAAGGGATGTTATCAAACATAAGTAATTCACTAGAAAAAATAAAAAAATTTTCTAATGAACCTGCCGTTCAAAGATCAATTCCTGTGATGATAACTTTGTTCGTTATTTTTCTTGGTTTAGTTTTCTTTATTTCATTTAGAGAACCTTCAAGGACTGCACTTTTTTCAAACCTTCCCGAACATGAAAAATCAAGAGTTATTGATGTTCTCAGAGGAAACGGAATAGACGTTTCAATTGATAGAACTACTGGAGAAATTCTTGTTCCTTCTCCTGAATATTATGAAGCTAAAATGAAGCTAGCTGCAGAGGGTTTGCCAAGCTCCGTTCCTCAAGGTTATGACATCTTAGAAAAAATTCCAATGGGAACCAGTAGGTCTGTTGAATTTATGAAAATGAAACAAACTCAAGAAATCGAATTAGCTAGGTCAATAAACGAAATTGCGAATATAATAGGTGCTAGGGTTCATTTAGCAATTCCAGAAAAATCTGTTTTTGTAAGAGATTCATCACCTCCAACTGCATCTGTTTTTGTGAAACTTGCAGATGGAAGAGCATTAGGTTTAGAACAAATTCGATCAATTGTTCATATTGTGTCTTCATCAATACCAAATATGACGTCAGATAATGTTACTGTAGTTGATCAGTATGGATCTCTGCTTTCAAAACCTGAAGATGATCCAAACCTAGCGATGTCAGAGAAACAATTAGCTCATAGAGTAAAGATTGAGTCAATTTACAGGGAGAGAATTTTATCTCTTGTTTCACCAATAGTTGGTGCTGGAAATCTAACAGCTCAAGTAAATGTAGAGATGGACTTCACAAGTAATCAAACCACTGAAGAAATTTTTGATCCTGAAAGCATCTCAACTAGAAGTGAACAAAATAGTCAAGATGAATCCACGGATAGACCTGCAAGAGGAGTGCCTGGGGCAGTTGCAAACCAAGCTCCATTAGCAGCAGATCTTCAAATTGATGCACCGGAAACTGGTGATCCTGCTGAATTTAAACAGAGATCATCTAGTAATGTAAAAAATTATGAAGTCAGCAAAAAATTGAGTACTACTGTTGGACAAATTGGGAAAATCAAAAAAGTTAAAACTGCGGTTTTAGTAAAAAATAAAATTATTGAAACTCCTGAAGGTACTACAGTATCAGAACCAATAAGTGATGAAGATAGAGAAAAAATTACCTCTTTGGTGAAAGAAGCTGTTGGTTTCAATGAAGATAGAGAGGATACAATAGTCGTAACTAGTGGAGACTTTATTCAGGAAATGAATGTAATAACCACAAAATGGTTTGAACAATCATGGTTTCAGAATATGATTGGTCAATTATCAACAGTTCTAATTCTTGCTATAGTAACTTTTGGTGCACTTAAACCTCTGTTGAATAGAATCTTAGTTCCATCTGCTGGAACCACCGCAGGTCCAGGCGGTGCTTCTGAAGCTGATTTAGAGGCTGAAGAGACTGAAGACGAAGTTCAAGTTCAAGAGGGTGAATCTTTAGAGGATATAAAAGCAAAACTTAAACCAAAGAAATCAACAATTTCAGCTGATATGCTTGATACTGCAAATACATATGACGATAAGGTAGCTGTTATTAGAATGATTGTGGGAGACGAAGCAGGGAAAGTTTCAAATGTATTCAGACAACTCATGAAAAAAGATGTATAATACTAACTAATTAGGAGTAGAAAGATGGCCGAAAAAGCTAAAGAAGAAAATAAAGAAGAGGAAGAAAAATCGCAATATGAACAGCTTACCAGCACTCAAAAATGTGCAATTTTGATGATGCTTCTAGGAGAGGAAGAAGCTTCAGAAATTTTAAAGAATTTGGGACCTAAAGAAGTACAACAACTAGGCAAAGAGATGTATAATGTTCAAGGTTTAGATCAAGATACAGTAAATAGAGTTTTAGATGAATTTTTGGCGATAATTAAAACACAGACTGACTTAGGCATGGGGTCAACTAATTATATAAGAAACGTGATGACAAAAGCTTTAGGTGAAAATAAAGCTCAATCTGTTCTTGGAAGAATCACTCCAACCGAAAGTGACAAACCAATTGAAATTCTAGACTGGATGGATGCAAGGTCAGTTGCGGAACTTATATCCGATGAACACCCACAAATTATGGCACTTATAATTTCATATTTAGAGCCTGGTGTTGCAGCGGATGTTTTAACGTTGTTACCTGAAGAAACTCAATCAGATATTATTCACAGAATTGCTACACTTGAGACAGTCCAACCCGATGCCCTTGCAGAATTGGAAAGAGTAATGCAACTTAAATTTAAAACAAACACTTCACTTAGAGCTTCATCTGTAGGTGGAATAAAGGATGCTGCCTCAATTATGAATTTCACAAAACAAAATATGGAACAAAGAATAATGAAAACTTTAGGTGAAAAAGATAGAAATCTAGCTAAAGAAATCCAAGAAAGTATGTTCACATTTGATACTTTGATTCTTATGGACGACAGAAGCATGCAAACACTTCTAAGAAATGTTGATCAAGAAATTCTCATCATAGCACTTAAAGGGACTGAGGATGAATTAAAGGATAAGATTTTTTCATGTATGTCACAAAGAGCCTCAGCTAATATAAGAGATGAAATGGAAGTTTTAGGGCCGTTAAGATTAACAGAAGTTCAAGAAGCCCAAAAGGCCATTATCAATGTAGCTAGGACAATGTCTGACGAGGGAACTATTGTTCTTGCTGGAAGAGGCGGAGACGATTTTGTATGATGCCATTAAAAGACAAACCTAAAGACGAGAAAATCGATCAAATTTCTGGAGCTTTAAGTACTGAAGAAATAGTTAGTCTATTAAGTAAAAGTAATAAAGATTTCGTCAAAGAGTCAGATATTTCATCTAACATTTCAAATTTATTTACAAAAGTTACTCCTTTGTTGTTAGCTGAAAAGAATAAAAGTAAAAATATTGACTTGAATAAAGAAACTTCTTTAGATAAAAATGCTGATTCTTTTGAAGAAAATATTGATACTGAGGATAGTGAAAAAAAGGTTGACGAGAATAAGCCTGAGTTTGAAAAAAAATATACGGAGCTCGAAGCAAAAAAAATGGCAAATGAATTTGCCAAACAATATTATAATAATGGGTATAAACTAGGTGTAAAAAAAACTACAGAAGAACTTCAAAAAGGTGACAAAGCTCTTGCTGTAACTTTAAAGAATACCACTGATACACTTTTTAAATTAACCCCTAATTTTATTGAAGAATTAAACAACTCTATAACGAATTTATTATCAAGTTTATGTAAAGAAATTTTAGGTTATGAGATAGATAGTAAAAATAAATTATTTCAGGAAAAAGTTCTCAATCTTTCAAAATCTGTCAAAAATTCAATAGATGATGTTGAAGTTTTTTTAAACCCTGAAGATTGTAGTGCTATTGCTAACTATAACAAAAAAAATAATTTAGGTTTATGTTTCGAGATGAGTTCCGATGAAAAACTTGAAAGAGGTGATGTTAGAATCAAATCAGGATCAATTGAGATTAGTGATATTGTATCAAACAAAGTTAAATTTTCAATGCCCACTGAAATTGAATCCGATCTAAATAATTTAAAATTGGATTCAACAGATCAAGAACCCAAAAAACAATAATATTTAGAGAAATGATTATAGCAAAAAAAATTATTCAAACAGTTAGTTCTCATGTTGTTTCAAATAATAGAATCTACAAAAGCAAAACGTCAAAATTTGATGGAAAAGTTATTGAATGTGATTCATTCCCATCACCTATTGGAACAGTATGTGAAATTGAATGCAATGATAAAACACTAGTTACAGGTGAGATAATTGGCTTTAAAGAAAATAAAAATATTATTGCTGTACATGAACAGAATGCAAATATCGTTTTAGGATCTTCTATTAAAGTCCTAAATTCATCTAATGATATAAATGTTGGTTCTAATTTGCTTGGAAGAGTTATTGATGCATTTGGAAGTCCACTTGACGGTGGGGGGGATATCTATGACTCAGGAGAAGTTTGGCCAATCAACGGCAAACCTGTAAACCCTATGGCAAAAAAACCAATCAATGAAGTTCTTGATGTGGGGATTAGAGCGATAAATTCTCTCTTTACCGTTGGGCGCGGACAAAGATTAGGAATTATTGCAGGATCGGGGGTTGGTAAATCAATCTTGCTTGGAATGATGACTAAATTTACCAATGCTGATGTTGTTGTTGTAGCTTTAATTGGGGAAAGAGGAAGAGAATTAGGTAATTTTGTTTCTGAAATTTTAAATGATGAATCTCGAAAAAGGACTGTTACCGTTGCTGTTCCGGCGGATAAATCACCACTTCTCCGAATAAAAGGTGCTGAAAGGGCAACATCAATTGCAGAATACTTTAGGGCTAAAGGAAAAAATGTATTACTTATTATGGACTCACTCACAAGAATAGCTCATGCAAAAAGAGAAGTCGGTCTCGCACTAGGTGAACAACCAACATCAAAAGGATACCCACCGTCTGTCATCTCTATGATTCCAAATCTTATAGAAAGAACTGGTTCTGGTGAAAAGAATGAAGGAACTATAACAAGCTTCTATACTATTCTTGCAGATTCAGATGATACTAATGATCCAGTTGTTGATACTGCTAGAGCAATCTTAGATGGACATATTGTTCTTTCAAGAGATTTGGCGCAAATTGGAATATTTCCTGCTATAGATCTAAATCAATCTCTAAGTAGAGTAATGAACTCCCTAGTCACAGATGAACACCAAAATCAATCAGAATTAGTTAAAAAGTTATACTCTATATACCAAGAAAATAAAGATCTTGTTCTGATGGGTGGTTATACTCAAGGACAAAATGCTGAAATTGATAGTGCACTCAATAATTGGACCAAAATTTGCAGCTTAATCAAACAAAATTTTAAAACTAAATCTGATTTCAATGATAGTTTACAAAGTCTGAAACAAATAAATTAAAAATGAAAAAAAATAAATACGATCTTTTTTTAGTTCAAAAAAAGCTAAAAAAAAATAAATTACTCAACAATCTATCAACGTTAAACGGTGAAAAAAAAAGATTGCATTTTATAAAAAAAACATTGAGTGAAATGATTGATCAAAACGAAATAAACAAATCTGATGAAATCACAGGTTCAGATTTAAGAGTAAATGCTTCTTTTAGACAAAATCTAATGCATAAAATTCAAGTTTCTCAAAATAGAGAAAATCACGTTTCAGAAGAAATAAGTAATAATCTTGCTGAAATAGGAAAAATTGAAAAACAAAAGCAAAAAATTTTAGAGAAAAAAAGATTAATTAAGGTTCAAAAGGATAATTTACTTGAGTTAAGAAAAGAAAATTCTTTTAAGACTAAAAATTCGTTTTCCATTTAACAGTGGCACTATAATTGCAGAAATGCCTTAGAAAGAGCAGTTATGGTTGCAATAAAAAATAATATTATTAATAAATTTAATATTTTAGATACAAATCTAAATTCCGAAAAAACTGATGAGTTATTTGCGGAGCTTTTTGCTTTGATGAACTTAGAACATTTCGATGAAGAAAATAATAATTTAACAAAGGATATAAAAAACCAACCCTTTAACCAAAAAATTTTTTCAAAACTGGAAGATCTTAAAGTTATGAACTTTAAGAACACTGAATTAAATAAAAATGTACAGAAAACTGATATTCTTGAGGGAAGTGATAGTGAATTGGAACTTGCAAAATCACTTATAGAGGTTTTTTATAAAGAAATTGGTATTACGGAATCATCTAATATACCTAAAAACATGAGCAAAAGTGATCTTAAAATTTCCAACCATTTATTATCTCAAATTAATAATAATCAAAAAAAAGAGAATGTTAATAAAGTTCCTACAAACAGTAAGGTTTCCAATGATGGTTTCAATGAAGTCAAAATCCAAAATTTTGTTATTAATATAGTTAAAGAGCCTTTAAAGGATAAAAAGTTATCTAAAATTGAGAATAACTTTAAGATCCAAAATAGTATTAATGTTGAAAATAGTTCAAGAGTTATTACAGAAGGTTCATCTGATGAAATAAAGAATACTCCTAAAAAGGTAATAACGAATTTGAATCAACAAACAACACTAATTAATAAAAAGAATAATAAAAAGAATAAACAATTTTCTACAATCACTAAAAGTGAAGAGATTCCAGAAATTCAAAGTAAAATTATTAAAGTGCAAACAAATTCGAATGTCACTTCATTAAGAAATAAGACTACAAAAGACAATCAACTTTATCAAAAAAAAGAAATTAATGATAAGAATAACTCAAAAATGTCTGACCAAAAATCACTAAATATGAGTCCTAATGGAAAAGATTTTTTAGATTTATTAGAGAGTAGTTGGGGAGAAAAATTCTCAAAGATTATAAAAAATACAGTAAATAATGGTTTAAACAAACTACAGATTCAGTTGAAACCGAAAAATTTGGGTAAGTTAAACCTAGAGGTTACCTTAAAAAACAATACTACATCGATAAATATTGGTTCAGAGAACCAAGATGTTGTAAGTTTATTGAATGAAAACCTCCCAAAGTTACTAGACACAATCGATAAAGAAACCAAAAGCTTCTCAAGCATGATGAGCGGAGAAAACAATCAAAATAATTACTTTAACGGTAATAAGAATAATAAAAATTTTCTTTCAAGTGATACAACTTCTAATAAGAGAGAAAAATCTGAAAATGAAAATGTAAAAGTTAGTAATCATTATATTGATGTAAATGCCTAATTAATTTAAGATACTAAGGAGAAAGAAATGGCAGAAGAAAATAATCAAGATACAGAAAAAAAATCCCCTCTAAAATTAATTTTAATGATAGTTGGTGGTATTACTCTATTAGGAGCTGGAATTGGTGTTGGAATTCTGATGGGAGGTGGAAATGATACAGATCCATCTGCTGAAATATCTCAAATAATAGAAAAGAAAGAAAATCCTCAAGAGACTAATAAAGAGGAAGAAGAAAATCAAGAAGAAGCAACTGTAGAATGTGCTGAAGAAGAAAAGGATGAAGAAGGTAATTGTCCTTCTGGGCCAAAAAAAATTCCTAAAATCACTCCTGAAGAAGAAATATTTACAACAACATATTATGAATTTCCAGGAAATTTCACAGCTAATCTAAAAGGATCAAAGAAGTTTCTTCAATTATCTGTTGGTGTATCAACGCAGTATGATGAACAAGTAATGGTAAATGTAGAGAGTCATCAACTCGCCCTAAGATCAGAAATTTTGACTATAATGTCTGAATTTTCTTCTGAGGACATAGCAGGTAAAGAAGGAAAATATAATTTAGCAGAAGCTTTAAAAGATGGTATTAACGAAGTTCTTATGAAAGTCGAGGGTTTTGGCGGAATTGAAAATGTACATTTTACATCTTTTGTAGTACAATAATTAAGTTTAAATATGAGTGAACCATCAAGAAAACTATCATCTGAAGAAGTAAATGCTCTAATGGATGGCCTCAAGTCGGGTGATCTTAGTGCGTCTACTACTGTTAAAGATGGAACTGAAATCGAATATAAAAAATTTAACTTTGGTTCCGATGATCTTTCTCTCCTAGGCGATTATTATGCATTAAGATTGATTAATGAGAGGTTTGCAAGAACAGTAAGGGGAGTTTTTTTACCACTTTTGAGAGTTCAACCAAGAATAAGCTCTTTTCCGCCTGAGGTAAAATCATTTGAAGAGTATAGCTCTGGTCTTGATGCCTTCATGAGTTTAACAAACAGTAGAATAGACGAATTAAGAGGATCAATGCTTACAGTTCTTCCACCATCTTTTGTTAGTTTATGTACAAGTAGCAGATACGGTGGAAAGTTAGAGGTAAATGATACTGCAAGAACAGAATTTACTGCAACAGAAGAGAAAATCATTGAAGTTATTAATAGTGGTATATCTGATGTCTTAGAACAATGTTGGAGAGATTTAACTCCAATTTCAATAAAATTTCAAAGTAGAGAACAAAATCCTCAATTTGCCGCTTTTGTAGAATCTACTGACTTAGTAATTGTATGTTCTTTTGTAATGCAATTACCTAATATTGATTCTATGTCATTCGATGTTGTTTATCCGCTTCAAACATTGAAACCAGTTTCTTCGCTACTAAGATCTAGGGTTCAATCAGATGTTGTTGAGTCTAATATGACTTGGCGGGATAAATTAGAAAAAGCTGTCTTAGAAGTTCCGTTAACGGTAAAAACTAACCTTGCGGAACCTATTGTTTCAATGTCTAAATTATTGAGGATGAAGACTGGAGATACTTTAAATGTAAATTTAGAGGATACAGTTGATTTTTATGTAGAAAACCAAAGGTACTATAAGGCAGAAATGGGAGAACTAAACGGTAACGCTTCTGTGAAGCTTGCAAAAAGAACAACTTAAGGAGATTAATTATGAATGCAGAAACAGCTGAAAAAGAAAAAAATCAAACTGAGGAAAAGAAGGAAGAAGTAAAAGCTTCAGAAGCCGAGGCCTCAGTTGAAAATAAAGATACAGATAACAAAGAAGAAAAAGCAAAGAGTGTAGATAAAAACTCGGCAGCAGTTAGTAATTTAAGGCTTCTAGAAAATATTGAAGTAAAACTTACTGTAGAAGTAGGAAATACAGAAGTAAAAATTAAAGATCTTTTAAGACTTAATGAAGGTTCAGTTGTTGAGCTTGATAGATTAGCAGGGGATGCTCTTGATATATTAGCAAATGGTACAAAAATAGCTAAGGGCGAAGTTGTGATGGTTGGAGAAAAATTTGGTATAAGATTTACAGAAGTAGCAACTCCAGAAGAACTTATTGAGAATCTTTAAGCGTCAGCAATTTGACAAATTAATTCTTTATAAATAATTTATTCAGCAAAAACAACAACTTACAGCGGGATAGTGTTGTTCGGCAAGATTCTTGCACCTCTTCTTGTGTAAATTTAACAAGAGGGGAAAAATGCCAGAATATGCAGGTCCTAGTTTATCAAATTACTTACTTGTTTTAGGTTTCTTATCTCTACTTTTCGTAGGGGTTTATTATATAAAAAAAAATAAGCACCTAATATCTAAGACAATTAATCCAAAAAGAAGAATGAGAGTATCTGAGGTCACAATTCTTGGGCAAGGTGATAGAGCCTTGATTCTTAATTTAGACGATAAAGACTATCTTTTTATTTCTGGGAAGAATTCAGGATCACTACTTACAGAAATTAAAAATAATAATCTCAAACAGAATAATCTTGAAAAGGTATTTGAGAAAAGGTTAAGAAATGAAAAAGTTTAGTTTATTTTTAATTTTCTTTTTATTATTACTCCCTACCCTAGGTTTAAGTCAGGTTTCACCTGAAGGACTAGAAGCACTTACAATTACAGAGTCAGCAAACGGAACAAAAACCTATTCTGTTTCTTTGAAAATACTTGCATTAATGACTGCTCTTACAATCTTACCATCTCTAGTTTTAGGGATGACAGCTTTCACGAGAATTATTATAGTTATGTCTATTCTCAGACAGGCTCTTGGAACCCAACAGACACCGCCCAATCAAATCTTGGTTGCAATTTCTTTATTTCTTACATTTTTTGTAATGGCACCAACTTTTAATAAAATTTACTCAGATGTTTCTGATCCATACAATAACGGTGAAATGAATTTAGCTGAAGCAGTTGAAAGTGGAGGTGGAGAATTAAAAAAGTTTATGATCAGAAATACAAGGAAAAATGACTTATTAATGTTTGCTCAAATGGCGAATGAAGGAAATTTTGAAGATAGTACCCAAGTACCATTTTATATTGTATTACCAGCATATATTACAAGTGAATTAAAAACAGCCTTTCAGATTGGTTTTCTTCTCTTTTTGCCTTTCTTAGTTATTGATATGGTTGTTGCATCAGTATTAATGTCACTTGGAATGATGATGTTATCACCTATGTTAATTGCTCTACCATTTAAGCTACTTTTATTTGTTCTAGTTGATGGCTGGACAATGACTGTAGGATCACTTGTTGGAACATTCTCATGAATATTTTAAAAGGATTTAAAAATGGGTTTTGATGAAAATGTTGAGATGGTTAGGTTAGCATTCTACCAAGTATTGATTTCCAGTGGTCCCTTTTTAGGAGCAGCTCTTGCGATAGGACTTATAATTGGAATCATCCAAGCTGCAACATCAATTCAAGAAATGACTCTAAGTTTTGTTCCAAAAATTGTATTAGTGATTTTTGCAATGGGTTTTTTAGCAAATTTCTTTTTAGTAAGTCTAGCAGATTATTTTAATTTTATTTTCGATACAATTTCTGGAATAAATTAATGTTTATTCCACTTCCTTTTTATAACCCAATGGATGCCTTGCCTGGTATTGAGTTAAACTCTCTTCTGGAATATCTTTTTAAATTTTTTTTATGTTCGATAAGACTATCTGCTTTCTTAATTTCTAGCCCATTTCTTGGATCAAGAGTTATTCCAATTAATGTTAAGATTATTTTTTCATTAATAATTTCATTATTCTATTTTGGTTATTTATCAGATATTCAAATTTCCGAACAAATTCTTGATAATCTTTTTATGATTGTAGTTGTAGAGGCATTGATAGGATTGTCCTTAGGAATGACTTTAAGTATATGGTTTGGAGCAGCTAGTCTTGCTGGCGAAAAAATAGCTTCCACTACGGGACTAGGTTTCTCTCAAATGGTTGATCCTGATACAGGAGGACAAACTCCAGTAGTAAGTTTGATACTAGATTTGTTCTTAATTACAATCTTTCTGTCATTAAACGGCCATCTGATAGCAATAGAGTTTCTGTTTAAAAGCTTTGAAATCTTTAATATTAACAACGGCTTACCGTCCATAGATTTAGTAGGTCTAGGAATTGAAGCCGCAGGAGCAATGTTTTATACTGGTGGATTAATTATGTTGCCTGTAGTTGGTGCTTTGTTAATGACTAACATAGCTGTAGGAATTATAACTCGAGCTGCCCCTCAATTAAATATGTTCTCTTTTGCTTTCCCAGTTACTATGCTTTTAGCTTTTTTTATAATGTATGTTTCATCACAATCTATTGGAAATGCATTTGCTGAATTAACGAAAAGTTCTCTGGAATCAATTGAGAATGTACTTGCCAAGTAAAAGGAGTATTTAATGGCAGAAGATAAAGACGAGAGTCAGGAAAAAACCCAGGACCCCACAGCCAGACGACTAGAAAAAGCAAAGGAAGATGGCAAAGTACTTTCATCAAAAGAAGTCTTTGTTTTCAGCTCTATGTTTATGGGAGTTTTATTACTTTATTTCTCACCAATTTTACTGGATGATTTTCTTAAAATATGTAAATCACTTTTTGCTTTTGGACCAGAGTTACTATCAGGAAAATCTCCTATAGAATCAATGGCTAAAGTCATAAAATTTTTTCTTCAAGTATTTCTTATTTTCTCTATACCTCTTTTAATTGTAAGTATTCTGACCCAATTTTTAGTTGGAGGGATTAATTTTTCATTAAAATCTATTCACTGGAAGTTTGAAAAGATTAATCCTATTAAAGGTCTAAAAAGAATTTTTTCTATTAAAGGTTTAGTAGAATTGGTAAAGGCAATTTTAAAAGTCAGCTTGCTTGGAATTATTTCATTTTTTGTAATTAATAAATATCTTCCTGATTTAACAAATATAACAAATGCTAATCTTTTTTCAGCTGTAAATAGGTTGTCATCTTTTTTTCCACACTTAGCTCTTGCTCTCTTGTTAGCCCTAGCTTTTATAGCAATAATTGACCTAATTTATCAAAAGTACGATTATATAAAACAATTAAAAATGTCTCATCAAGACCTAAAAGATGAATATAAAGAAACTGACGGGCAACCAGAAGTCAAACAGAAAATAAGAAAACTACAAGCACAAGCAGCAATGAAAGGGAGAAAAGAAGTTTCTTCTATTGAAAACCTAGAAGAGGCTACTGCTATAATTACTAACCCAACACATTTTGCTATTGCGTTAAAATACGAGGTTGGTGATTCTAAGGCTCCAGTAATAATCTCTAAAGGAAGGGGCAAAAATGCTGAATCAATAATAAAAAAAGCTAAAGAATTGCAAATAGGTACAATGGAAAGTCCGAAATTAGCTAGAGCTCTATACTACACCTGTGAAATTGGTGAAGAAATTATGAGCCAACTGTATAATGCTGTTGCAATTGCGTTAGCATATATTTATAAGTTAAATAATGGTGAGAAAATTGAAAAACCTGAAATAGAAATCCCTCAAGATATGATTTTTGACGAATATGGAAGAAAAAATGATAAATAGAGGTATATCTCAACTCATTGTTACTTTAGCATTTTTTTACAGTTCACTTATTTGTCATTTTAAAGCCATGGAGTTGTTTGAAGAAAATAGAACTTTGCTTGCTTTTTTTTTATGGTTTTGTTCATTTACTTCTTTTTGTGGTGCTTTAAGATTTCAGATTGCAAAAGTTGTTAATATAATCACTAATTTAAAGAAGAATGACTCAAAATAATTGTAATAATTGTTTACATTTTTACATAACACATAAGAATAATTTTCCTTATGGTTGCAGAGCATTTGGAATAATTTCAAAAAAAACACCTTATTTAGAAATAAAGAATATTTCTGGCACAAATTGTGCACTATTTTCAAAAAAAATAAAAAGTGTTAAAATATTTAAAAAAGGAAGAATTGCATGACACAACAAATTAATGCAATGCAAGAGAGCATAAAAATAGCTTTAGATGCTGCAGATGCAGCAACCGATGTAACTTCGGAATACAAAAGAATTAAAAATGAATACTTAAAAACGGAGCAAAAAATGAAAGAAATACATAAATATACCACAATCATTTTTTCTAGTTCAATTGCAACAGCAGTGATAGCAATAATTCTCACTGGTCTTCTGTATTTTAAATCACTTTCTGAATTAGAAGATATGACAAGTACAAGCAGAGAGGCATTAGTTGTTTTTGCTGAAAATGTAGAAAATGTTAATAAAGCAGTAGATAACATGAATTCAAGCTTAGCAAGACATACAGATCTGCTAAATGCTAGTGAAGAAATGAAATCTAAGATTGAAGAATTATCAAACGCAATCAATTCAAATGATAAGAAATTGATGGTCAACTTGTCAAAAGAAATTGCAAATCTATCAAGTGGATTGTCAAAGTCCATTAAAAGCGAAACTGATAAATTAGGTAAGTCTATCCAAGAATCTGGAGTTATAACATCAGCAAGTGTCAATAAAGAAATTGGAAAACTCTTAAAAGATAATAAAAAGAATCAGAATGTAAAATTACTAAAAGAACTTTCTAATAGCACTTCTTCACTTAATGCGGCACTAGAGGCTATTTCAAGTCAAAACAAGCTACTAGTAAAAGAAATTAAAGATCAAAAAGAAAATATTACTTTCCCATAAGCAACCAAAATGGCTGAAAAAAAAGAAGGAAATTTTTTATTAAAGATTAGTAAAGTTAATAGTGGAAGTCACGCAGCTAGGAACTTTTTAAAGCCTGACGATATAATTGTAGCCGTGGATAGTCAAGTATACACCTTTGGAGAAAAACAATTAACAGCTGATCTAAAAGAATTAAAAAAAAATAATGAAAAAGCTGTTTTGACAATACTTAGGGATGAAACATTTTTTAATTTACTAATAGAAAATAGTCTTGGGTGTAAGTATGTAACAACAACAACCGATGAAACAACTAAAATAAAATCCGAGTATTCAATTCAAGAAATCAACGATTTGGACCAGCTTAAAGAGTTTATAGGAATGAGAGATGTTTACAGAAACTATGAGATTATTGAAAACTCGAACTCTTTATCTGCTGGTTTATTTCCTCCACTCTGGTTAGCATACTGCCAAAAGTGGTGGATTCTTTTTCTATTCGTAGCAATAATGGCAATCTCATTATCAGTTAACATTTTAATTTTCTTTCTTGGATGGTTGCTTACTTGTATATACTGTTATAAGGCTCAACTGAATCTATTGTACAGTTTTTCGATGTTAGAAGGTAAAGTTTTTTGTATGAAGTTATTATCAAAATCAATGGATGATGCACAAAAGACTATTAGAAAATTAGATCCAAAGTCAAAGTTTAAATTCACTAAACTTCCAAAACCATTAATAGAAGAAGTTGAAAAAGAAAATGAAACAAAGGCCGAAAATAATAATAGTAATAAAGAAAACATTGTTGATGAAAAGCAAACCGTAATAGTGTAATATTCACCCATGGTTGCAGATAAGTACACAATTCAAGCAGAAACATTAATGAAAGCTGCAATAGAAGATTATTCAGAAATAATCCAAGAAGTTAAGTCGGCAGATGCTAACTTAACTATCTTAAAGGGACTTAGAATAAATGTGCAGGGAAAACCAAGAAGGTTGGTTGATGTTGGGGATATCAAAAGGACAGAAAGTGAGAATGTTGTACAAATTCTTGTATTTAATACCGACCATATTTCCCTTCTTACAGAAAAAATTGATGAAGTAGAGTTTAATTATGAAATAGATGGTCAGTTTATAAATATTGATCTTCCTGACCCAAGTTATAAACAACTCATGGAAGTTGTTGATGATCTCAATAGAAAAAAAAACTCGGGGCTAGCAAGGCTAACTAAAGCTAAATCCGAAGCTACCACTAGGGCAAGAACAGCTCTTGAAAATGATTTCATTTCTCAAGGTGTTGCAAATGCAGTATCAAGAAAATGTTCAGAAATGCACGAAGAATTCTCAGAAAAAGTAAATCACCTTACTATTGAGAAGATAAAGGAAATTCTTGGAAATGAATATTTTGAAAAATATAAAGCTGAAGAATTAGATGATATTTAATATCTTAAAGCTTCATGTTTAACTTAGAACCATTAGATTCCTCTTTAATATCTAAATACTTTTGATTAATTAAGTTCTTATTTTCTGATTTAATTTTACTAACGTCTAAAGTTTCAGGTTTCCAAACTGGATAATTAAAGTTAATTTCTCGAAACTTGTTTTTCTCTTTAAGATCTACAGCTAAGTTATTATTAACTTTCACAATACTTGTATTGTCTGGAGCTGCTTTTTTTACAATATTTTTGAGCTCATTATTTTTAACATCTTTCTTAATTGAAATATTAGATACATTTGGCTTTAAATCTTGATTTAATTGATATCTATTTGATAATTTAGTTAATTTATTACTATTTTCAGATGCTGAACTTTTACCAAATGTAGTTTCTTTTAAGTCTTGGGTATTTTTAATTCTTACATTCTTAGACTCAAAGCTTGCGAATTGACTTTTTTTCCACCATTCCGAAGAATTATTTGTTTTAAAAATTTTTGAATCTGCTAATTTGTTTTCTAAATCTTGATTTGCAAGTTTTAAGTTTTCTTTTGATTTGTCATCATCTTTCCATATTTTACTTATACCAGTAAAATCTAAAGCCAATTCTGTTGGTGTTTTATCAAATAATTTATTAAAAATCCAATTTCCAAACCCAGCAATAGCACCGATTGGACCTCCATACATAAATCCTCCCAAACTATTTTGTACCAAATCTCTATCAGAATTACTATCATCTGAGTTCATACTGGAATATATTCCACTAACTATGGGCAAGTTTTGTAAAGGGTTTACTAATCCTCTAAACCAGTCCCAAAATGACGAACCTTCAGTTGCTCCAGGTTTATTTATTATTTTTTCAGAAGGAACATTTTTTGATAAAAGTTTATTTGTACCAGAAACTTTATTCTTTGTAATGTGAAAGGGGCTATTTTCTATATTCATCTTAATAGTTTATTTCTATTTCAATTCTTCTATTTTTAGCTCTGCCTTGAGTTGTATCATTTGTTTCAACTGGCCTTGTTTCTCCATAACTAATTGCTTTCATTCTCTTAGGATCCAATGAATTGTTATTAGATAATTGTTGAACCACTGATGCTGATCTAGCCGCAGCTAGATCCCAATTATCTCGGTAGTTAGAACCAAATGTTAAAGGGACATTATCTGTATGACCCATAACTAAAATTTCACTTCTGCCTTTCTTATTCTGTTCAGCAATTTTTGCCATTATCTCTCTTGCTTTATTTGTTAACTCCGCAGAACCAGATTTAAATGCACCAGCAGAACCTACCGTGATTACTACCTTATCGTCTTCTCTATCAACATTAACTAGTCCCTCGCCTATCTCCTGTTTTAAGGCAATTTTTAATTTATCCTCTGCTAATTCAGCTTTTTTAGCTTCTTCTTTAGCTGACTGACTTTGATCTGATTGGCCAATACTTGTCCCTTCTTCGCCCTCTGCTTCACTTTGACCTTGTTTTGATGATGCTGTAGCTAGATTAGCAAGTTGTTTTTCCAACCCTCCAATAAGGACTTCAGAATCTGACTTCCCAGCTGCTGCTTTCACAGATTCAACTGCATTTAAAGTTTCTTGTAATAGTTCTGGAAGTTCTTCCTCGTTGGCTTCAGTGGGTGTAAAATTCACGACTACTTTATTGCCCAATGCCTCAACTGTTATATCTCCCCTAGCTACTGCTTCTTGGATATTTTTAGCAAGTTCTTTTGCATCTTCATTTTCTCCATCATCTTTTGTATTATCCTCTTTTTTTGTTTGAAGCTCAACTTTAGGTTGATCAACTTCTGTTGTTTGTTGTTTCAAATTATCTTGAACCGCAGGTGTTGGATTGGGACTAAAGTTTAAAGAAAGAATTGTTGTTCCTTTTGGTGGCTCAACCACAGGTATAACTCTTTGAATACCAAAAGCATTTTTCATACTCCCACTTATTTGTTTAAACTTAGGTACATTAAATTCGGCGAAAGATAAAATTAAGACGAAGAACGCCATCAACAATGTAGCCATATCTGCAAAAGTTGCCATCCAGGCCGGCGCGCCTTTCGGCGGACATTCCGGACATTCATGTTCTTCTTCTTCAGCAGATGTCTGTTGATTTTCAGTTTTTTCCTCAGCCATAACTTGACTTTAACCTCCTGCAGCAGCTTCTAAGAGTTTTTGTTTCTCTTTAGGGGGTAAATTAGCAACAAGTTGATCTTGAATGTTCCTTGGACTTTCGCCTCTAGAAATGAATTGCAGACCTGTTATTATCATTTCTCTGTAAGTAGTTTCGTAAGCTGAATAACCTTTTAGTTTGATAACGATAGGCATAAATATTGTATTTGCAATCATTGCCCCGTATAGTGTTGTTAATAAAGCAACTGCCATAGCTGGTCCGATTGCCTTTGGATCAGCCATGTTGCCAAGCATGGCTACTAGACCTACCAACGTTCCTATCATACCCATTGCAGGAGCAATATCTACCCATGACTGAGCACAACCAATATTTTTTTCATGTCGTACTTGCATCGCTTTTAGTTCTTTTTTTAATTGTACTGTTAGTTTGGATTCATCAGCCCCATCCACTAACATTTGTAATCCACTATCAAAGAAGGGGTCAGGAGTCTCTTGACCTTCTAATGCCATCATACCATCTTTTCTCGCAATCCCCGCAAGTTCAACAATTCTCTCAATAAGTTCATCCATTTTCTTCACAGGTGGTTTAAATGCTTTACCAAAAGCACCAAAAGAACCTAAATATACGGGCAAGGGTGCAGTATACATTACTGCAAAAAAAGAGCCTCCAAAAACAATTAAAATTGAAGGGACATCTATATAAGAGCCCAAACCACCAGCTGATATCATAGCGCCGGCTATCATTCCTATGGTACCGAGAAAACCTATTATTGTAGCTAAATCCATTTACTTTTCCATTAACAATTTATATATATAAAATAATATTTTGGTATGGATTCTGCAACTTTAATACCAAAATACAAAAAATTTGTATAAAATCATTAATTTATTGTAATATACAGATATGGTCAAAAATCAACTTTTAATATGTTTTTTTATACTCATTTTTAGTAATTCATTCGCTTCAAACTATATTGATAAGGGTTATTACGTTATAGATCTAAAAAACAAAATTGAATGGCTTAAGTGTACGACTGGTCAACAATGGAGTGATGAAAAAAAATCTTGTATTGGAATTCCAATTAAACTTGAATTCAAAGCCATTGAAGAAGCAAATACAATGCTTAACGATCAAATAGATGGTTCATGGAGATTGCCAACGAGGAAAGAGTTAGAAAGTTTAGTGTGTAAAGACTGTAAAGGAGTTAAAATTAATCAAAAATTGTTTCCAGGTACACCCGCGGAACCTTTTTGGACATCTCAAAGAAATTGGTGGTCACCAAAATTTTTTTGGTCTGTAAATTTTTTTACAGGGCATTCATATGGAAGATTTGTTCCAGAAAAAGAACTTTTTGTGAGATTTGTTAAAGATCGTTAATCTTTTTCTTTAAAGTATTCAATTAATTTAAAGATAAAAAGAAGAATACCTGTAATAAAAATAACAACTACAGCATTCCATGGATTAATGAATGATAAATAATGTAAGTTATCTTCAAAAGTTAAAGCTATAATAATTAATAATAAAACAAATGCTAAAAAATACCTTATGTACAAACATATCCTACAGTTCTTCATTTTTTTAAAATAAGGCAACTCATCTTTTTTGATTTACAATAATCACAAATCAATTTAGCCATTGAATTATTTTCTGAGGGAAGAATAAGTTTAAATAATTTATTTTCTTCAACTATTTTCAATCTATTAGAGAATTCTGGAAACTCTTTAGAAATTAACTTATTAACCTTTGTTTTTTGTTCCTCAGCATTTTTAATTTTAGAAAAAGCTCCAAACTGAAGTTTTACAGACTTTCCTGGTAATTTAATCCTATCTGGTTTGGCTTTTACCTCTGGATTAGTTTTTTGAGTTGAAGGTTCTTCAACTTCACTTTCTAAGACAGCGTTATCTGAAAAATTATTTTTTTTTTCAACTTTCTTTACAACCTTATCTGCTGATTCGTCAACTCCACCCTTAATATCTGAAGAAGTTGAGTAATTTTCATCATTCTGATCATTTCCAATTTTTTCAGACTTTATATTCTCTATTACTTTTACTTCAATATTATCTGAACCTAGATTTCTATTTTCTTCTTTTTTAGGGTCTGTATAATTATTAATATCTGAGGTAACTTTTCCATTTTTGTCTAAATGAAGTGTCAGATTATCAACATTAATAAAAAAAATTAAAAATAATATTGGGAAGATTAGTAAAGGTAAAATTTTTATCATTTTATTTATAATAGAATAAATACTGAAATAAGCTAGAATATTAGGAAATTTACATCTATTAATTTTTTTTTAAGATCAAATACAGTGTCAAGTATCTGACTTTAGTTAAGTGTCAAATTAAAGTTTTGCATTTGTTTTAAAAAAATTGTGAAATAATTGTGAAAGGATATTAATTATGCAAATTTCACAGAATCTAAAGTTGAAACAAAGTCAATCTTTGGTGATGACCCCTCAACTGCAACAAGCAATAAAATTACTCCAACTTAATAATCTTGAATTAACTAATTTAGTAAATAAAGAGCTTGAAGAGAATCCATTTCTAGAAAATGAATCAATGGAGTTGGACGACCAAGTGAATTCGAGTGAAGAAGAAACATCAAATGTCGACGAATCTTTTGAAAGTGGTGAATCAATATCAGATGAACCTCATAATAATGATTACGAAAATAGATGGGACAATGATATCTCTTTCACTAATAATAGAGGTTCATCAATAGATACAAATGATCCAGGGAGTGTTATCGAACAGACACTTAGTAATAAAATTTCCTTAAAGTCTATTTTGCAAGGTCAAGCAGAGTTAGAATTTCTAAATGAAGATGATAGAAAAGTTTCAGAAATTCTAATTGATTACATAGACGAAAATGGATGGATAGTCGAAAAATTGGAAGATATTTCTGATTTTAGTGGATTTGAGTTAGGTAAAATAGAAGAAATCTTAAAAATAATGCAAACCTTTGAACCTAACGGTGTTTTTGCAAGAAATTTAAAAGAATGTTTAAAAATTCAACTTAGAAACGACAAGAACCTTGATAATGATAAGGACGTTATAATAGATAACATTGAAATGCTTGGTAATGGCAATATTAAAGGATTACAAAAATTAACTTCCCTTAATGAAGAAGTTTTGAAAGAACAAATTAGACTCATCAGATCATTAGACCCTAAACCAGGGCGTAAGTATTCCAATGATTCGGACAATATATTTCATCCAGATGTAATAGTTACAAATAATAACTCTGAATGGTCTGTAGAGTTAAATCAAGGAACTCTTCCAAAAATAACTATAAACGAAGATTATGTTAAAGAAATCGAAAGTCTACAATGTGGCGAATCGGATAAAAAATTTATTAATGAATCTTTAAATTCAGCAAGATGGTTACTAAAAGCAATCCAACAACGTAATATCACTACACTTAAGATTAGCTCAGAAATAGTTAATCAACAGAAAGAATTCTTTGAAAAAGGAAAAAAGTATCTTAAACCAATGGTACTTAAAGATGTTGCAAAAAAAATAAATATGCATGAAAGCACTGTAAGCAGGGTTACATCTGATAAATTAATGCTTACTCCTCGAGGAATCTTTGAAATGAAATTATTTTTTAGTGCATCTATTAGTAGTACAAAAAAAGGTGAGACTCACTCTGCTGAATCGGTTAGAGAATCACTAAAAAAATTAATAAGTAGCGAACCTATTAATAGTCCATTGAGTGACGAAATGTTAGTTGAAAAACTTCAGAATGAGGGGATAGATTTAGCTAGAAGAACAGTTGCTAAATATAGAGAACTTTTAAATATTCCAGCGTCATCAGTTAGAAGAAAAATAATGAAGATTCAAAGTATGAATATTTAGATTTTAAAACAAAAAAAAATTATACATTTTTTTTATAATGAACGTTAACCAAATCTGTATTATCAGAAATTAATGTATTAATGATTAAGATGTTTAAGAATATCTTACAAAATAAAAATTAGTATCTAATCTATAACTTCCTAGGAATATCTCAAACTTTTCATTTCTCTTGAGGATTTATCAAGAAAATGAGAAACTGGATAAACGTCTGTCTTGACATGTTTATCATCATCGAAATGAGAAATCTTTATCACTGGGTTTAACTTAGAAACATTTTCGTTAGTTACTTTTGATTTAAATAATGCGTTCATTACGTTCTCCTATTTGACAGATATCTGCAATTTTTTTGCCAAAGTATGCAAAATTATATTTTTTCATTCTTCAATACTTGTCTGAAGAATTTAATTTTTTCCTTTTCATACGGATCAGTATTATCAGAGTTAATCAAGATCTTTTTTTGTCGAAGATCATTCCAGTAATTATGTACTTTTTTTAAGTATCTTTTCTTTCTTTTGGGGATTGAGGAATGATATCTTGATACCGCTTCATTCCATGATTTATGCTTCTTATATAATTTAGATAAAAAAATTGCAGCGTATTTTACATTCTCTTCTGGTTCAATAATGTGAGATAAATCTTTAAAATTTTTTAAATGATAAGATGTATTAATTTGCATACAACCTACATCGATACTTTTTTTCTTACTAATGTTTTCTTTTAAATACTTTAGTATCTCAAATTTACTGTCAAAGTAGATCGATTGACCAGATACATTTAATGTCCACGGCCATGATTGGAAAGGCTTCTCCTTTTTCTTAATCCCTGACTCTACAAGAGCAATAGAAGTTAATAATTTTTGAGGTAGTTTATAAATTTTTCCATATTTTTCTGTAAGGTAATTACAGTTGTCCAAATCCTCTGAAGAAACCAAATTAAATGAAAAAAAATAAATAGCTACAAGTAAAAACTTTATCATGTAATAAAACAGCAATTTAAGTGCCAATTATTATTTTTTAATAATTGAGCTACTTAATAAGTCCCGTCCAACAGAAATAAAATCATAGGGATTAATAGATTTTCCATTAACTTTTACCTCGTAGTGAAGGTGAGCGCCCACTGCCCTTCCTGTAGCACCCATTTTACCAATCACTTGCCCCTCTTTGACACTGGCACCTTTCTTTACGTTTAATTTATGTAAATGCCCATACAAAGTAGTTACTCCATGCTTATGAACAATTTTGATAGTCTTACCAAAAGAGCCATTTCTACCTGAAAAGGAAACATAACCATCTGCTGGTGCTCTGACTTCTTCTTGCCAAGTTCCAGCCATGT
>CACFLM010000003.1 GCA_902567145.1 uncultured Alphaproteobacteria bacterium
AATAATCAAATTTGATTTTTGAGGAATTTTAAAATATTAAGCAATTAACTAATAGTTTAGGGGTAATAGTTAGTGGTAAAAACTAATTTTAAAGCCCGCAGGGGAACAGAAATCGAAGGGTTATTTGATGGCGGAGAGAGAGGGATTCGAACCCTCGAAACAGTTTCCTGTTTACACGCTTTCCAAGCGTGCGCCTTCAGCCACTCGGCCACCTCTCCAATTATTCACTTGTAGTTTTCAAGACATTTATAAATGCTGATTGAGGAATTTCGACTTTTCCAAACTGTCTCATTCTTTTTTTCCCCTTCTTCTGCTTGTCTAAAAGTTTATTTTTTCTTGTTACATCTCCACCGTACAATTTTGCCGTAACATCTTTTCTATAACTATTAATTGTTTCTCTAGCTATAATTTTTCCACCAATTGCTGCTTGTAATGGTATCTTAAATTGTTGCTTTGGGATCAATTTACTTAATTTTTCACAGTATACTTTTCCTCTTGATACAGACTTAGATCTATGACAAATAAAGGAAAGAGCATCAACTGGTTCTGAATTAACTAGAATTTGGACTCTTACAAGATCACTCTCACTATATTCTTTAAATTCATAGTCAAAACTTGCGTATCCACTTGTTACTGATTTCAGTCTATCATAAAAATCAAAAACAACCTCAGCAAGTGGCAGAGAATATTCTATCATGGCCCTTTTTCCAACATAACTTAGATTTTTCTGTATACCCCTACGTTCTGTACATAATTGTATTACAGAACCAAGATATTCATCTGGCAACATGATAGTTGACTTAATAACAGGTTCTGAAATTTTTTTAATTTTCATTATATCCGGAAGTTCTGAAGGGTTATGTATATCTAAGATTTGACCATCAGTTAGTTCAATTTTATACACTACTGAAGGTGATGTAGTAATAAGATTTAAGGCAAACTCTCTACTTAATCTTTCTTGAATTATTTCCAAATGCAGCAAACCCAAAAAACCGCATCTAAAACCTAATCCAAGTGCAGCAGAAGTTTCCGGTTCTGACGAGAAGCTAGCATCATTTAATCCTAATTTTAAGAGACTATCTCTTAATAAATCATAATCGTCAGCATCAACTGGATAAAGTCCACAAAAAACAACAGGTCTACTTGGCTTGAAACCAGCTAGAGGTATGTTTGTTGGTTTCAAGGAATCTGTAATTGTATCTCCTACTTTACAGTCGCTTACATGTTTTATTCCTGCAGTAATGAAACCAATCTCTCCAGTTTGCAAAACGTTTGCATATTTTATTTTTGGTGTAAAAAAACCACACCTTTCTACTATATATGATGCATTTGTTCCTAACATCTTCAATTTCATACCTTTTTCAAGTTTACCAGATTGAATTCGTACTAAGATGATTACCCCCAAATAAGGGTCATACCAACTGTCAATTAACATGGCTACAAGATTGGGATCATTCTGGACGTTTGGGCATGGAAGTCTTTCAACTATAGCTTCTAACAAGTCATCAACTCCATCACCGCTCTTAGCAGAGACAAGAATTGCTCTTGAGGTATCTATTCCTATAACATCTTCGATTTGCTTTTTAATTCTCTCAGGTTCAGCTGAAGGTAGATCTATTTTATTTAATACAGGAATTATCTCATGATTATGTTCAATAGCTTGATACACATTAGCTAATGTTTGAGCCTCAACTCCTTGTGATGAATCTACAACAAGAAGCGATCCCTCGCAAGACGCAAGTGACCTACTTACCTCATAGGAAAAGTCAACATGCCCAGGTGTATCCATTAAATTAAAATTATATTTTTCTTTCTTTTTAGATTGATACTCTAAATAGACTGTTTGGGCCTTTATTGTAATTCCTCTTTCTCTTTCAATTTCCATGGAGTCAAGAACCTGCTCTTTCATTTCTCTTTCAGGCAAACCTCCGCATTTCTGTATTATTCTGTCTGCGAGTGTTGATTTGCCATGGTCGATGTGAGCAATAATAGAAAAATTTCTAATTTTATCTATTAACATTATCTTAGTATTGCCTTGAATTTAGTCTTTGCTTGATTAATTATCTCTGTCGATAACTGATTAATTTCTTCTTCAGTTAGGGTTTTCTTATCTGACTGAATAATAACTTCTACAGCAAGAGATCTTGAATCTTTAGTTTCATAATTATCAAAAATCTTTACCTCTGATATTATTTCTTTATCGATATTCCTAATATGATTAACTAAATCTATAGAATTTAATTTTCTGTCTACCTCAAAGGAAAAATCCCTTACTGATGACTGATAATCTGATTTAATCAACTTATCTTTAGTCAATGAACTATAATTAAAAAAATTAAAAATTTCAGAAAGATATACCTCAAGTATAATTGTTGTATTCTTAATTTTAAAGCTCTTAGCTATACTAGGATGAATCTCTCCAAAATTTGCAACTTTTTTATCTTCAAAAAATGCAGATCCATTCTTTCCTGGGTGATAGTATTTTTTCCTATCTGGTTCTATTCTGATTTTTCTTGAGGGTATTTCAAGTAGTTGAAGTATACTCATTAAATCAGACTTAAGATCAAAAATATCAAATTCCCTATTTCCAGTAGTCCAATTTTTTTCTACAGCTTTCCCAGATCTTATTACAGTCAACTGTTCTGTCTGCTCACCAGGTTTGACACCCGTAAAAACTGGTCCCATTTCAAATATCGAGATATTTTGAATATTTTTCTTATTATTTTTATTTATTACATTTAATAAACCACCAACTAGGTTGGTTCGCAAACACGACAATTCTGAACTTATTGGATTTTCAATTTCATAAATAGTATTATCCGAATTTAAACGCTCTTCCCATTTTTTATTTGAGAATGACCAAGTAATCGTCTCCATAATACTCCTACTAACTAATAATTCTTTTAATTGTCTTCTTAATTTTTGAGACAAAGATGTAATATCAGTCTCTGCTGAAATGTTTAATTTGAACTCTTTGTTAGGAATTTTCTCATAACCCACAAGTCGACCAACCTCTTCAACCAAATCCTCTTTAATTCTTATATCTTGCCTCCAAGACGGAGGAGATACAACAAAGATTGCTTCCAAATTTCTTATTTTACAACCTATTTTCTTTAACTTTTCTTCAATAATATTTTCACTAATGTTATAACCAAGAATTTTTTCAAAAAAATTTTTTTCAATATTTATCTCTACACTTGAGCTCAAGGCTTGAGAATCACTTACTATTGAACCCACTTCACCTCCACATGTTCTAAGAATCATCTCTGTAGCTAATTCAATTCCGTCAATTGTAGAATTCGGATCAATACCTCTTTCAAATCTGTATCTCGCATCACTGATTATATTTAGTCTCCTTCCTGTAGAAGCAATTATCTCTGGAAGAAAGTAAGCGGATTCAATTAGAATATTTTTTGTATTATCTTCACAACAAGAATTTTTACCTCCCATTACCCCGGCTAAACTGATGATTTTTTTTTCATCACAAATTACAATCATGTTTTCTTCTAAGATATAATTTTTATCATCCAGACCCAAAAAACTTTCACCTTTTTTTGAATATCTAATTCTTATATCACCTTCAATCTTGTCTAAATCAAAGACATGAAGAGGTCTGCAAAAATCAACTGTCAGATAATTTGTAATATCTACAAGTGATGAGATTACCTTTAATCCAGATCCATTAAATCTTTTTACAATCTCTTGAGGTGATTTCAAATTTCTAACATTCTTGATCTGTCTAAATGATATTCGTGGGCATGCATCATTCTTGAGTTTATTGAAAACTTTTATTTTACTTTCAAATTTTTGAGGAAATTTTTTTATTTGTTTTGGTTTTAAGGTTCCAAAACCAGAAGCATATAGATCTCTTGCAATTCCATAAACCCCAGCACAGTCAACTCTATTTGGAGTAATTGCAATCTCAATTTCGATCATCTCATCAGATATATAATCCGAGAAATTATCGCCGACTATTGAGTTGTTAACTAGTTCAATTATTCCATCTGATTCACTTGATAAACCTAGCTCTTCTTCCGAACAGAGCATACCATTAGATTCTATACCTCTAATTTTACTCTTGCTAATTTTCAATTCACCCTTTCCTCCTGGACTAATAACACAGCCTATATTTGCAAGAACAGTTTTCATATTTTTCTTTGCATTTAATGCACCGCAGACAATCTTTATAATCTGTTTTCCAGCATCAACATCACAAATATTTAATTTATTTGCATTCGGGTGGGGATTAATATCGATAATCTCACAAATCGTAAATCCATCTAAACTCTTTTTTGGGTTTTTTAATTCTTCAACTTCAAGTCCGATACTTGTTAATTGTTCACATAAACCTTCAACAGAAGATTCAAATTCTAAATATTCTCTTAACCATGCTAATGTGAATCTCATTTTAACGCCAACTCAAATCAGATTTTTGGAAGAAAGAAAATCCATAATGTTCCAACCATTTCAAATCATTATCAAAGAAATCTCTAAGATCAGGCATTCCATACTTCAACATTGCAAGTCTTTCTATTCCCATACCGAAGGCAAAACCTGTAATGTCTTTTTTTATTCCAGACATTTTAAAGACTTCCGGATGTACCATTCCACATCCCAATACCTCCATCCATTTTTCTCCTTCGCCAAACATTATTTTTCCTAATACACTTTTATAATTAATATCAACTTCAGCTGACGGTTCCGTAAATGGAAAATATGAGGGTCTAAATCTTAACCTAAGATCATCCTTTTTAAAAAAAGTTTTACAAAATGATTCTAAAAACCATTTTAAATTTGAAAATGTTATGCCTTCATCAACTACTAACCCTTCAACCTGGTGAAACATAGGAGTATGTGTAATATCTGAATCGCACCTATATGTTCTCCCTGGAGCAAAAATTTTTAATGGAAGTCTCTTCTTTTTTAAAGAACGAATCTGGACTGGAGATGTATGTGTTCTTAAAACATATTTATCTTCAACCTTACTACCCAAATAAAAAGTGTCGTGCATTTGACGGGCTGGATGATCCTTAGGGATATTCAAAGCTGTAAAATTATGAAAGTCGTCTTCAATATCTGGCCCTTCTTCATAGGTTAGGCCCATATTTCCAAGAATTGAGGTGATTTCATTTATGGTATGACTTATTGGATGGATTTTTGAGTTTGTAAAATTATTTTCTCGAGCTGGGAGTGATGGGTCAATAAAATCATTTTCTAGCTTCATATTTATCTCATGACTCTCGATTTCATCTTTCTTGATAGATAAGTTAGAAAAAAAATCATTTTTAAAATTATTAAGTTTGACACCTATAGTCTTTTTTTGTTTTGTTGAAAGGTCAGACAAAGACTTTAATTCATTAGTAAATAATCCATTCTTACCAAAATATTTTATCCTAGTTTTTTCTAAATTTTCACTTGAATTAGACTGCTCAACTTCATTCAAAGCTGATTGAATAAGTTTATCGTAATCCATTTGTCGTTTTTAGGCAGCTTTTACTTTTGCTACTATTTCTTTAAATGATTCTGGTTCAAGTGCAGCAATATCTGCTAAAACTTTCCTATTGAAGTTTAAGTTAACTTTTTTCAAACCATTCATAAAAGTGGAATATTTGATTCCATGAAGTCTACATCCGGCGTTAATCCTTTGAATCCAAAGTCTCCTAAATTCTCTTTTCTTAACTTTTCTGTCACGGTATGCATATTGTCCAGCTTTTTCTACAGCTTGGTTAGCAACTCTAAAGGTGTTTTTTCTTCTTCCAAAATAACCTTTAGCTCTTTTTAGAATTTTTTTGTGCCTTGATCTAGTTACACTTCCTGCTTTAACCCTTGACATTTTTAACTACCTTAATTTTGCGTTAATATATTTTTTTACGATCTTTGAATCTTGTTTGGACATAACGGTGGGACCTCTTGATGATCTCTTCATAGTTTTTGTTCTTTTTGAAAGATTATGCCTTTTACCACTTGCGAACATTAAAACCTTACCCGTTGCAGTTACCTTAAATCTTTTTTTTGTACCACTTTTGGTTTTTATCTTTGGCATAATAAACTCATTTATATCGTTTTTTTTTTTCAAATCAAGGCAGTTTTTAATTATGCTATCTAGGCGCAACCACCATTATCATTTGCTTACCTTCTAGTGTTGGGACCTGTTCAATTTTAGCTAAAGGTTCAATCTGACTTTCTAATTTTTTTAGCACATCCATACCTCTTTGGTGATAAGCCATTTCTCTTCCCTTAAACCTTAGTGTGATTTTTACTTTGTCACCTTCATTCAAAAAACGCTGAATAGACTTAAGCTTTACAACATAATCATGATCTTCGATCCCTGGTCTAAGTTTAACTTCTTTAACTTCGAAAGTTTTCTGTTTTTTTTTAGCTTCAGCCTGTTTTTTCTGAATCTGATACTTATATTTGCCATAGTCTATGATTTTACAAACTGGTGGAGAAGCATTTGGTGATACTTCAACTAAATCTAAACCTTGGTCAAATGCTAGCTTAACTGCGTCTTCAGTGTTATAAACGCCCAACATATCTCCCTTTTCTGAAATAACCCTAACAGATTTAGCTTTAATCCTTTCATTTACAACTGGACCTTGCTGCTTAGGCGAATGAAATCGACCTTTATTCATATTGAATTGATTGCATATTTAAAAAAAATTCCTTTCAACTTATTAAATTTCTTTATCTTTAGTCAAAATATTCATAATTTAAGAAATTCTGCAAGAAATTTTTATTTTTTTTACAAACTCTTGGAATTCTAATATTTCTTGATTTTTGCTACCTAGCGTTCTGAGAACAACTTTTTTATCTGCAACTTCCCTTTCACCTATGACGCCTATAAAATTTATCTTTTGGTTTGAAAGCTCTCTAATTTTATAATTTAATTTTTCATTTCTAAGATCTGTAATAACTTTTATTCCATTATTCTCTAATTCTTTAGCAACTCCATTAGCATAGCTATCACAACTCGAATTAATAGTTGCTAAGGCAACTTGAATAGGACTTAACCATGGAGGAAATTTGCCCGAGTAGTGTTCAATTAAAATGCCTATAAATCTCTCAAATGACCCAAGAATTGCTCTATGTAGCATTACAGGTCTATATTTTAAACCATCCTCACCTATGTAAGAGGCATCGAGCCTTTCAGGTAAAACAAAATCCACTTGAAGAGTACCGCACTGCCAATCTCTTCCGATTGCGTCTCTTAGAACAAACTCTAGTTTGGGACCATAAAATGCACCCTCTCCTGGGTTAAGCTCATAATTATAACCAGCTTTTTCTACAGCTTCGATTAGAGATTTTTCAGCTTGATCCCAAACTTGATCACTTCCTGCTCTATTCTTAGGTCGATCAGAAAACTTAATAGTAATTTCATCAAACCCGAAGTCGGCGTAGACTTCTATTAACAATTTACAGAAATCCAAAGTTTCTGAAATTATTTGCTCTTTAGTGCAAAAAATATGCGCGTCATCTTGAATGAAAGATCTTAATCTCATAAGTCCATGTAAAGCTCCCGAGGGTTCATTTCTGTGACAACATCCAAATTCAGCCATACGAATTGGTAATTGCTTGTAACTCTTTACTCCTTGTCTAAAGATTTGGACATGGCAAGGACAATTCATGGGCTTAATTGCAAGCGTTTTTTGTTCTGACTCAGAAATAAACATTTGCTCTCTAAACTTTTCCCAGTGACCTGAATCTTTCCATAACGAACTGTCAACTAACTGAGGCGTATTCACTTCTTCATAACCAGCTTTATCAAGTTTCTTTCTTATATATTGCATTATTTTTTTATAGATTGCCCAACCTTTTGGATGCCAAAATACTGAACCAGCTGCTTGTTCTTGCAAATGAAATAGATCCAGCTCTTTTCCTATTTTTCTGTGATCTCTTCTCTCAGCCTCTTCGATTTGGATGAGATATTCTTTTAAATCCTTGTTACTAGTCCAAGCTGTTCCATAAATTCTTTGTAGCATTTCATTTTTTGAATCACCTTTCCAGTATGCTCCAGAGAGTTTTGTTAGTTTGAAAGGGCCAATCATTTTCAAATTCGGGAGATGGGGTCCTCTACACAGATCAAAGAACTTTGATTCTGCTTGTTGATATATTTGAAAATTCTTTGATTGTTGAGACTCATCAATAATTTTTACTTTGTAAATTTCATTCTCTAAAATGAAAAGCTTCTTAGCGTCCTTTTTGCTCTTAAGTGTTTTTATAATTTTACTGCCCCTCTGAATAATTTTATTCATTTCATTTTCAATTTTTGGGAAATCATCAGTTGATATTGGTTGCTCAAACAAGATATCATAATAAAATCCATCTTTTATTGTAGGACCTATAGCTAACTTCGCAGTTGGATATAAAATTTTTATAGCACTGGCTAGAACTTGGGCAGTTAAAGTATGTCTCATGATTTCAAGACCCTCAACCGAATCTCTAGTAATTATTTTAATCTCAGCATCATCATCGATTACATCACATAGATCCTTCTGGACCCCATTCACTTGCATTGCTACAGCTTGCTTAAGCAATGACTTAGAAATACTCTCAGCAACTAAGAATCCATTCACACCTTCTCCGAATTCATGAGTTTTTCCATCTGGGAATGATATTTTTGGCATTATTCTAATTAAATTAAATGATGATTTATGTCAATCTCCTATGATAAACTTAATTTTTTTTAATTTTGAAATTATTTCATTATATAATCTTTTTTGGTCATTTTCATAAATGATGACTGAAACATTTCTGCCAATAGGTTTGCAAAGTTGTGGATTGGAGAATTTTGTAAATAAAACCAATGTATCTCTACCTCCTTTTGCAATTAAATGCATAGGACCTGTGTCATTTCCGATGGATAAAGACGAATTCTTTGCCAATTTACCTAAATCAAAAAAGTCAGTTTTTTTACACAGATTTTTTACATGAGGAAAATTAATTTCTATTTCTCTGCATATTTGAGAATCATCCTTTGATCCGATTATAAGAACCTCGTAACCTAACTTAAAAAAAATTCCTATAATCTTAAAATAAATTTTCTGAGGTATTCTTTTATTCTTTCTTTTTCTTGACCCCCCAGGAACTATCAGTACATACTTTTTTTTAGGTAAATTAAATTTTGATTTAAATAGCCATTGAAAAGTTTTAACTTTATAATTTATCTGACTTAGTTTTATTTGGTTCTTTTGTCTTTCAAAAGTATGTAAACTATTCCTATTTCTTTCCGAATGAATAATTTTAGCAAACTTCCCAATACCGTTAGTTATTGCTTTGGTATTTGAGAAAAGTTTAAGATAATAAGAAGTCCTATTAGAAGTTTGAAGATCGTAAACAAAGTCAAAGTCGGAACAATTAATTTTTTTTCTTATCTGAAAAATGTCAAGAAAATAGAAGACACTTCTTCTAATTGTTATTATCTCACTAAACCAACATGACTTTACAAAAAAATTGTCAAATGGTTTCTCAGTTAATAGTACCATCTTACATTTGTGATGATTATAGATAGAAAAAATAGCACCAAGCGATAAAATCACATCACCTAAACCACCAAACTTAATGATTAAGATCTTTTTTTGTGGCGAGTAGATCTTCATAAACTTCCAAGGTTTTTTTTAACATTTCTTTTAAACTAAATTTTTCCTCAACTCTTCTTCTAGCATTTAAGCCGATTAAATCCTTTTTTTCTTGAGAAAGTTTAAGCACTTCTAAAATTTTTGTAGCCAATCTTTCTGGATTTGAAGGCTCAACTAGCCAACCAGTCATATCATTCTCAATAATCTCTCTTGACCCCCCATGATTAGAGGAAATAATTGGTTTTGTCATAGAAGATGCTTCGGCACTAACTCTTCCAAAAGCTTCAGGTTCTACAGAGGTTGAAAGAACAATATCAGCAATAGAATAGACTGCAGGCATATCATTCAAATTTCCACAAAAGATTATTCTATTATCGAGTTTTAGTTTGGAAATCCTTTTTTGGAGAGTTTTAGAGAAACTAATCTTACCATCGTCACTCCCAACTAATAGAAGAACAAAATTTAAGTTGGGAGATCTTTCTTTAATTAAGTTAGCTGCCTCAATTGCAATCAAATGACCCTTCCATGAAGTTATTCTCGCAGGAAGTAATAGAACATGTGAATTCTCAGAAAGCTTTAATTTTGATAAGATGTTCTCTTTTCTTTGTTCAGCAACAGAATTTAAATTAAAATAATCTGTATCTATGCCCCTATCAATCTGGACTAACTTTGACTTAATTAACGGAAAATAATTTCTCACATGATCATCAATAAACCTCGATATTGTTATTACTTTATCTCCTTGGGTCATAAAGCCATTATATCTTCTTTTTAGAAAAAAATTACTTCCAGAATATGTCCCATGGTAAGTTGTGACCAGAGGAATTCTAAAATGTTTCACAATTTTGTTGAAACAAAAAGCAGGCCATCTACTTCTAATGTGAATAATATCTGGCTTTATGGTATTTAAAATATCTTTAAATTTATTTTTTAGAAAAAAATATTTCATTATCCCTTTTTTTTTCATCTTTAATTCATAATGTTCAACACCTCTATACTTATATTTCTCCGCCATCTCACCTCCAGATGAAAGAATGCACGATCCAAAACCAACATTTATTAATTCTTTTGCAACATCAAGTGTTCCTCTTTCAACACCACCATTTATTTGATTGAGAGAAGGTATTATTTGAAGTATTTTAGCCATCAATTGTTTTTAATATTTTTTCCAAGCCTAATTTATAGTTTTCAAATTTAGGTGTCCAACCTAATATTTTTTTTATTTTTTGGTTTGAAACCTTTTTATTATCTTTATAGAAATCCTTAGTCATTTCGTTGATCTCAGCAGAATTAAAATTTATATACCTAAGATCATCTACTCCCATTAAATTAGCAGCAAACTCTATAACTTCTTGTGAGGAGCAGGGCAGATTGTCTGTTATATTATATATCTCGCCTGGAGTAGGTTTTTGCATACTTAATAGTATTGCAGAGGCAATATCCTCAACGAAGATTCTTGAAAAAAATTGCTTGGGTTTGGTAATTACTTTTTTATTCCCGTTGAATAATTTATTAACGACTGATCTGCCTGGACCGTAGATTCCTGGAAGTCTAAATATGTGAGTAGGAAAATTAATTGTTTTATGTAGATCTAAAAAAGAGTTCTCTACAAACTTCCTCACTTTACCCCTATCTGTAGTTGGGTTAGTGATTGTTTCTTCATTGACCCAACTTCCAGAATGATCGCCGTATACACTAGTTGATGATAAATAACCAAACCATTTTAGATTTTGTAGTTTGGCTTTATCTAAATCTTGAAACAAATTATAAACCAAGTCCTCATTCCTAATTGGGGGAATAGAATTCATAATATGAGTGGTATTTCTTAAAAAAATTTCTTTTTTGTTTAAGAACTCTGAGAATATTACTCTCTTTATTTTTAGATTTTTATCAAATGTATTTTCTTTAATTTCATCATTGTGAGTACAAATTATCTCAAATCTAGGATCTAACCTCGGTATAATATAATTTGACGAATACCCTGCTCCAAAAAAAATTAATTTCATTTTAAATGGTTAAAATCTGGTTTTTAATCCAATCAAAGGTTGGGTGGTTTGTAAGTTCTTTGTGCCAAACCATTTTTGTCTTTCGTCTTTCTAAATCCAAAGGAAGTTCAATAATTCTGAAATCATAGTTTTTAGCCATTCTTTGGGCAGTTTTTGATGGTAAAGTTAAAATTAAATCGGTATTTTTAATTATAACAGGTGCTAGAGTAATTAAGTCTATTCTTACAGAAATCTCTCTTTCTAGATTAAGCTGACTTAATGCTCTATCTATTGGATGTGTAGGCGCATCCATAGGTGCTACTCTTAGATGTTTTGCATCTAGATATTGATCTATTGATAATTTTTGTTCCTCACTAAGGGGGTGACTTTTTTTTAGTATACAGACATATTTTTCAGTAAAGAGGTCTGAATATCCAAATCTACTTCCTACAGATTCAAAACGACCTACTGCAAAATCAATTTCGTTATTATCTAATAATTTTATTGCTTCGTTACCTTGTTCTGACCTAATACATAAAGACGACTCAGGTGAATTTTTTTCTATAAAATTTACCAAATTGGGAAGAATAATTGGGGCAACGTCATCAGACATTGATATTCTATACAATTTTTTAGTTGTTTTAGGGTTGAAATTTATTGAAGACAGAGATGATTCTAAATTATTTAATGCACTTTGGATTGGTAGTGATAAATCATTGGCCCTAGGCGTTGGTCTCATGCCCCTTGGACCTCTAATAAAAAGTTCGTCCTTGACTAAATACCTAAGCCTATTTAATGCATTGCTCATAGCAGGTTGTGTAATACCCATTTTTTTGCTAGCTTTAGTAACGTTCTTTTCTTCAAATAACGTCTTAAAAACTACGAGAAGATTTAGATCAAAATTTTTTAGATTCATTGTGTGAATTTATAACAAATACTTTATTTGAATAATAAATCATTTTAAAATAACATTATAGTATAAAATTAAAATTTGGTTGGTTCAATTGTTAGCTATTTTCTTTTTCTGTTTTATTCAAGGCTTTACTGAGTTTCTTCCGATAAGTTCGCAAGGGCATCTCATTTTATTTAACAACTTTTTTTCTATAAATGATTCTATAGAAATTTCTATTCATCAAGCAACAATTATAGTTCACTTTGGATCTCTCTTTGCAGTAATAATTTACTATTTCCAAATAATGAAAGGATTTCTATTTTCAATTAAATTAATTGATAGACCAGATATAGATAAAAATTCTTTTTTGATGGTTAACTTAATTATTTCTTCAATTCCGATTTTCTTAATAGGTTATATCGCATCTAAGCTAATAAATTATGATGGAGAGAAAATTATATTTATTATAGGAATCACAAGTATCCTTTTTGGAATAATCTTATTTCTAGTTGATAGCTTTTGTATGAGAATAAAAAATATTAATTCTCTAGATTATTTTACCTCCTTTTTAATTGGAATTCTTCAATGTTTTGCTTTATTGCCTGGTGTAAGCAGATCGGGGTCAGTTCTTACTGCTATGCGTTTTTTTGGATTTCAAAGAAAATTTGCAGTTCAATACTCTAATCTCCTAAGTATACCTGTTATTTTAGGAGCTACTGGCTACCTCATTATAAATTCGTTTGAAACTCACTCCATAAATTTTATATTTAGTTTTTCTAGCCTACTAATCTTTGGTCTCAGCTTTATATTCTCTTTCTTTTTTATCTTTGTTTTTGTTTCTTGGGTTAAAAGATTCTCACTGGCAATTTTTGTTGTTTACAGATTGATATTTGGGGGATGGATTTTGATATACTTGATTTAGATCTTAAAGATAAGTTTCGGCAATAGTTTCTAAAGAAGATGGATTGTTAACAAATTGTCTTAAGTTTGAATACCCTTTTGCTGAAACGTTGTCAAACCCTAACAAACGAACTTGATCTCTTGTTAAAGGGGGATAGGGAAGAAATTCTAAAAAAAAAGCTAATAATCTTGCAACAAAAAATGGAATGGGTAGATAAATCCTTTTTCTCTTTTTAGCCATAAGGATAATATCAAAAATTTCCGAAAAAGACTGGGTTGTAGGACCTGCAAGGTCGAAAGTTTTTTTTTTAAATAAACAGGTATTTAATAAAAATTCAATTAGGTCTCCAACATAGATGGGTTGAAATCTAACTTCTCTTTTAAAATTTATAATTGGAAATAATCCTTGTTTTTTAATCTCAGGCGTTCCAATCAATGGAAGAAATGGACTAAATTTAGACATATCTGCAAAAAGATTTGTGAATCCGTCTCTTTTTCCAAAAACTACACTTGGTCTCACGATAACACAATCTGGAAACTTATCTCTTATTTCCTTTTCTCCACTTAATTTAGATTTTGAATAAGAGGAACTAGTTGTTTTATCAATATTTAAAGCTGATAAATGAATAAAATTTCTCACACTGCATCTTTTTGCAGATTCTGCTATTTTTTTCGGAATATTGACATGAATGTCCCTAAATAAATTTTTTTTTGTTTCAAATAGAATCCCAATTAAATTAAAAATAATATCTGAATTTTGAACTATTTTATCTAAACTTACCTCATCAAATTTATCAATCTTTGAAATACTTACTTGCCCGGGCTCACTACCTAAGAAATATTTAAGTTTTCTAATATCACTTCTTGTTACTATTTCAACTTGACATGAATTTCTACATAGATGATTAACTAAGTGTGAACCAATAAAGCCTGTGCCACCGAAAACTACAACTTTTTTTCCGCTTATTTTTCTATTCATTTTTTTTTTACTATTTATCTTATAACTTTGGTATTAATATCATAATTAAAAATTATCAAATATGAAAACTTTTAAATTTGGAGAATCAAAAATATATCTACACATTAATGATCTGCCAAGAAATATTAAACCTCCAAAAATTATTGCAATAGATACTGAAACAACTGGTTTAAGTCTAATAAGAGATAGATTGTGTCTAATTCAATTTGCTTTTTCAAAACAAGAATGTCATATAGTGAAATTAAATAAAGAAGAACTACATGAGAATAAAAAACATACAGAAATTTATAAAATTTTAAGTAATCGAAGAGTCCAAAAGATTTTTCATTATGCAAGATTTGACATGGCAATGATTAAAAAGTTTTTTAAAGTTGATCTTGAAAATATTTTTTGCACAAAGATAAGTTCAAAACTCGTCAGAACATATACTGATAAACATGGATTAAAAGAATTGTGTAAAGAACTACTTAGAGTGGACTTAAATAAATCTCACCAATCTTCAGACTGGTCGTCGAACACTTTAACAGAAAGCCAATTAAGGTATGCATCATTTGATGTAATCTATTTGTTTGAATTAAAGACAATCCTTGAGCGTATGCTTAAAAGAGAGGAAAGAATGAAGCTTGCAAAATCGTTGTTTGAGTTTCTTCCTGTTAGAATACAACTAGATTCTTTAGACTACCTAGATTCTGATATTTTTTCACATTAACTTAGGTCATATGGAAATCAAGACAGGAAAAAAAGTAATTGATATTGAAATCAAAGCACTTTCATTGTTAAAGAAAAATATATCTTCAGATTTCTCTGATGTTGTTAATTTATTATTTAAAAATAAAGGTAAAATAATCGTCTCGGGTATTGGCAAAAGTGGTCATATTGCCTCAAAAATTGCCTCTACACTCTCATCAGTTGGATCTCCTTCTTTTTATGTTCACCCTTCAGAAGCTAATCACGGTGACTTGGGTATGTTAGAGAAAAAAGATATAGTAATTTTAATTTCAAATTCCGGTGAAACATTCGAATTACTTAACTTGATTTTACATTGTAAAAAATTAAAAATTCCAATTATTTCTATTACAAGTGAATTAACAAGCACATTAGCAAAAAAAGCTACATTTAATCTTTTAATTCCGAAAAATATTGAAGCATGTCCACTTGAACTAGCTCCTACAAGTTCGACTACTTGCACTTTAGTTTTAGGAGATGCTTTAGCTGTAACCTTATTAAAAAAAAAAGGATTCACTGAGAATGATTTTCGCCAACTTCATCCTGGTGGAAAATTAGGCAGAATGCTGTTAGAGGTTAGACATGTAATGAAAACTAGTAAAGGAATACCATTAATTATTGAAACACAAAAGATGAGTCATGCTATTTTAGAGATGACGTCAAAAGGTGAGGGGTGTGTTGGAGTTATATCTCAGAGGAAAGAGTTAGTTGGAATAATCACTGACGGAGACATTCGAAGACACATGAATACGCAATTACTAGATAAGAAAGTAACCGAAATAATGACAAAAAAACCTAAGACTTTATCACCTAGCACTCTTGTTTCAGAAGCTCTTAAGGTTATGAATGAAAAATCAATTACTAATATTTTTATCACCGAAAAAAAAAAACCTCTTGGAATTATACACATGCATGACATCCTAAAAGATGGGTAAGATTGTGAGTTATTCAATATTCATAAAAGTTTTAAAATACACCCTAATTGTAGTCTCAATTACAATATTTGCTCTTGTAATTTATAACAATGATTCATTCAAAGATGAAACAGTGTCTACTAAATATTCATTTAAAGAAGATGATTTTCAATCTGTTAAACAAGTCCTACACAAACCTGTTTTTATGGGTATCGACAAAAAAGAACAACCTTTCAAAGTGATGGCAAAGAAAGCGACAAGATTAAAGGAATCACCAGATATCTTTGATTTAGAAAGGCCAACTGGAGAGTTAAAATCTGGAACAGAAAAATTCTTTGTAAAAGGAGATAAAGGAGTATTTTATAAGAATATTCAGCAACTAAAAATTAAAGGTAATGTTCAATTTAATGATGAAGAAAATATGATATTCAATACTTCAGAAATGTATTTTGATTTTAAAAAAGAGATCTTATCAGGAAATAACAGAGTAAAAGGGAAAAAAAATAATTCAACCATCGTTTCGGAAGGTTTTAAAATCATAAATAATGGTGATAAAATCTTCTTTACTGGAAAAACAAAATTAATATTAGCCAATGAAAGAAAATAAAAAAATTAGTTTTTTAGCTTTTATCTTAATTTGTGTTAGCTCTACACTTATTGAATCACAGCAACTATCAAACTTAGACAACAACGACAAACCAATTGAAATTTTTGCAGATGAGGGGATTGAGTGGCATAAAAATAAAAATAAGTATGTTGCTATTGGAAATGCAAAAGCAACAAGCGGCTCTATGACACTTCAGTCTGATGTAATTGAAGCATTCTACGAAGAAAAAAATTCTTCTGATATGAATATTACTGAGGTTAGAGCAAAAAAAAATGTAATAATCGAAGATAATAAAATGAAAATTGTTGGAGGAGAGTATGCTGAGTACAATATTTTTAAAGATTATTTCTTAATCAAAGGTAAAAATATAATTCTTACTTCCGAATCAAATATCTTAAAATCAAATGAAAAGTTAGAATATTGGAGATCAAAGAATATTGCAATTGCCACTGGAAAAGCAGAAGCCAAGAAAGACAGAGAATTCATAGTCTTAGCTGACAAACTTGTTTGGTATCTTCATGAAACAAAAAAAAAAACTGAAGTAAAAAAATTATTAGGATTTAAAAACGTTTCAATTAAAACAAATAATGAGGTAGCATTTAGTGATAAAGCTATTTATAATAATGACACTGAAATCTGTAAATTATTTGGGAATGTTAAACTTCAAAGAGGAGAAAGTTTCTTGCTTGGAGAATATGCTGAAGTTGATCTTAAAAGAGGAATTAGCAAGCTGCTCCCTGCTCCAGGAAAAAAAATGAACAACAATAAAGTAAAAGCACTAATTGATAAAGGAGGTATTGATCAAGATGAATCAAATTGACATTCCATTTATAGCAGTAAACAATAAAGGCTTAGAAATTAAAAATATAACAAAATCCTATGATAACAAGAGGATATTAGACAACGTTTCGTTGGATTTAAATAGAGGTGAGTCTGTTGCCTTACTAGGTCCAAATGGAGCGGGGAAAACGTCTCTATTCTATATAATCATGGGTCTTATAAAACCTGAAAGCGGTTCTATTAATCTTGACAAGAATGAAATATCTGAATTCCCAATGTATAGACGAGCCAAATTAGGTCTTGGTTATTTACCTCAAGAATCTTCAATTTTCAGAGGAATGAATGTTGAAGAGAATATACTCTCAATATTAGAAAAAACTGAGAAATCAAATGATAGTAAAAAAAAGAAACTTGAAGATTTGTTAGCTGAATTTGGAATAGAACATATTAGATACGCATCATCATTATCTTTATCTGGAGGAGAAAGAAGAAGGCTGGAAATAGCAAGATGCTTAGCATCTAACCCAAATTTTATCCTTCTTGATGAACCACTTGCAGGAATCGATCCTATAGCTATACAAGATGTGAAGAACCTAATTCAAAATCTTAAAAAAAGAAATATTGGAGTTTTAATGACGGATCATAATGTCAAGAGCACCTTGGAAATTGTTGACCGAGCATATATAATCTTTGAAGGAAAAGTTCTTTTTAAAGGAAAACCGGATGAGATTATAAAAAATAAAAATGTAAGAACGTTTTATTTAGGTAATGATTTTTGACAGAGTTCAACAACATATCTGTTTCAGGAAAACAAACCAAAGTCGGAAAATCACTAACTAACCATGTTCAATCTTCCGTACTACAAACTTTAAAAAAATATTTTGATAATTTTATTAGTAGCAGCATTCTCTTTTCTAAAGATACCTTTAACTTTAGATGTGAAATAAATATACATATAGATAGTTCAATTTTTATTCAAGGAAATGCCCTAAGTAATGACGCGTATGGTGCATTTAATGTAGCAAATGAAAAAATTAAAAAAAGATTGAGAAGATATCATAGGAAACTTACTGATCATAGAGTAAAAAACAAGCAGTCCATTAAATACCTTCAAGCTAATCAATATATAATTGAGAACCCAGAGCTTAAAAAAAATAAAGATAATATATTTGAACCTGTTATCATAGCTGAATCAGAGGATATTATAAAATCAGTATCGGTAAGTGAAGCAATTATGTTAATGAATTTAAATGATCAAAATGCAATCTTCTTTAAAAATACACAATCAAAGAGATTAAATATTTTATTTCGGCGTGCCGATGGAAATATTGGCTGGGTGGATCCAAAAAAATGAAACTAGCTGAATTTATTGATAAAGATTCAATTCTTGTTGATGTAGATGTGGATAGTAAGAAGAATCTTTTTAAATTAATCTCCAACAAGTTCTCAAACAATAACTTCGAAGAAAGTTCTAAGATAATTGAAAAATTAAATGAAAGAGAGAGATTAGGATCAACCGGCATTGGAGATGGGGTTGCAATACCTCATTCAAAAATTAACCTCTTTGAGCAAACTAAAGTAATGTTTTTAAAGCTCAAGTCTGCAATTGATTTTTCATCATCCGACAATAAAAATGTTGACTTAGTCTTCGTAATTTTGGCTCCAAAGAATTGCCAATCTGAGCATTTACTTGTCTTATCTTCTATCTCTAGTTTCTTAAAGACAAAGTCCTCTTTAAATAAGCTAAGGAGCTTAAAAAGACCTAGTGAAATTTATAATTTGTTAGCAAAAATTTAGTGTAGATTTATGTGCTCAAGCCCTGATTGTAAAATCGCGGCTATAGCTGACTCTTTACTATCAAAAGCTGCAAGTAAAGTTCCATCTGCGCAGTAAACTGAGAAAACATCGGTGCTAAAATCTTCTTCTTTATGAATCTCTTTCTTCACAAAAGCCAAAGATGCGTTTCCGTATTCTAGAAAATCTATATTGTTAGTGTTATTTGCTTTACTCATATTTATTTGTTATTTCCAACGCTAATTAATCTATCTTTAATCTTATTATTTTTATCTTTAATTTCAATCTTTTTTGACTCATCATTACTAATTGGTTGAGATAGGTCGATATATAAAAGACCATTATCCATTGAAGCCTCTTCTACTTCAATGCCATCAGCTAAAATAAAGTTTCTTTGAAATTGTCTCGTCGCAATCCCACGATGAATAAAAATCTTTTCAGAATCATCTTCATCTCTACTTCCCCTTATTTGGAGCTGATTTCCTTCTAAACTTATATCCAAGTCTGACTTATTAAATCCTGCAACAGCTATCGTAATTCTTATACTGTTAGGAGAAATCTGCTCAATATTATAAGGTGGATAAGAGTCGCTTGAGAGTTTCGAAATTCTATCTATGGTTCTTTCGAAGTGATCAAAACCAAGCAGAAATGGGCTATTAAACACTGACATTCTATTCATAAATCCTCAATTAGAGCAATTAAATTGAACCTTAAAAAGCGTTCAATTTAAATTACAATATATTAATTTATAAATCAATTTAATATTTCTACATTCAATAAAATAAAGTTTAATTATCACCACATGGTGGAGCTGGACGGGATCGAACCGACGACCTTCTGAATGCCATCCAGACGCTCTCCCAACTGAGCTACAGCCCCTTAAGAATTTTATGGATTCAAAAGTCTAAACCTTACTTTTTAGAAATGAAGACTTAGGACTCAGACTCTCTTTCAATTTCAACAATATCATCAACATTGTCTTCAACATTATCTTCAACATTAGAATCCTCAGTATCAACTTCTTCTGTTATTTGTTCTACCTCTATTTCCTCAATCTCAATTTCTTTCGATTTTACTGCTGCTGTTTCCGGTTGAGGGTTTTTGGGAGGTCTTCCCCTTCTTGAAACATTAGTTAGCAAGGAATTAACATCAGCTCCACAGTTTGGACAAACAATTGGATATTTACCAAAATCAAAAAAAAGTGTACTACATTTAGTACACTTTCTTTTTGCACCTTTATCAATTTTTTCCATAATCAACTTTCATTAGTATAATAAATAAATTATATATCATATTTAAGAATGAAGAAAACATTTACCCTTAAATCCTTTAAAAGTAAACAACTAAATGGGTTGATAAATGTTCCATCAGATAAATCTATTTCAATTAGGTCACTAATAATATCATCAATTTGTATAGGAAATACCAAAATCTTTAATCTTCTAGAATCAGATGACGTAATAAATACTCTTAAAGTTTTGAGAAAATTAAAAATTAAAATCCAAAAGAAAAAAAATTATTACGAAGTCTTTGGGCAAGGTGGTTTCTTCTCAAATCCAGAAACTTCCCTAGATTTTGGGAATTCAGGAACCGCAGTAAGATTGATGGCTGGGCTACTAAGTACAAGTGAGATAAATGCCATTTTAATAGGTGATAAATCCCTATCATCTAGACCAATGCAAAGAATAATTGAACCTTTAAGTAAAATGAATATTTCAATATCGCATAGAGGTGGACTTTTACCCATTAAAATCTCAAATAATAATAAAAAGCATATACCAATAAAACATATTTTAAATATCGGATCTGCCCAGGTTAAAAGCTCTATTCTACTGGCGGCATTGAACGTCAAAGGAACTTCCTCGATTGTGGAGAAAATACCCTCAAGAGATCATACTGAAATAATGCTTAAATATCTTGGTGCAAGTATTGAAAAAAAAAAGAATATTATAAGTTTGAAATCACCAAACTTTTTAAAACCCAGAGATCTCATAATACCCGGTGATTTTAGTTCAGCTTCATTTATAATAATTGCAGTTTTACTCTCTAAAAACAGTAAAGTAAAAATTAAGGATGTTGGTCTAAATTTTTTTAGAACAGGTCTTCTTGATGTCTTAAAAAAAATGAATGCAAAAATTTCAATTGAAAATAGACGAAAATTTAATGGTGAAATGGTTGGTGATATTGAAGTTAGAAGTTCGGATCTTTCTTCAACGACTGTTAATAAGAATATTGCTCCAAGACTAATTGATGAATATCCTATTCTATTTGTTGCAGCATCATTTGCATTAGGAACTTCCAAATTTTATGGTTTAAAGGAATTAAAAATAAAAGAAAGTAATAGACTTAAATCAATGGCAAAAGCACTATCTGAAGGTGGGGTAAAATTGCAATTAGGAGATGATTCAATCGAAATTCATGGTGAAAATTTCCAACACGGAGGAAACCTTGTAGTTACTGAAAGTGATCACAGGGTCGCAATGTCAATGTTAATTTTTGGTTTTTTCTCCCAAAAACCAATTATTATAGATGATATGGAAATGATTAAAACATCATTTCCAGGTTTCAAAGATGTATTTCACAATTTAGGTGCAAAAATTGAGTATGTTCAAAAACTCTAAACCGGTAATTGCTATTGACGGAACTGCTGGATCGGGAAAAGGGACATTGGCAAGAAATCTGTCTAAAACACTTAATTTTGATCATTTAGATACAGGACTTTTGTATAGAATCTATGCCTATGAAAGAAAAAAAGCAAAAAATTTAAAGAAGATTCTTAATATTGATTTATACAGATGGTTTGAGAACAAAAATAAATTAAGCAAACTTAGGTCAGAAGAGATTTCAAAAGTTGCATCAATAATCTCTCAAGAAAAAGAGGTCAGAAAATCACTCATAGACTTCCAAAGAAACTTTGCTGACAACCCTCCAAAAGGTATGGGTTCGATTATTGATGGAAGAGACATAGGGACTGTTATAGTTCCAAATGCTGAGGTAAAATTCTTTGTTGATGCTAAGGTTGAAATTAGGGCATATAGAAGAATTGATCAACTCAACCTTGATGATTCTGAATACGAAGTTACTCTAGAAAATATGATAAAAAGGGATGTGAATGACTCTACTCGCAATATTTCACCTCTTGTAAAAGCAAAGGATAGTTATAGTATAGACACATCAAAATTAAATGAAGATGAAGTATTAAAGGTCGCTTTAGATTTCATAGAAAAACAAACAGATTTTATTTAGTAATTGCATATCACTGTAAAATTTTGTAATTGTTATGCATTAATTTATAGAGGAAATTAATTGGTAGAAAATTTTAGCGAATTATTAGAAAAAAGTCTTGTAGATTTCAAGTATAAAGAAGGACAGATCATTAAAGGTACTGTACTTTCTATTATTAATGATACGGTAGTAGTTGACGTCGGCCTCAAAGCAGAGGGTAGAATACCAATCAAGGAGTTTCATTCACCTGGCGAGGAGCATAGCGTTAAAGTTGGAGAAAAATACGACGTATATTTGGAAAAGCTTGAAAACAAAGAAGGTGAAGCACTTCTTAGCAGGGAAAGAGCTAGAAAAGAAGAGTCCTGGTCAAACTTAGAGAAGCAACAAAATCAAAAAGAACAAATAACTGGCATTATTACAGGGAGAGTTAAAGGCGGATTTGCTGTAGATATTAATGGTGCAGTGGCATTTCTTCCTGGAAGTCAAGTAGATCTTAAACCAATCAAGGATATCTCTCCCCTTCTTAATAAACCTCAGCCAATGATTATACTAAAGATGGATAAACTTAGAGGAAACATTGTTGTATCTAGAAGAGTTCTTTTAGAAGAATCTAGGAAAGCAGACAGAAGCAAACTTTTGTCAGATATAAATGAAGGTGATAAACTTAAGGGTACAGTTAAAAATATAACGGACTATGGAGTATTTGTTGATCTTGGAGGAATGGATGGTTTAATCCACGTTACTGATCTTTCATGGGAGAGAGTCAATCACCCATCTGAAATGTTTAATATCGGTCAAGATATTGAAGTAGTTGTAATTAAATATGATAAAGACAACAATAGAATAAGTTTGGGTTTAAAACAGTTAACTGATGACCCTTGGAAGAATGTCGAAGGCCTTTATAAAGTAGGTTCAAAAATCAAATCAAAAATCTCAAGCATAGCTGATTATGGAGCTTTCATTGAACTTGAGAAAGGTGTGGAAGGTTTAATTCATACATCAGAAATGAGTTGGGTAAACAAAAATATTAATCCAAACTCTATCTTAAAAGTTGGGGATGAAGTTGAAGTTGTAATACTTGAGATAGACAATACAAAAAGAAGAATTAGTTTGGGCCTCAAGCAATGTACTGAAAACCCATGGAAAACATTTGCTTCTAATAGTAAGGCTGGAGATATAATTGAAGGTAAAATAAAAAATATTACTGACTTTGGAGTTTTTGTTGGCCTAACGTCTGAATTAGATGGATTGATTCATGCCTCTGATATTTCTTGGGAAGAAAATGGAACAGATGCAATAAAAAACTATAAGATTGACCAAAGTTTAAAATGTAAAATCCTCGATATAGATGTTGAAAAAGAGAGAGTCTCGCTCGGCATCAAACAACTTACTAAAGATAAAGGTAAATCAGAAAAATTTATAAACAAAATAGTAACCTGCATCATTCAAAAAATTAATGAAGATAAAATTTTAGTAACATTAGAAAATAACCAACAGGGTTTTATTAAGAAATCTAATTTAGCTAAACTAAAAACAGAACAGAACACATCTAGATTTGCAGTTGGGGAGAAAATTGATGCCAAAGTACTTAAAAAAATCGCTAAAGATGACAGTTACGAGTTATCCGTCAAGGATTTAGAAATTCAAGAAGAGAAAGATGCTCTTAAAGAATATGGTTCTTCATCATCAGGTGCAAGCATAGGAGATATTATAGGAGCAGCACTCGAAGAAGGAAAAAAGAAAAGTACAAAATCCAAAGATGAAACAAAATGAACTCTTAAACAACTTTTATGAAAGAAGAAAATCTTTTATAAATAAATTGTTAATTGCAATAATAACTCTACTTGTCTTAGTTTCAGCTTCACTTAAGTTCCAAAAGAATGAGATCTTTTTAGCTAAAATCTCTATTAAAGGAATTATCCAAGATAGAGAAGATATCTTGGATCAATTAGAAGCATTAAGTGAAGATGAGAATGTTAAGGGACTTCTAACAATAATTAATAGTCCAGGGGGGACTTATGTAGGGAGCAAGGAAGTTCACGACTCAATAAAAAATATTAGTAAGAAAATTCCTACGGCAGTATATATGAAGGAAATGGCCACTTCAGGAGGTTATCTTGTATCCTTAAGCTCTAACAAAATCTATGGAAATGAAGGAACAATTACAGGTTCAGTTGGTGTAATACTGCAAACTGCCAATATAAGTGAACTTCTTGAGAAATTAGGGATCAATCCAATCATCATTAAAAGTGGTGAATTAAAGGCCGTTCCAAACCCTGCGGAAAGAATAGATGACCAAAAGAAAAAATACTTGGAAGATATAATTAAAAGGATGCAAAGTGAATTCTTACAAATAGTAAAAATAAGCAGAAATTTATCAGATAGTACATTACAGATAGTGTCAGATGGAAGAATATTTACTGGCAAGCAGGCCAAAGATCTAAAACTTATAGATGAAGTTGGAAATGAAAGTGATGCATTAAATTGGTTAAAAGCAGAAGCAGGTGTAGAAGATAAAATAAAGATTAAGGATTTATCATCACAAAATGAAATTAACAAACTACTAGATTTGAGTTTTTTAAAAAAAAAGATTAATTATTTCAACCAAAACTTTTATAATGGGTTTTTTGCAATTTGGACACCTGGAATATGAAGAAATCAGATATTTTAAGAAACCTTGAAAGTAAATTTGACTATCTTCCACGAAGAGAAGTAGAAAGAACGCTTGAAAAAATTCTACAATTCTTTTCATCAAACCTCGCTAAAGGAGTTAGAATCGAAATAAGAGATTTCGGAACCTTCTCAACTAGAATGAGAAAAGCCAGAATTGGTCGCAACCCTTCTTCAGGGGAAAAAATTGAAATCAAAGATAAATATTTTGTCCATTTTATTCCTGGAAAAAAATTAAGAAAGGAACTTAATGACAGAAAAGATTAAAAAAATAATCGGCTTTATCTTTTTTTTTTTTTTTTTACCTTTTTTTCCCTTTTTGCACTCGGAAATAAATTTCTGATTAAAATAAACCTTTTCCCCCTTCCATTTTTTATAGAGTTGCCTATCTATATTTTAGTTTTTATTCTCTTGTTTATAGGTTTTTTATTGGGACTTATCTTTTCATATCTTAAAAAAGTTTTGAGTTAATAAGATGAATTTTAAAGATTTAATTTTTTGTGCAATTGACTTTACTGACATAGAAGCATCAAAAAGATTTATTTCAAAGATTTCCAATTATATTGGAGGGATAAAGCTTGGTCTTGAGTTTTTTTCAAAAAATGGCCCGCAAGGTGTTCTTGAAATAAAAAGAATCGGATTACCAATTTTTCTAGATATGAAATTAAAAGATATCCCAAATACTGTTAAACAATCAGCAAAAAACTTAATCCAGCTTAATCCCGAATATCTCTCAGTCCACCTTTCAGGTGGATATGAAATGTTAAAAGAATTAGTTTCAATAAAAAAAAATACAAAAATTTTAGGTGTATCAATGCTCACTAGTCTTGATAATCAAGATCTAAAAAGCTTTGGTTATATGCTAGGTGATTTGGAATATGTAGAAAATTTAGCAAAAATAGGGGAAAAGGCAGGTATAGATGGTTTGGTATCATCAGCTCATGAAGTGCCTTATTTGAAAGAAAAGTTGAAAAATAAGAAGTTATTGTATGTTACTCCCGGAATTAGACTTAAAGGAAACAGTTCAAATGATCAAAAAAGAATTATCACTCCAAGTGAAGCTGTTAAATTAGGGTCTTCAATGCTTATTATCGGAAGGTCAATAACACAGTCAGATGATCCAATAAGATCCATCAAAAAAATTATAAAAGATATAGAGGTAAATTTTGAGTCTGAAAATTAAATTGTGCGGACTAAAAGATAAACAATCTATAATAGCAGCTGCAGATGCTAACTACATAGGATTCGTTTTTTACCAAAAGTCATCAAGATTTATAAACGCTCTAGAAGCAAAAAAATTAAGAAAATACATTGGTGCTGAACAGAAACTTGTTGGATTATTTGTCAATGCTGATCTTAATGTAATCAATCATATAACAGACTATTTAAAACTTGATGTGATCCAACTACACGGAAGCGAAGACTTAAATTATATAAAAAAAGTGAAAAAGTTTAAAAAACCTATTATAAAAGCAGTTTCAGTAAATAGTTATCTCGACATAGAAAATGCAAAAAAGTATGAAAAATTATGTGAAATGATATTGTTTGATACAAAATCTAATTCTGGCATGAGTGGTGGGACAGGAATTTCATTTGATTGGAATCTGTTAAAAGGATATGATTCCTCGGTGGAGTGGATACTAGCTGGTGGTTTAAACATAAAGAACGTTACTAGCGCTATCGAAACCACAAACGCAAAGTTTATTGACGTTTCATCTGGTGTAGAAAAGTCTAGAGGAAAAAAGTGTGAAAAAAAGATCGTAAAATTTATTAAATTTGTGAGAAACTATGAATTCGAAAAAGAAAATAAACTACCATAAATTTCCTGATAAAAATGGAAGATTCGGAAAGTTTGGAGGAAGATTTGTTGCAGAGACTCTAATGCCATTATTGATTGATGTTGAAAAACAATACAAGATGGCAAAAAAGTCTAAGAAATTTAAACAAAATCTAAATTATTACTTCAATAACTATATTGGAAGACCAAGTCCTCTATATTTTGCCGAAAGAGTCTCAAAAAAAATTGGAAACGTAAAAGTTTATTTCAAGAGAGATGAGTTAAATCACACTGGTGCGCATAAAATAAATAATTGCGTTGGTCAAATTCTTTTAGCCAAAGAAATGGGGAAAAAAAGAATAGTTGCTGAAACAGGAGCAGGTCAACATGGATTAGCTACAGCAACTGTTTGTGCTCTTTTCAATCTTAAGTGTGTTGTATATATGGGAGCTTTAGATATTAAAAGACAAGCACCGAATGTTTTCAAAATGAAATTGTTAGGAGCAGAAATCGTTCCGGTCACATCAGGAACATCAACTCTAAAAGATGCAATGAATGAAGCATTAAGGGACTGGGTTTCGAATGTAGATGACACCTTCTATGTTATAGGAACAGTAGCTGGTCCTCATCCATATCCAATGATGGTCAGAGACTTTCAATCTGTAATTGGTCAAGAAGCAAAAAAACAAATTATAAAATTAGAAAGAAGACTGCCAGATTATTTAGTTGCTTGTATTGGCGGTGGATCCAATGCTCTTGGACTTTTTTATCCTTTCCTTAATAATAATAATGTCAAAATTATTGGAATAGAAGCCGGAGGAGAAGGAGTAAGTTCAAAAAAACATGCTGCATCCTTGATGAAAGGAAAGCCAGGTTTTTTGCACGGGAATTATACTTATCTCCTGCAGGACAAACATGGTCAAATAAATGATGCACATTCAATCTCAGCAGGCTTAGACTATCCTGGCATTGGACCAGAGCATTCATGGTTAAAAGAGACTGGAAGGGTTAATTATTTTAGTGCCACAGATAAAGAAGCATTAGAAGCATTTAAAATTTGTTCTAAATTAGAAGGAATTATCCCTGCGCTTGAACCATCACACGCACTAGCGTATTTACTTAAAAATGCTAAAAAGTTTAAAAATAATGAGATCATAATAATGAACATGTGTGGGAGGGGAGATAAAGATATTTTCTCAATTTCTGAATACCTTGGAGTTAAAATTTAAAAAAAAATGCAAAATAGAATAGAAAGTAAATTTTTAGAACTAAAAGAAAACAACCAGAAGGCTTTAGTAGCATTCGTAACATCAGGTGATCCCAATCAAAATACATCAAAAAAAATTCTTAATGTTCTCAACGAAAAAAAAATTGATATGATTGAAATAGGGTTTCCATTTTCCGATCCAATGGCAGATGGACCAACAATCCAAAAGTCTAGTCAAAGGGCAATAAAATCAGGAACAGATTTGAATAGTACTTTTGAGTTAGTGAGAGATTTTAGAAATAAAGAAAAAAAAACTCCTGTAATTCTTATGGGATATTTTAATCCAATTTTTCAATATGGTCTTGAAAAGTTTTTTAAAAATTGTAGTTCAGCTGGGGTCGACGGACTAATAGTTGTAGACTTACCACCTGAGGAAAATCAATATATTAATAATTATACTAAGAAATATAATGTTCATAATATCAGATTGCTTACACCGACAACTCACAAAGAAAGATTACAAAAAATTTTAAAACATACTAACGGTTTTTTATATTATGTTTCTGTTATGGGTATAACAGGTACCAAACAACCCTCTATTATCGAAGTAAAAAAATCTGTAGAAAAAATAAAAAAAATGTCAAAACTACCAATATGTGTTGGGTTTGGAATTAAAACTAGCAATCAGATTAAAGATCTTAATAAATTCTGTGATGGTTGTGTGGTTGGATCCGCGATTGTTAATTTTATAGAAGAGTTCGATAATGGTAAAGTTAGTGAAAAAATAATGCTAAAAAACATATCCAATTTCTTAACAAATTTAAAGAATTGATGATAAATTAA
>CACFLM010000004.1 GCA_902567145.1 uncultured Alphaproteobacteria bacterium
GACTGATATCCCAGATGAGATTAAGAAAAATAAAACAAAATTATCCATCCAGGCGTATTCTGGAAATGCTGAGAGTTCAGATGGACTTAACACAGCAGTTTATAACAAAGTTATTGCAGCATCAGCACCAAAAAATAGTGAGGATGTTATCTTAGAAACTAAAGATTATGGCGAAATCTCTGCTTCTGAGGCGATAAAATTTAAATCAAATAATTAAAATAAAATAGAGGAGAAAAAACATGTCATTTTATACAGCACTTACAGGACTTAATGGAGCACAGTCAGATATTTCGGCTACGTCGAATAATATCGCAAACGTTAACACGACTGGTTTTAAAAGGTCACGAGCAGAATTTGGTGATATTTTTGCAACATCACCATTACAGAATGCGTCTTCATCGATTGGTTCTGGTACAATTCTGAAAAGTGTTAAACAGCAATTTACGCAGGGTAATATCACCTCATCTCTGAACGTTCTTGACATGGCGATCTCAGGGCAAGGGTTCTTCTCTTTAAAACCATCTTTAACTTCTGGACAAACAGTTTATACTCGTAATGGTTCTTTCAACGTGAACAACGATAGATATGTTACAGACTCCTCTGGTCAGTTTCTACTAACTTTTCCGGTAAATGCCGATGGTTCTGTAACAGCAAAAGATTTAACAAGTGCAATCCCACTTCAGTTGCCAGTAACTTCAGGAACACCTAAAGCGACAACTGCAATTGAATTAGGTGTGAACGTTTCTGCAACAAGTGATGTTATTACTGACAATGCTCAATTTGCAAGTGGATATGTATTTAATCCTAACGACCCTACTACGTATAATAATTCAACCTCAATCACAATCTTTGATGATTTAGGTAATCCAACTATTGCCACAATCTTTTTTATAAGAACTCAAGCAGCATCTGCTGCGGATCCAACTAACAAGTATGATACAAGATTAGTTATAAATGACACAGTTATTGATCCAGATTTAGTTAAGGCGGTAAATGATACAAAACAACCAATTTTCATTGATAGATTTGGACAACAAACAACAAAAGTTCCTGATGATAACTACTTCCTAGAGGGTAAAGGTTCAGCACTTTATAAGCTCGATGATTTGAAAACACTAATTGACTCAACTCCAGCAAAAATTACTGGTGAATCAAGTGCCTTTGATTTTGGTGAAGAAGGAGATAAAACCGTAACAGTCGTTACTGATCCTCTTCAGTTTAATTCAACAAGAGAAAGTGGTGATACCAGTTCTCAAATTTACTGGGGTACAAACTTTATGACTATTAATGTTGATGGTAGTGACCAACCAGTTAATATAGATATAAGACCAGGTTCGTATAATGCAGCTCAATTAGCTACTGAAATACAGAGATCTGTAAATGCTGCATATGGAGATGATAAAAAAATTCAAATTGTTCAAAATGTTGACGATACTTTAACAATAGATCTTCAAAAGTTAAATGCTGATGGCACTTCAACTGGTCTAACTACACCAATTACTGTTGATTTATTAGCTGATTCTTATGTTTCTACAAAAGAAGGTATTGTTCTAACTGGTGCATCACCGGACTTTACAAGAGATCAGTTTTTAGCCCATACTCAAGCTAGACTAAATGATTCATTAAATACATATGCTGTATCTGCACAAACCGGTGCAACTGCAGGTGGTGTAGTTGATACAGCCAAAGCATCCGCACTTGGTATTTCTAGTCAATTATTTTATAGAGCGGCAGGTAAAGAAATGACTACAATGCTAGAGCAAAGCCAGGCTTTTGAATTTGATAGAAATTCATCTAGTTCTGATACTGCAGCCTCTGGTTTCACTGCAACTAAGCAATATTTGACTTATTCTTATTTTGGAAAAAGTCCACAAACTCATGTTTATGATAAGAAAACCGAAATGGCTATTAACCCTGGTGGAGCATCAGTAAATGCTGGCAAAGCGGTTTTCTATGATCAGTCTGAAAATACTATTAGATTTCACTTTGGTACTACTAACCCTGCTTCAGATAATATAGCCGCAAATTCAAAAGTACGTCTAATTGGACAGTTTTATGCTAATACAACTGATACCACTAACGGCGATTTTATTAACGGAAGAGAATTTACAGTAACAAGTGTTGGTTCGGAAACCGTAGGTGGTGCCGCTCAATATTATATTGAATGTAGTACAGCCGGAATGAATCTTCCAGATTCTGATTTTAGTATCGATTTTGCTACAGGTAATGACGCAAATATTTATAGTACTGTATCAACTTCTACTGAGGCATTTTTTGAGGGTTCTGACTCTACAGCAGTTTTCAAAGGTGCAGATGTTAATTTTAGTAACAAAAAGCTTGTTCTTAGAGAAATTGGAACTGCAAATAAACATGCATACACAAACAGACAAATGGTTGCTGGCAATTCAGGTAAAAATATTCTTGATGGTTTCACCGAACAGTTCACCCTTAAAAGTGATAAAACAACAAGTGGCACAACCCTTGATACATTTGATCTTATTGGTATTGGTGATAATGCAAGTGCTGCAACAAGAGACAATCACTTAAATGGTGATGGCTCAGCAACAGATAAAGTACCAGCTCAAATGCAATGGGTTGATGAAAAAAACCCACCAATCGAGGTTACTTATGATGTTCTTAACCAAAGATTACAGTTTGAAGTTGATAGAAACTTAATTGGAACAGGAACTAACAGTAACTTCAATAGTTTTAAGATTTTTGGTTCATCCACTGCAACATCAACAAACAATCTTGGTATACCCACAGCAGATGATACTTCCACAACGCTTATTAGAGGTGGTGAAAAATTCTCCGCTGCAACTTTTGTTGCTGATGGTGCTGAAATTCAGTTAAATGATAAGCGATTTGGAATCAAAGTTGGTTACAATAGTGAGTTAAAAGCCTTTGAATTTAGTAGTGGTACAACAGGGGAAACTATTGCAGCTAACGGAGCTCTGGGTGTTACGACAGATCAAACAGCATCTGATATTGTAGTAGGTAGATATGCGTTATCTACAACTGATGGATCAATTACGGATACAACTGATTTCTTTTCAGGAGATAATAACCTTCTTGGAATTGGTAAAACAAAAACAAACGCACTCAAAACTGAAGCTAAAGGGTTAGCCGCTCAGCCTGCACAAGCAATTGGAGCAACTGCTACCGAGGATCTTACACAAGTATTTAGATTGTCGAATCAGAATAATGAAAATATATTTAACGTTTCAGTTAATGGTGTTGCTGGTATCATTGAAATTCCACAGGGGTTTTATGTTGGAACCACATTAGCTGAAGCACTTCAACAAAGAATTAATCAGATTGAAGATTCTGCAGGAACTGTAGGTGGTGGTATTAGTGTTAAGTACGATTCCTCTACAAACAAATTTACATTTACAAATGGTACAACAGGTAGAGACTCAACAATTAAAGTTAGAGGGGCAACAAAATTTGGACTAGACAATGTTGATCTTGGTGTAGGTTCTGTTCCTCAAATTTATAACTTAAAACAAGCAACAAATGCTGACGGCTTAGCACTATTTGTTGACGCAGCTGGAAATAAAGTAACCACACCACCTGCAAACGTAGTTGATGGATATTTTCCTTTATACATTGATGAGGGAGAATTAACATTTGATAAATCTGGTCGAATTGTAAGTCCAAAACAAGGTGTTCATTACGAAAAGCAAGAAGCAGGATTTAGTATCGATCTGGATATAGACTTCACAAAGTCGACACAGTTAGCACAGCCATTTTTCGTATCTACTGTTAATCAGGATGGTTTTACATCTGGAAGGTTAGATGGTCTTGAAGTTGATGCGTCTGGAACCGTTAGAGCGAACTATACTAATGGACAAAATAATCCACTTGGAAAAATTGTTCTTGCAAACTTTAATAACCAAAACGGTTTGAAACAAATTGGTAATGCAACTTACGTTGAAACAGCAGTTTCGGGTACAGCAACTGTAGGTGAAGCGGGTGCAGAAGGCTTTGGAACGGTTCTCTCTGGTTCACTAGAAAGATCAAATGTTGATATTACCGAAGAGTTAGTGAACTTGATTACAGCACAAAGAAACTTCCAAGCTAATGCAAAATCAATTGAAACAACAGCAGCAACTACTCAAGCAATTGTTAATATTAGAATGTAGTCACAATAGTATTTAAGGAGTTTTTATATGGATAGAATGGCGCAAACAGCATTGAACAGTTTGAAGATGTTAATGGAAAATCAAACTGCAACATCGCACAATCTTTCTAATTTAAATACACCGGGTTTTAGACAAGATATAGTTACTGATTTTGGTTCCATATATCTTAATAGGCAAAATGGAGTGGAACCTAGAATTGTATCATCCAGAAATGTTGGGGGATTTTCCATACAACAGGGAACTATGGATTTTACTAAGAATCCTTTAGATGTTGCTATTGATGGTGATGGATATTTTATAATACAACCAAAAAATGGAGGAGAACCGTCATTATCAAGAAGGGGAGATTTTCAAACAAGTGAAAGTGGAGAGTTGTTAGATGGTGCGGGTAATAAAATTCTTGATGGTGGTTTGCAACCATTAGTTGTACCAGCATTTCGTGAAATAACAATTTCTCCTCAAGGAGAGGTCTTTATCGTTCCAATAGGAGCGGAACCTGATGCAATTCCTCAAAATATTGGTTTGATTGCCACTTATGCACCTGGAGAAAATGACAGGTTAAAGAAAACACTTGATGGACATATCAGAATAGAATCTGAACCTAATGAAAATGGAACAACGGAGCTTGTGAATATTGAGCCAAATCAACAAGCAAAAATTGTCATTGGTTTCTTAGAGAAAAGCAACGTAAATGCTGTTGAGGAAATGGTTAATACTATTGATCAACAGAGAAAATTCGAAATGCATGTAAAATTTATTCAAATGGCTGAGGAATTAGACTCGGTAGGAGCTAGTTTAATGCGAATACCAGGCATGTAATCTAATCTAAAAAAATAGATTCGTCATGTCTTAGAATCATAAACTTTTTCATCTAATAAATTTTTTTTGGTTTATTAAAAATACTATTCTAAAAAAAATCTTAAAAATATTAATTTTTGGTTTCTAAATTTTCAATATTATTATTAAGTTATCTATCTTTTTAATCAATTTTTGTTACTTTACTGCTTGAAACATTGTTATGTGAACTGGAAGTTATAAATAAAAAAATTAATATTTTTGAGATAAATTTTGTCAATATCAATCCTCATCTGCTTTATCTCGGGAATCTTTTGGGCTTGTTTCGATCTTACAAGAAAATTAAGCCTAAAATATATTCACCCGAGAGTGTTACTCATACTATTAATGTTAGTTCAAATACTAATTTTTTTCATTTGGTGTGCAAAAGAAAGTTTTTTTTTTAATCCAATCTCTTATTTTATTCCAGGAATTTTCTCTGTATTAACAGGTGTTTTAGCTGCCTTAATTTTTCTAAAGTCACTTAAAGAGTCTGAAATTAGTTTGACAATACCCCTCCTCTCTCTCTCACCTTTATTTAGTTCTCTATTTTCATGGATTTTTCTAGGAGAAGCGCTAAGTCAAATTCAGTACGCAGGAATTCTTATAATTATAGCAGGAATATTAATTCTATATTCTGAGAAATTAAAGTTTGTATCTTTCTTAAAAAGTATTACCAATCTTAAAAATAACAAGAGCGCTAAGTTGATGGTGGTTGTAGCCTTTTTCTGGAGCTTTACTCCAGTATTAGACAAAATGTGTTTGCAACATAGTTCGATAAATATTCATGGTTTAGTTCAAGCATTCTGCATATTTGGAATAATGTTAATTTTTTCTATCAAAGAGCTAAAAGTTTTAAATAATTTAAAAAAAAATAATTACATACTCATTCTATTTACCGTCTCAATTGGAGCATCAGCTATAATCTTGCAGTTTTTCTCCATAACGTTAACTTACGTTCCTATCATGGAGTCAATAAAAAGAGCAACCGGTCAATTTGGTGCTCTAGTGTTTGGTAAAATGTTTTTTAATGAAAACATTACTGAACAAAAAATATTAGGTGTAATCATAATATCTACTGGAGTTTATTTACTAATATAAATTGATCCAGAATAGAATTAAATAACAATAATTAAAAATTTCATAGGCCAAATACTTTAATTTTCTTTGAGAAACCATTAAAATCAGTTTGCATTGTAGTAGTGTATGCTCCCATTTGTTTTATTTCAATCCAATCCCCTTCATTTATTGAATCTGGAAGAAAAAAAAGGTCCCTTTATGAAATCAGACGAATCGCATGTTGGTCCAAAAAAACTAAAAGGAATTAGTTTTGATAACTTTTCCCTTCTATTAAAAAGCTTTACAGGATAATTAAAATTTTTAAGTCCAGCGTTGTTAAGATGACCGTATATTCCATCGTTGATATACAATTTATTTCTTTTACGCAATTCAACCTTAACTATCATTGACATTGATTCACTAACCAAAGATCTACCAGGCTCCGCTAGAAGTTTAACATCTGCAAAATTTCTATTAATATTAATAAAATTTTTGTTTATTATCCTAAAATAATTCTTAAGTGGCAAAGATGTTAAACCTAAATAATTTGACGGGAAACCTCCTCCAACATTAAGAAAACTTATTTCAACATTACTTTCTTCAAATATTTTACATGAAATATCAATTGCAACTTTAAAAGCATTTGGACGCATACACTGAGATCCAACATGAAAACATAGTCCGACTTTATAAGAATGTTTTCTTAGAGATTTTAATAGTTTGATTGTATTTTTTTTTTCTACACCAAATTTTTTTGATAAATTAATTACTGAAAAATCATTCTTTATTTTAATTCTCAAGTGCAAATTAATTTTTTTTGAACAATTTGTAGATTCAATTATTTTATGAAGTTCATCAAAACTGTCCAAAGCAAAGTTTCTTACATTATATTTAAAATATGCCTCTTTAATAGAATTTCTAGATTTAACAGGGTTCATCAAGAAAATTTCCGCATTTGGAACTATTTCTCTTACCAACTTAACTTCTTTTAAAGATGCGGTATCAAATGAATTAACACCATTTTTAGAAAGCAAACTGATAATGAACTTTGAAGGATTTGCCTTCACGGCATAAAGAATTGTTCCATTAAAATAATTTTTAAATAGATTAATCTGTTTTATTAATCTTTTCTCATTAAATATAAAAAAAGGCTGGTCTAATTCTTTTAGAAGATATCTATTAAATTTTTTCAACATTACCTAGTTTAAAATTATAAACAAATTAAGTAAAATTCTGTTATTAAGAAAATTAAATCAAATTATATTTATTTTTTCTAAATATTAAATACAATAGTAAAATGTTAAGGATAAATGACAAGGCACCTGACTTTATAGCAGATTCAACTGAAGGAGAAATAAGTTTTCATAATTATCTTGGAAACTATTGGGGAATACTATTTTCTCATCCTAAAGACTTCACACCAGTATGTACTACTGAACTTGGGTATATGGCAAAAATTGAAAAAGAGTTTACATCTAGGAAATGTAAACTTCTAGCTTTAAGCGCAGATTCAGTTAAAGATCACATGGAATGGAAAAAAGATATTGAAGAAACTCAGAATGCAAAAGTTAACTATCCTCTTATTGCTGATTCTGATTTAAGGATCGCAAAAATTTACAATATGCTACCTGCTGATGAATCAAATGATGTAAATAGAACCGCACTTACAAACGCAACTGTTAGGTCAGTTTTTCTAATTGATCCGAATAAAAAAATAAGAATGATGCTTACCTATCCAATGACAACTGGAAGAAACTTTGATGAAATTATTAGAGTTTTGGATTCAGTTCAACTTACAACTGAAAATAAAGTTGCTACGCCAGCGCAATGGAAGCAAGATGAAGAAGTCATTATTGCGCCTACTGTTCCAGATGAAGAAGCTAAGGAGTTATTTGGAGAATTTACAAAAATCAAGCCTTATCTAAGATACACCAAGATTAAATAGGACGCCCAGCACATCTTTTAGAGCAATATCTTACCTCTTCCCAATTATTTCTCCATTTTTTTCTCCATGTAAATTTTTTTTTACAAACCTTACAAATTTTTGAGGAGAGGTGTTTTTTATTCATTTTTTCAGAAGTTTTTTATTTTTTATAAAAAGAAAAAAAGCAGCAATCTCATAAAAAACAAATAAAAAAATGTAGAAGAATTTTAATTTAAACAAATTATATAGGAACTTATAACGAGGTATCCTTTTCCATATTTCTAAAAAAGCTTCTGAACCACTAATGATCTTATTTTCTTTTATTATGTGGATTCTTCTAATTAATTCTTGATAAGATTTAGAAGTAATTTTTTGTGCATTTTTATTATTAACTATATCAATCCATAAAATATCTTTATTCTCAAGATCTTTATAATGATCAATTTCAGTTTTGCATATATTACATGATTTATTGTAAAAAACCTTAATTTTCATCAGTATTTCTTGTTATAAAATTATCTGCAGCATTAAGGATTTTATCTTTTCTCTCTATTTTCATTTTCTCTAGTATTTTTACCATCATAGATAATCTTGGATTTTTTATAAAAAAAGCTTTATTTCTTTCTATAAATCTCCAATAAAGTCCATCCATTATGTCACACCAAGGTCCTTTTTTAAAGTCCATCATTTTCATAAAATATGATGAACCACAAATATATGGCTTTGTTGCAAAAATACCCCCATCACTAAACAAACCCATTCCAAAAACATTGGGAGACATAACCCAATCCGAGGAATCGATGAACATTTCCATAAACCATTTGTAAGCCAATTGAGGTTTGATCTCACATAAATTCATAATGTTACATAAGATCATTAATCTTTCAATATGATGAGTCCATCCATACTTCAGTGCGTTATTAATTGAAAAGTCCAGTGGGGTAAGACCTGTAGTCCCGTTATACCAACTCTTTTTCATTATTCTATTATGGTTAAAAAAATTACTGTTATCTAACCTTTGATCAAAATTTTGATAAATTCCTCTAACAAATTCTCTCCATCCAATTATTTGCCTTACATATCCTTCATATGAATTAAGTTTAACTCTCGTATTAGATTCTAGTTTTGAAATAATTTCTTTTGGAGTTATTAATCCCAAATTTATTTGAGGACTAAGTGCAGAATGAAATAATATATTATCTCTTTGATCAACAGCATCTTCGAAGTCACCAAATTTCTCAATTTTATGTTTTAGGAAGTGATCAAAAAACTTGTTAACTTCTTCCCTAGAAGTGCATGCCCAAAAGTTATCAACACTCCCTGGATGATCTGAAAAAACTTTTGAAACAATCTTTTTCAATCTATTTGTATGTTCTGTTTCATGAAATACATACTTTTTTGGAAATTTAATATCCTTAGGGAGTCTTTTTCTATTCTCCTCATCAAAACTCCATTTACCTCCAGTTGGTTTTCCATTTGATTCAATTAAAATATTGTGTTTGATTCTTTGCTTTTTATAAAAGTTCGCCATAAAAGGTTTTTTTGTTTCTTTTAAATAACTTTTAAATTCATTTCTTGTGGTTAGAAACATTGGTGATTCTAAATAATTTAATTTGACACTACCTAATGCTTTAAGTAGTTGCTTTTCAAAAAACTTATCCTCAACCTGAAAAAGAGAAACTTCTTCTATAGCATTTTCTTTTATTAGTTTCAGAAGTTTATCACTGTATTTATCTTTAAAATCACTATGTTCTATAGATTTATATATAATTTCAAAATTGTTAAATCTTAATTCATCTGCAAATGAACGCATTGATGATAGAAAGAGTAAAATTTTCTGTTTATGATGTTTTTGATACGTACATAGTTGGAAATCTTCACACATAAGAAAAACATGATCGTCCTTAAACTTCTCAAAATTAATTAGATTAAAGAGTTGATTACCTAAAATAACAAAGATTTTTTTTTTCATAACTTTAAATTTTTAAACTAGAAAATGCATCAAGAGCTTTTTCTCTTGATAATTTTACATCAACAATAGGTAATGGATAATCTTTTCCAATTTCTAGATTTATATCATCAAGAATCTCTTGAGGGCATTCCCATGGAGAATGTAAATATTTATGAGGCATATTGCTTAATTCTGGTATAAATTTTTTTATATACTCACCATCTGCATCAAACTTTCTGCCTTGAGTTATTGGGTTGAAAATTCTGAAATAAGGAGCAGCATCTGTTCCTGTTCCAGCTACCCATTGCCAACTTGCAGAGTTACTAGCGTAATCAGCATCAAATAGACAATCCCAAAACCATTTCTCTCCATTATGCCAATGTAATAAAAGATTTTTCACAAGAAAAGATCCAGCAATCATTCGTACTCGGTTATGCATATATCCAGTTTGCCATAACTCTCTCATGCCAGCGTCAACAATCGGATAACCAGTAAGACCTCTTTTCCATAGATTCAAAGATTTATGGTTTGATTCCCACGGAAATATATTAAATTTTTTTTGTAAATTTTGATTCTGAATTTTTGGAAAATGAAACATCAAATTATAAAAGAATTCTCTCCAACCCAACTCACTCTTAAATATTTCAATATTTTTTTTATCAATATTTTTTTTAAGATCATCAATTTTATACCAAATCGTATTAACTGATATTTCTCCCCAATGTAAATAGGGAGAAATTCTAGAGACATTTGCTTTATTTGGGAAGTTTCTTCCCTCTGAATAGTTAGCCAATCCTTTTTCAAAAAAATTATTTATTTTCTTTTTTGCGTAAGGTTCTCCTATCTCCCAATGGTTTGCGATCTTATTTTCCCATTTTTCATTTTTAAGTAAATTAAGATCATCTAATCTTAAAGACTTGATTTGATGATTTAAAAAAAATAATCTTTTGGAAATTGGTCTTCTTGGTGGTCTTTTGTTTAAACAACCCCTCTGATAAAATGGAGTAAAGATTTTGTATGGAGTGCCATCAGATTTTAATACCTCCCATGGTTCCCATAATAGAGAAGCATTAAATGTTTTAACTTCCACTTTCCTATTAAGAAAGTTCTTTAGTAATTTATCTCTCTCAATCCTCCAAGGCTCATAACATCTATTCCACGAAATCTCTGATATCTTATATTTTTCTAACAACTCTTGGAAAACTTTTTTAGGATCACCTTTATAGAATAATATATTTTGATTAAGTTGTTGATTTAGGTTTTTGAGCGAATGATGAAGCCATGTTTTACTTGCAGATCCCAATTTTCTATCACAATTAACTTCATCAAGAATAAAAATACAAATAATATTTTCGTGTTTTGTTGATAAATAATTCAAAGATGGGTTGTCAGAGACTCTCAAGTCCTGCCTAAACCAATGTACCGCAAATTCATGTTTCATTTCTTTTTGAATTAATTTAATTTAAGTGATAAATATATGTATCATTTATTGAGAATTTCAATGTTGCGAACCACTATAGAAATTATTTATTTGTTAACTATACTGTACTTATGCCTTCTATATTATAAATTATTTCTCAACGTTGTAAAACTTAGAAGGGAAATGAAAGTTTCTGTAGGTTTTAATAATAAAAAGTTGGAACGAGCAATTAGAGCTCATTCAAATTTTTGTGAAACTGTCCCCTTTGTAATTCTTATTAGTTTTATCCTTTATTTTAATAATTTATTAATTTTCTCAACAACTTCTGTTCTGATACTTGCAGTAGGAAGAACAATCCATTCTAAAGCCATTTCTGATATAAATGAAAATATTTTAGACAGAAGAAAAGGAATGAAGCTTACTATATTATCATTAACCGTAGGTTTTATTGGTGTAGTCTTCTATATTTCTAAATTACTTTTTTTCTCCTACCAAGCATCCATATATACCACAATTCTACCACAATATATCAACTATATTTAAAGAAATTCAATAAATTTTAAAAGTTTTTCGCATATTCTACGCACATTAATAGTGGCGGAGAGGATGGGATTCGAACCCACGATAGATGTTGCCACCTATAACGGTTTAGCAAACCGTCGCCTTCAGCCACTCGGCCACCTCTCCATTAATTTACTCATTTAACCTTTTAATAAGAAGTTCGTTTACAAGTTTTGGATTTGCCTTTCCTTGAGATACTTTCATGACTTGTCCAACGAAAAATCCAAATAATTTATCTTTTCCATTTTTATAATCCTCTACCATCTTTAAATTTTCTTGTAAAACAGTATTTATTATCTTTTCAATTTCATTTTTATCAGAAACCTGAATTAAACCTCTCTTTTCTACAAAACTCCTAGCATCTTCATTTGATTCAATATAATCTTCAAATATCTCCTTAGCCTGCCTATTAGATATAGTCTGATCGCAAATCAAATCAATTAACGAACCAATTTTAACAGGTAAAATTCCCGAGTTTTTAATATCTTTATTATTTTTTTTTAAATAAGAAAACATTTCACCAGTTATCCAACTTATAACAATTTTTGAATCTCTATTTTCTACAACTTCTTCGAAAAAATTTGCGATATCTTTGTCATTTACAATTATTTCTGCATCGTAGCTACTCAAGTTAAATTTTCTGATTAATCTATTCTTTCTTTCATCAGGAAGTTCAGGTAATTTATTTTTCAATTCATTAATCTGTTTGTCAGAAATTATTAAAGGCGGTAAATCTGGATCTGGGAAATATCTATAATCATGAGATTCTTCTTTGCTTCGCATAGATCTTGTTTCGCCATCATTTGGATCAAACAATCTGGTTTCTTGCGATATTTTCCCACCACTTTCTAGTATTTTAACTTGTCTTCGTGATTCATATTCAATTGCTTGTTGAATAAATTTTATAGAATTTACATTTTTAATTTCACACCTTGTTCCCATCTTCTCACCCTGAAGTTTTACGGAAACATTAACATCTGCTCTCAAATTTCCTTTTTCCATGTTGCCATCACAACTCCCAATATACTTGAGAATGCTTCTTAGCTTTTTAACGTACTCCCCAGCCTCTAATGGACTTCTCATATCGGGTTCGGATACAATTTCCATTAGAGCACAACCCGATCTATTTAAGTCAATAAATGAATTATCAGCATCTTGATCATGCAGACTCTTTCCAGCATCTTGTTCAAGATGAAGACGTGTAATTCCTATTCGCTTTTCCTCACCTTTGACGTCTATGATTATATAACCCTCACCTACAATTGGATGGTCAAACTGTGATATCTGGTATCCTTGAGGAAGATCTGGATAAAAATAATTTTTTCTATCAAAAATTGACATTTTATTTATTTTTGCATTTAAACTTAAACCAGTAAGAATTGCTTGTTCCACACAATATTTATTAATCACAGGAAGCGCACCAGGCATTCCACAATCAACCAGATCAACCTGAGAGTTTGGATCCGCACCCCAGTCTGTTGACGCAACAGAAAATAATTTGGACTTTGAGCTAATTTGAGCATGCACTTCCAGACCTAAAACAACCTCCCAAATGCCTTTATTTCCCTTTATCTGATATTCCATTAGAAGCCCCTAGATCTTTCAATTAAATCTCCTGCTGCGAGAACCGAAACTTCATCAAATGGTTTTCCAACTACTTGTAATCCAATTGGTAGTCCTACCTTATTAAAACCTGAACTTACAGAAATTGCAGGTAGGCCTGCTAAACTTGCAGGTACAGTTAGAACGTCATTTAAATACATTTCAATTGGGTCAGTTTGCTTCTCTCCAATTGGAAAAGCAACATTGGGTGTTGTTGGGGTAAGAATTAAGTCACATTTCTGGAAAGATTTTTTAAAATCTTCCGCAATAAGTTTTCTTACTTTCAAAGCTTTCAAGTAATAAGCATCGTAATATCCTGCTGATAAGACATATGTTCCAATCATCAAACGTCTTTTTACTTCTTTTCCAAAGCCGATTCCTCTGGTCTTTTGATACAACTCAGTTAGATCTTTTGCTTCGTGTCTAAAACCATATCGAATTCCGTCGTATCTAGCAAGATTAGCTGATGCCTCAGCTGGTGCAATAATATAATAGGTAGGAAGAGCTGCCTCAGTATGAGGTAGTGAGATATCTATAATTATTGCACCTTCTTTTTTAAACCATTTGATTCCTTCGTCCCATACCTTTTTTATTTCACAATTTAATCCATCAATTAAGTACTCTTTAGGTATTCCAATTTTCATACCTTTAATGTTTAAATTCTTATACTCAGAAAAATTTGGTATGCTGTTTCTTGAACTTGTGGAATCTTTTTTGTCAAAGCTTGTCATTGATTGCAACATAATTGCTGAGTCCTCAACTGTTTTTGTAATTGGTCCAGCTTGATCTAAGGAAGATGCAAATGCTATCATACCAAATCTTGAACATCTTCCGTAAGTTGGCTTTAGACCTACTAATCCGCAAAAAGATGCAGGTTGCCTTATAGACCCCCCAGTATCTGAACCAGTAGCACCCAAACAAAGATCTGCAGAAACTGCGGAAGCTGAACCTCCAGAAGACCCTCCAGGAACTAAATTTTTATTTTTGTCAGACTCTGATTTTAATGGATTAATTACATTTCCAAAAAAACTTGTTGTATTGGCAGAACCCATTGCAAACTCATCCATATTTGTTTTACCCAACATAATAGCACCTGAATTCCAAAGATTTTTTGAAACAGTTGATTCATAAAAAGGAACAAAATTCTCTAAAATTTTTGAACCAGCGGTTGTTTTTATCCCATTTGTACAGAAAAGATCCTTCATACCAATTGGAACACCTTCAAGTGGACCAGAATTATTCTCCATTAATTTCTTATCTGAGTTTTTGGCCATCTCAATAGCTTTATCAAAAGTTGAAGTTATAAAACAATTTAATTCTTCATTATCCTCTATTTTCTTAATAAAGTGTTGAGTTAATTCAAGTGAAGTAAAATCTTTTTTAATCAAACTATTTATTGCCGAAGAAATTGTGAGATTATCAAATTCTGTCACTCTACAACCTTTGGCACGACAAAGAAACCTGTAATATTCTTAGGGGAATTTTGAAGTATCTCATCAGTTTTAAAATTTGACTTTGATTCATCATCCCTCATTATCATTGATTCATTAAATACAGAAAGCATGGGATTAACATTTTCAGTATTTACTTTCTTTAACTCATCAACCCAACCTAGAATATTATTCAATTCATGGATGAGCTTATCTTCCTCATCTTTTTTAACTTCGATTCTTGCTAGTATTGCAACTTTTTTTACTGTTGAATTATCAATAGACATAAATAAAAAACTAGATTAATTTATAAATAACATCAGGTATGTTTGTTCGCAATATAAAAGAGTTTAAAAAAAAAACTAATAAAAAAAAAATTATTTGCTTAGATTGCGGAAAAAAAAGAGTTGGCATTGCTATTTCTGACGAAAATCATACATTAAGTATGCCTATGCAAGTAATAAATAGAAACAAAGAGTTTAATAAAAACATCAAAAATATACTAAGAGATTATAATATTGGTGGTATTCTAGTCGGCCTACCTATCGATAAAGATAAAAATATTAATAAAATGAGTCAATCTATAATAGATATCACAAAAAATATTGATTTGTATTTACTTGATAATAATGTTGATGTTCCATTTTTCTTCTGGGATGAGAATTTTACCAGTATTGAAGCAGAAGACTTGACTAAGGGCTTTTTCAAAAATAAGAAAGAACAGAAAATAAATCTTGATAAATTTGCAGCCACAGTAATTTTGGAAGATTTTTTAAGTTATAACTTTATAAATGATGAATAAAAAGATTAAACAACCTCTTGAAGGAATTAATGTTTTGGATCTTACTAGAGTTCTAGCAGGACCAACCTCTACGCAAATTCTTGGTGACCTTGGAGCTAATATTATTAAAGTTGAAAGACCACAAACTGGAGACGACTCTAGAAATTTAGGGCCACCTTACCTAGATAAAGATGCTAAATCTCCAATGGAAAGTGCTTATTTCTTAAGTGTTAATAGAAATAAACACTCAGTTGAAATTGATCTTATGAAAAAAGAAGGACAAGAGTTAGCAAAAAAACTAGTCAAAAAATGTGATATTCTTGTTGAAAACTTTAGAGCAGGGAATCTAAAACAGTATGGACTTGATTATAATAGTATTAAGAAAATTAATCCTAAAATAATTTACTGTTCCATAACAGGTTTTGGTCAGAATGGTCCGTATTCAAAAAGAGGTGGGTATGACTATCTAGTTCAAGCAATGGGAGGAATTATGAGTATCACAGGAGAAAATAAAGGAAACCCAACGAAAATTGGAGTAGGTGTTTCAGACATCATTACAGGTCTTTACTCATGTATTGCGATCTTATCTGCATTAAGATTTAAGGAACAAACAGGTAGAGGACAACATCTTGATATATCATTAATGGATTCGCAGGTATCTTGGTTAAGTTATGTAGCTCAAGGTTATCTTGTTTCCGGATCTATACCTAAAAGAATAGGCAACGATCATCCATCAATTGTTCCTTATCAGACTGTACAAGCGAAAAATGGGTTAATGGTTTTAGCAATTGCAAATGATAGGCAATTTAAGGCATTCTGCAATTTTGCTCAAATATCTTCGACTTATCTTGATCCCAAGTTTAAAACTAATTCTTCGAGAGTAAAGAATAGAGAAAAACTAAATAAATTAATAAATAAAGTCATGAAGAAAAAGACAATTAATCAATGGGTAAAAGGCTTAACAGAAATCAATGTTCCTTGTGGTCCAATTAACAACATTAAACAAGTCTTCGTTGATCAACAAATAAAATCAAGAAATATGGTTATCTCTATGAAACACTCTAAATCTAAAGATAAGAAATTAAAATTGATTGGGAGCCCAATGAATTTCTCAGAATCAAAGATTAAGTACAAAAAGTCACCGCCTCTCCTTGGAGAAGACACAGAAAAAATATTAAAAGAATACTTAAAACTTTCGAAAAAAGAATTAAGAGAATTGAAAAAAAAAAAGATAATTTAATAAGAGTATTGAACAATAAAATATAACCTATAATATGCAATTTTAATGAAAGAGGAAAATAAACTTAAAAATTATCCTCATAGGCATCTACTGGGAATTGAGGGTCTTCTCCCAGATTCAATAAATTTTTTAGTTGGCTTATCACAAAAATATGCAACCTATTTAGAAGAAAGTAATAAAAAGCTCGATTGCTTAAAAAATAAAACATGTATAAATCTTTTTTTCGAGAATTCAACTCGAACAAGAACTTCTTTTGAATTAGCAGGGAAAAAACTGGGCGCCGATATGCTGAATATTTCTGTTGGTACAAGTTCTATAAAAAAAGGTGAGACATTGATTGACACTGCAATGACATTAAATGCAATGCAACCAGATTTGATTGTTGTAAGGCATAACGATGCAGGTGCAGTAAAACTATTATCTGAGAAAGTAAATTGTGGAGTTATTAATGCTGGTGATGGACCACATGAACACCCAACCCAAGCACTTCTGGATGCTCTAACAATTTTGAGAAGAAAGAAAACAATTTCAGGTCTAAAAGTTGCAATTTGTGGTGATATAATGCATAGCAGGGTTGCAAGGTCTAATATTCATCTTTTAAATACTCTCGGAGCTCAAGTCAGAGTTATTGGTCCTGCAACTCTAATACCTAAAGATATTAAATCATTGGGCGTAAACGTTTTCTATAAAATGAAGGAAGGGTTGGAAAATGTAGATATAATTATTATGCTTAGACTACAACTTGAAAGAATGTCAGGTTCTTTTGTTCCATCAGTAAGAGAATATTTTAGATTTTATGGATTAGATAATGAAAAGTTAAAATATGCTCAACCTGACGCATTGGTTCTTCACCCTGGACCAATGAACCGCGGTGTTGAAATAGATTCGGAATTAGCAGACGATTTAGATAGATCGGCAATTTTTGAACAAGTACAAATGGGTGTTGCCGTCCGAATGGCATGTTTAAAGGCTCTAGTAAAAAGTGATTAAAAAATGAATCTAAAAAGTCCTTTCAACAATAAAAAGACATCAATTAATTACTTACTAAAAGGCGGGTCAGTAATAGATCCAGATAAAAAGAAAATACTCAGGAAAGATGTACTTATTAAAAATAAATTATTAGAAGCTATTGAAGATAATATATCAGTAGATGAAAAAGAATTTGAGATAATAAACTGTGACAAATTATTTATTTCACCAGGTATTGTGGATATGAGAGTAAATATTGGAGAGCCTGGATATGAGCACAAAGAAACTGTTAAAAGCGCGTGCATGGCAGCTGCAAGTGGAGGAATAACCTCAATGGTTTGTATGCCAAACACCTCACCTGCAATTGATCAGCCAGCTATTATCCAAAGTATTCAGAGAAAAGCAAGAGAAGTAGCCTTAAGTAAAGTTTTTTGTACTGGTTGCATAACAAGAAGTGCAATGGGTAAGGAAATATGTGAGTTACAGTTAATGAATGAATCTGGTGCTTTGGGTTTTACTGACGGTAACAAAAGTATAGCAAATGCTAGAGTTATGAAAAGGGCACTAAATTACGCAAAATCATTTAACGGTCTCATTATTCAACATCCGGAAGAACCCGAACTCAGTGCTGGTGGAGTCTGTAATGAAGGAGAAACAGCTACAAGGATGGGGTTGACCGGTATTCCTAGTTGCTCTGAAGCCATGATTATAGAAAGAGACTTATGGCTAGTTAAAGATACAAAATGTAGATATCACGTAAGTCATATTTCAACAAAAGAATCTGTAGAAATTATTAGAAATGCAAAAAATCAAGGAATTTCAATTACATGTGATACTGCACCTCCATATTTTCTTTTAAATGAATTATCATTAGAAAATTATAGAACATTTTCAAAGTTATCGCCCCCACTTAGAACAGAAGATGATAGAAAGCATATAATCAAAGGTATTAAGGATGGAACTATTGATGCTATAGTTTCTGATCATACCCCACACGATCAAGACGCAAAAAGACTGCCCTTTAATCAAGCCGCATTTGGAGGAATTGGGTTAGAAACGTTACTTCCAATGACACTAAAACTCGTAAAAAATGATAAACTCGATTTGATAAAAGCTATTTCTTTAATATCCAAAAATCCATCAGAAATTCTTGGGCTTCAAACAGGAAAATTAAATCTACAATCTGAAGCTGATTTAATCGTTTTTGATTTTGACAAACCTTGGAAAATTAAATCAGAAAATTTTTATAGCAAGTCAAAAAATTCACCTTTTGATAGTATTTTAGCGGAGGGAAAAAATTTAATGACATTTGTAAGAGGACGTCTTGTTTTTAAATCTTGAAAATTGCTTAATCTTATTATTATGTTACATGTTTGGATCAATTCCATTTGGTCTATTAATTTCAAAATTTTTAAATAAAAATGACCCTAGGCTTGTTGGTTCAAAAAACATTGGAGCAACAAATATTATGAGAACGAATGGATGGAAACTAGGGATATTTACTTTATTTTGCGACATATTTAAAGGATACTTTCCACTAATCCTTATAAAAAGTGATAATTTATCAATAGACCTAATGATATTTTTTATTTTCTTAGGTCACCTTTTCCCTGTTTGGTTGAAGTTTAAAGGTGGAAAGGGTATTGCCGTCATTATAGGTTGTTTGTCGGGTTATAACCTATTATATGGGTTGGCTTTCTTATCAATATGGCTTTTTACAGCTCTTATAAGCAAATATTCTTCTCTTTCAGCCTTAACTGCCTCTTCAACTGTCTTAGCTATTTTGCATTTTCAAAATGATCAATTAACATCTATTATGTCAATTATTGTAATTATGATTTTCTTAAAACACTATTCTAATATTAAAAGGTTGTTAGGCGGTAATGAGTCAAAGATAATTTTAAAAAAATAAAAAATTTTTTGACTTTTTCTTTTTATAAATATACAAAATTTCAGAATCATGAAACTTCTAATTGTAGAATCACCAGCTAAAGCAAAAACCATCAAAGGATATCTTGATGATTCTTTTGAAGTTGTATCAAGTATTGGTCATTTTAGAGACTTACCTGAAAAAGGAATAGGAATTGAAGAAGATGAGCATTTCACTGTAAAAGAATGGGTTATAGATAAGAGAAAGGCTGATCCACTGATCAATGGAATAAAAAAAGCAAATGAGATCTTCTTGGCTCTTGACCCTGATAGAGAGGGTGAATTAATTGCTTGGCATGTTGTTGAGTTATGTAAGGAAAAAAAACTTGTAGAAAATAAAACTTTTAGGAGGATAGAATTCTCAGCAATTAGAAAAAAAGATATTTTAGAATCAATAAGTAAACCAAGAGAAATTAATCAGAATCTTGTAAATGCAGCAATAACGAGAAGATTTTTAGATAAGTTTTTTGGATATAAAATCTCACCAATCACAACAAGGAGAACTAAATTTGCAAAATCAGCCGGAAGAGTTCAATCTCCAACATTGAAGATTATATGTGCAAGAGAAAAAGAAATAGATCTCTTTATTCCACAAGAGTTTTGGGAAATCAATATTGAACTTAAAGACAATAATGGAAATCAAATAAATGCAAACTTATACACGGAGTCCAAAAAACGAATTGAGAAACTTTCAATAACAAACGAAAATCAAGCAAAGGACTTAAGAAATAAATTACTTAAAAATAAGTATAAAGTTGAAGATGTCATAAAAAAGGAAAAAAAAAGAAGTCCTTACTCTCCTTTTTCTAATTCCTTATTACTTCAAGACGCATCCTCTAAACTGGGGTTCAGTCCTAAATATACAAATTCATTAGCTCAAGAACTTAAAGATGGTGTATCTAGTTTAGGCGCATTAATTACATATCACAGATCTGATTCAAACAGAATGAAGCAAAATGAGACTATAAATCTAAGAAAAATCATACTTGCAGATATCGGATTAGATTATTTATCACCAAACGAAATTTCTTATAAAGAAAAGTCTAAATTTGTTCAACAAGGACATGAAGCAGTAACTCCAACTCAACTGGATAGAAGTCCAAAAAGTGTAAAAAACCAATTGAGTAATGATCAATATAAACTCTATGAATTAATTTGGAAAAGAACAATTGCTTCACAAATGGCACAGAGTAAAAGTTTAGAAACAACATATTTAATCGAGGGCGGAGAATTTATTTTAAGATCATCGGGGTCTATTCAAGTGTTTGATGGGTTCAAAAAAGTTTATAATTATTCAGAAAAAAACGATGGAGAACAATCTTTGCCTAATCTAAATAAAGATGACCAATTAGAAATTGTTAAAGTCGAAATTAAACAAAACTTTACAAAACCTCCAAATAGGTATTCTGAAGCGGGGTTAATTAAAAAATTAGAAGAATTAGGTATTGGAAGACCATCAACTTATGTTTCAATTTTTACAAAACTTGAAAGTAATTCTTATATCTCCATTAAAAACAAATCATTGATACCTACCTCAAGAGGAAAAGTTTTATCAAAATTTTTAGACGGATTTTTCTTTAAATTTGTTGACTATCAATTTACAGCTGACCTTGAGGAACAGCTAGATCTAATTACTGAATCAAAAAATAACTGGAAAAAAACTCTTCAGAACTTTTTAGAACTATTAAATTCAACTGTCGATGATGTTCAAAATAAAAGTATAACAGAAGTAATTGATAAGGTTAATGAATTAAGTCCGGAAATATTAAAGAAAAATAATTGTCCGAAATGTAAAAATGGAGATCTTATTATAAAATTTGCTCCAACTGGTCCCTTCTTAGGGTGTACAAACTTCAACAAAGACTTAGATAGTTGTAAATATAGTGCTTCAATAGGAGATGACAGTGAAAACACCGATTTAACTGGTGATGGAAAGAAAATTGGAAAAGATCCAACTACCGGGAGGGAAATTTTTCTAAAGATTGGAAGGTATGGTCGATATTTAGAAATGCAGAATGATGATCAAAAACCAAAAAGAATAAGCATCCCAAAAAATATAAGTAATGAGGAAATAGATCTAGAAAAGTCTCTTAAGTTTATTAAACTACCTAGGTTCATTGGAATTTTTCCTGAGACCAAAGAAGAAATAACTGCATCAATAGGACCATACGGACCTTACCTAAAACATAATAAAAAATTCGTTTCTTTAAAGGAAGATGATGTAACGGAAATTGGAATAAATAGAGCTATAGAACTTATTCAGAAAAATATCGATGAAAAAAAGGAAACTTCTATTGGAGTTCATCCTGAATCAAAAAAAGATATAATCCAAAAAAAAGGAATTAAGGGAAGACCAGACTATATTACATTTAATAAAAAGAATTATTCCATTCCTAAGGAAATGAATGAAAAAATTATTACTCTAGAAGAAGCCCTTAATATAATTGAAAAAAATACAAAAAAAAAAAAAACCTAACTCATTGAATAATTACTCTTCAAAAGTTCTTGGATAACCTTACTTAAATATGAAAAAAAAAAAAATTGAGACTAAACTTTGTGACATCATTGATAATGAAATCAAAATAAATTCATTGAGAGAAGGTTTCCCAAAAGCCTCAATTCTCGAAATCAGAAAAATTAAAAATAAGAAAATCAATAGTCATGAAGATTTTACTAGAATACCATTTGTTACAATTGACGGAGAAGGTAGTAGAGATTTCGATGATGCAGTTTGGTCTGAAACTCAACAAGGAATAACAAAAGTTATGGTTGCCATCTCTGATGTAAGTTTTTACGTAAAAAAAAATGATACGCTGGATGTTGAAGCAAAAAAAAGAGGAAATTCCTTTTATTTTCCAGATAGAGTTATACCTATGTTTCCCAAGGAAATTTCAAACGATATTTGCTCATTAATTCCTAATAAGGAGAGAGCATGTATTATTACAGAAATTAAAATAAAAAATCTAAAGATTATAGACTTTAATATTTATAGAGCAAAAATTATTTCTATCGCAAGATTAACATACTCAGAAGTTGATAGGATTTACTCACTAGACTTGAAAGAAAACAAACTATTCTCTCTTATAAACAACTTATACAAGAGTTATAAGATCCTCAAAACAATTTCTAATATAAGAAATAAAATTAATTTTGCTACTGATGAATTTGAGATAATTGGAAGAATTGATGAAAAATTTTATATTAAAAAAAAAGAAAGATTAGAGTCATATAGACTTATTGAAGAATTTATGATTCTGGCAAATTCCTGTGTAGCAAAATTCTTAAGAACTAATAAACTAAATTCAATTTATAGAAGCCATGAACCACCTAAAAGTGAAAAAATCCAAGCCCTTAAAAAGATATTAAAAGAAAATTATATTTATAATAATGAAAAATTTAATAACCAGAAAGATTTCAATACAATCTTAAAAGTAATAAAAGAAAATAAATTTTTTTTAAATGAAGCCTTGCTTAGAACTCAGTCAAAGGCTTTCTATAGCAATAAGAATGACGGACATTTCGGACTTGGCTTAGATTTCTACACTCATTTTACTTCACCAATTAGAAGATATTCAGATTTAAATGTTCATAGGGATTTAGTAGATTTTTTTTTTGAAAAAAAAAAAAATAAAATTGAACCAAATCTATTTGAACACCTAACTTCTCAAGAAAAAAAATCAGATATGATTGAAAGAAAGATATTAGAAAGAGCTTGTAGTCTGTATTTAAAAAATCAAACAAAGAAATATTTTAAAGGAATAATTGATGGTATTGAGTCTTTTGGGATTTTTGTTAGAGCAATTGACCTTCCATTTTCATGTCTAGTGAGGAAAAGATATAATAATTATAGAAGTCAAAAATTTTCTAGCACTGAAAATAAATTTCGAATCGGACAGATGGTAACTTTTAAGATTAAAAGAAATGATATAAGATCAGGAAAGATCTTGGCTGAAGATCTAAAAATAATTAATAGGAAATTATGAAAAAATTTGAACTTTTGAAACGAGGTTTTAATAAAAAGTGTCCATTATGTGGTGTTTCTCCCATATTTATTAAATATATTAAAACATTTAATAAATGCAAAAACTGTGGGATTAAATTATCAGAATATAAGTCGGATGATGGTCCAGCATATATTACCATATTCTTAGTTGGACACATATTGATACCTTTAATTTTATTAATTGAAAAATATTATAGTCCAATACTTATTCTACAAATGATTTTGTGGCCATTATTAACAATTATTTTGAGTTTATGGTTGTTACCTAGAGTAAAAGGAGCGTTCATTGGAGTTCAAATATTTTTAAGCGATAAATCAGGTAAGACTTGACACTGGTTTTAAAATTTATATAAACATTATCATGGCTAAGTCTAATACAATTCAAGTTAAAATGGTAAGTTCTGCAGACACAGGTTATTTTTACGTTAAGTATAAGAACCCCAAGTCAATGACAGAAAAACTCGAACTTAAAAAGTATGATCCTAAAGTAAGAAAACACGTATTGTTTAAGGAACAGAAAATTAAGTAATAGCTTATTCTTTCTTAATCTTTAAACCAAGTTCCTTTAGATTCTTTTCTTCAACTTTTGAAGGCGAACCTAGCATCAAATCTTGTGCCTGCTGATTCATTGGAAATGCTACGACTTCTCTAAGATTCTGCTCATCAGACAGTAGCATTATCATTCTATCAATACCTGGAGCTGAACCACCATGAGGAGGAGCACCAAATTTGAATGCATCAAATAAAAAACCAAATTGTTTCTTTAAATCTTCTTTTGTATAACCAGCAATCTCGAAAGCTTTCACCATTATCTCAGGCTTATGATTTCTTATTGCACCAGACGATAATTCAATTCCATTACAAACAATATCAAATTGCCATGCTAAAATATCCAATGGATTCTGATTAATTAATGACTCCATCCCCCCTTGCGGCATTGAAAAGGGATTATGACTAAAATCTATTTTCTGGGTAGTGGAATTTATTTCATACATTGGATAATCAATAATCCAGCAGAATCTAAATGAGTTTTTTTCTAATAAATTAAGTTGGTTGCAAAGTTCATTTCTCGCAATTGACGCAAATTTATTTGCTTCTTGCTCTTTATCAGATACAAAAAAAATAGAATCGTTATTTTCTAGATTAACTAAGTTTGATATTTTTTCTAGATTTTCTTTCTTCAGATTATTTGCAATAGGTCCCTTAAATTCGTTATCATTATAAATAACGTAACCCAAACCCTTTTGACCATTATCTCGAGCCCAATTATTAAGTTTATCAAACCAACCCCTTGGTTGATTTGCAGACCCGGGCACCTTTATTCCTTTAACAACCATACCTTTTTTGATATTCTCTTCAAAGATTTTAAAACCTGAATTCACAAAACATTCAGTTAAATCTTTGATAACAAGTGGATTCCTTAGATCCGGTTTGTCAGTCCCATAGTTTTCTATTGCATCTTTATATTTAATTCTTTCAAAAGGATATTTTGAAACTTTTTTATCTGAAAACTCTTTAAAAATATCAAATAGTACTGGTTCTATTTCTTTAAAAATATCATCCTGCTCCGCAAATGCCATTTCAAAATCTAATTGATAAAATTCACCAGGTGATCTATCTGCTCTGGCATCTTCATCTCTAAAACAAGGAGCAATTTGAAAATATTTATCAAAATTAGAAACCATAAGTAATTGCTTAAAAATCTGAGGGGCTTGTGGTAATGCATAAAACTTACCTTTATTAAGCCTGCTAGGAACTAAAAAATCCCTAGCACCTTCGGGCGAAGACGCTGTTAAAATTGGTGTTTGGATTTCTAAAAAACCTTTAGATAACATTTTTTCTCTCAGTCTATTTATAACTTTAGAACGAAGAATAATATTTTTATGAATCTTTTCTCTTCTTAAATCTAAATATCTAAATCTAAGTCTTTGATCTTCTGGTGAATCATCATCAACTGCAATTTGAAAAGGAATCTGGTCAGACTTATTCAATATAGCAAAATCTTGAACCAAGATTTCAATATCACCTGTTGACAAGCTTTTATTTACTGTATCTTGACTTCTTTTTACAACCTTTCCCGTTACTTTTAAAACACTCTCTAACTTTAGTGACTCAATAATTTCGAAATTCTTTATGTTAGAATCAAATACACATTGTGTAAGACCATAATGGTCTCTTAAATCAACAAAAAGCAACCCTCCATGATCTCTTTTTTTATTTATCCAACCAGATAAAGAAACTATACTTTCGTTATTCTTTAACGATAATTCACCGCAATTATGTGATCTAAATTTATTCATGATAATTGAAGATAATTCTTTTTAATGATAATAATCAAAGAGTGTTACAAATAAATAATGATCATTTAAAACAATTCTATGAAAAATGTCAAAAAGATAAATTAATTGGTGTCGATACAGAGTTCTATAGAGTTGATTCCTATTTTCCTAAATTATGTTTAATACAGTTATCAAATACAACTGAATCAATTTTCTTAGACCCAATAGAAAAAAAAATAGACTATAAATTTATAGAAAAACTAATGTTTAACACTAAAATAAAAAAGATCTTCCATGCTGCAAGACAAGATATAGAAATTTTCTTTAATATTTTTAAGAGAATTCCAAGACCAATCATTGATATTCAGATTTGTCTTATAGCTCTAGGATATAATCACTCAACTAGTTATGCTCAAGCATGTACAGACTTTCTGAATGTAAAGATTAATAAAAACAATCAGTTTATTGATTGGAGAAAAAGACCACTCAATAAAAATAAAATTCTATATGCAGTCAATGATGTAAAGTACTTAATCCCATTATTTAAAGAAATAAACCAAAAGCTTAACAATGAGAAAAATAAAAAATTAAAAAAACACTATAAAAAAATTACTGATATAAAAATTTATACTGAAAGAGCAAATAAAGCTTGGAAAAAAATTAAATTCCAACCCTTCAATGAGTTAGAGCTTAATAATTTCAAGAGATATTGTTATATTAGAGAAAAGTTGGCAATGAAAAAAAATATTCCAGTAAAAAGGGTTGTTTCAGATTCAGAAATAAAAATTATTAGTAGAAGTAAAGTTAATAAAAAAAAACAAGAACAAATACTTAAGAAACTTAAAATCAAATAAATATCATTAGCTTAAAATAACTTTTTTAAAAAATGTAATGAAATTTTTGATTTGGACTCTAGAGATCTTAGGTCAATTTTCTTGGCAATATTTAATGCCGATTCATAAGACCTCTCTATTCTTTCTGATATAAATATAAGATGTTTGTCTGACAAATAAATATTTCTATCACTCAAATACTTTTCTATTATTTTACAAAGAAGTATTTCATCGGGATAAGCAACCTCAAGAACTACAGATGAAGTCAATCTAGATGTCAAATCATCTAATTCACAACCGATAAATTTTGGCGGTTTACAACCGGTCATTAACAAAAATGATTCTGAATTTTCTTTAATTATATTTATGAAATTAAGTATTTTATTGGAATTATAAGCATTTCTTTCTTTAATTAGTTTGTCTACATTGTCTAAGATCCAGTTATTTTTTTTAATGTAGTTTATATCTAATTCATTGGGTAATATTTGATTAAAACTATCATTTGATAGATAAATAGCATTAGATTTCTCTCCCCATAATTTTGAAATAGAAGTTTTACCACATTTCTGTGGACCATAAATAAATGCGAATTGACTCTCCCAATATGGCCATTTTTTTATAAAGTCATAAGCAAAAGAATTCTTTTTAGAAACAAAAAATTCTTTACTCTTAAATTTAAAATTAAATTTTAGAATCTCCTGTTTCATTAATATGATCTTAGTTCAAATAAATTTTCTTCCTCAGAAGACTCAACTAATTTTAAATTATCTACCTCAAGTGCCAAATTAAGCTGTCCAACCGAAGATTTAGTCTCAACTTTGTAGATTATTTGTTCTTTATTAAACTCATGCAATGTAAAACCTTTTTTGCCAAGAACTTGGTTAATTCTATTCTCTACAATAATATTCTCCTTCAGATTATCAGCCTCAAGTCTTAGAAAAAAAAACGTATTCTTTTTGAGATTCAAAATCTG
>CACFLM010000005.1 GCA_902567145.1 uncultured Alphaproteobacteria bacterium
ACTCAACAGAGCACCAAAGCCGGATAATACCCGGCGGAGGAAACTCTAGGGAAAGTGCAACAGAAAATAAACCGCCTTGAAAAAGGTAAGGGTGAAATGGTGAGGTAAGAGCTCACCACATTTTTGGTAACAAAAATGGTATTGTAAACCCCTTTGGGAGCAAGTCCAAGAGGCCTGTCTAATTTGACTAACGTGGCTCTGCGGAAGGGCATGGTAGGACGCTAGAAATTAATGGTAACATTGATTCAAGATTAATAGTCACAACCTTAAACATTTAGGTACAGAATCCGGCTTATAGACCATCTAGTTCTCATTATTATTTTTTTATTGAAAAATGGTTGAAAATACCATAATATCCCATAATATCCCAATTAAGGATTAATATGGCTTTGTTTTTATCGACAATTATAAATAAAATGGATGCTAAATGTAGGGTATCCGTGCCCTCAACATTCAGAAATAGTCTACAAAAACAAACGTTTAAAGGGGTAATTGCTTTTCCTTCCTATCAAAATAATTCTATCGATGCCTGTGGCATCGATAGAATGGAAAGCATATCAGACAGTTTGGATAGAAATCATGATTATTCCAAGGAAGAGTTTGATCTCATTTCTTTATACTTCGGAGAAGCAGAACAACTCCCTTTTGACAAAGAAGGCAGAATTATACTTCCCAAGAATTTGATAAAACATGCCTCAATTGTAAAGGAAGTTTTATTTGTTGGACTTGGACCCACTTTTCAAATGTGGAATCCTGATCACTACTCACGAAAGAAAAATGAAACTATTAAAATAGCTAATAAAAAAAACCTAAACCCAAGACTTAAACCAATCCCAAAGGGAATTTAAAAGGAGAAATAATGACGCTTCATCTAAAAATGCCATCACAAAATAACAACCTCTCACCCAGAATTCTTGTAATTGGAATTGGAGGCACTGGAGGAAATATAATTAATAGTATGATTAGTTCTGGAATAGAAGGAGTGGATTTCTTAAACGTCAATACGGATAGCCAACAATTGAAACACTCAAAAGTTGAAAAAACTTTACAACTTGGTCCATCATGTACTAAAGGACTGGGAGCAGGAGGAGACCCTGAAATGGGTAAAAAAGCTGCAGAAGAAGTGATTGACGAGATCGAACAGTATATAGAAAATTCTAACATGGTATTTTTGACAGCCGGCATGGGTGGTGGTACTGGAACAGGAGCTGCACCTGTAATAGCCAAAATAACCAAGGAACATAATATCCTAACTGTTGGGGTAGTAACCAAACCTTTTAAAATGGAAGGAAAAAGAAAAATTGAAAAAGCCGAAAAAGGTGTTATTGAACTTCAAAAGTATGTTGATAATTTAATTGTTATTCCAAATCAAAATATATTTGCTTTAGCCAAACCAGACACCCCTGTTACTGATTCACTTCAATTGGCTAACAATGTTCTCATAGATGGAGTTAAAAGTATTATAGATTTAATGGTCAAGCCTGGAATAATGAATCATGATTTTGCTGATGTTAAAACGGTGATGAGTGAAACAGGAAAAGTTCATCTTGGAACTGGAGTATCAGAAGGTGATGATAGGGTTAATGAGGCCACAGAAAGAGCAATTTCCAATCCATTACTAGAAAATAATTCTATGTCAGGCGCAAAAGGAGTTCTAATTAATATTACTTGTGGTGAAGACACAAGTCTTCATGATATAGACCTAGCTATCAATAAAATTAGTGAAGAAGCAAATGAAGATGCAAATATTATTTGGGGGCTTCAGAAAGATAGTAATTATGATGGAAAATTCAAAATATCAGTAATATCAACAGGTATTGATTCTGAAAATTATTACAGAGATATTATAAATACAGAAAATATTTCAACGGTAAGCCATAATAATCAAGAAATAAATAATGAATACGAGGAAAATAAAAATCAAGATAACAATCAACCAAGTTTCTTAGTAGATCTGCGAGAACCTAATAAACTTTCTGGGAATGCTAATAATTTAAATGCTGAAGAAAAGATTCTTGATGAACAACATCCTAATAAGAATCAATCTCCGAAAAAATCTTTTTTAGGAAGAATCTTCGGCACTCAAGCAAAAGAAGACATAGAAAAACCTGAACAATCAGATTTAAATACAAATGATGAAAATAGTAAGGAGAAATTTATTAAAGAGTTTGAAGAGATTTCTGATAATCATGATAAAAGTGATCTGAATGATGAGAAAATTGTAATTGTTGATGAAAATGTAAGGTTTGTTTCGGAGGATGAGATTAATTCCGAAAGCACTGAAGAAAAGCAAACAACACAGAATGAAGTAAACGATGACCTCCTTCAAATCCCTGCCTTTTTAAGAAGACAAGCAAACTAAAATGAATCAAGAACAACTTTCACATTTTCCTGTTATGGTTAATGAAGTTGTATCATTTCTTGAACCACAAAATAAAAAAATTTACTTAGACTGCACCTTTGGCCAAGGGGGACATTCCAAAAAAATACTGGAATCTGCAGAATGTAAAGTTTTTGCAATTGATAGAGATCTAAAATCAAGAGAATATGCCAGAAAATTAGTAAATAAATACAAAACACGCTTTGAATTTGATAACAGTAAATTCAGTGATCTTTATTCTTTATTAAAAAAAAAAAAAATAAACTATTTTGATGGAATAGTATTAGATTTAGGAATCTCTAATACTCAGCTTAATGATCCTGAAAGAGGGTTTTCATTTATGCATGATGGACCATTAGACATGAGAATGGATACTTCAAACAAGTTAACGGCCGAAATTATAATTAATGAATTTGATGAAAGAGAACTGAATGATATTTTTTTCTACTATGGAGAAGAACGAAACTCTAGAAAGATAGCAAAGTCTATAACAGAATTTAGAAGAAAAAAGAAGATAGATTCAACAAAATTACTTTCTACAATCATAGAGAAAATAAATAATAATAAGTTCAAACATCCTGCTACGCGTGTATTTCAAGCATTGAGAATCTATATAAATGAAGAATTAAATGAATTAGAGGAAATTTTAGAAACTTCTGTAAAAATTCTTAATAAAAAATCAAGAATTATTATTGTAGCTTTTCATTCTTTAGAAGACAGAATAATCAAAAATTTTTTTAGAAACAAAAGTTTTAAAGAAACAAACAACAATAAGAAAGCTTCAAGGGGTGAGTTATTAAAAATTATTACAAAAAAACCATTAGTACCATCATCCAACGAAATCAAAACTAACCCTAGATCAAGGTCAGCGAAATTAAGAGTGGCAGAAAAAACATGAAATTTTTAAGTTTTTCTTTTATTTCTATTATTTTTGTTTTGACTGTTTCAATTAAACTTTTGATTGTAAATCAAGAGGCAGAAATTAAAAATTATAATAAAAAAATTTCTAAAATAGACTTGGAGATTGAAAAAAATGAAACAGATATTTCATATTCAACAAGACCTCAACAATTAGAAAAAATTAATAAAGAAGAGTTCGGTTATCTTCCAATTGAACAATCAGATATAATTAAACTTATAAAGTAAATAATGTTTAAAAGTAATAATATAAACTTTGATAATGTAAAACCTAATTACAAAGTCTTTTCATCACAAAAATTATTCTTTAAGGATAAAACTGATCTAATAAGAAGCGCGGATAGAGATAAGAATTTAAGTTTTTCAAAGAAATCTAATCTTTTTGTATTTCTGCTGACTGTCTCTTTCTTGTCATTTGTTTCATTCAACTTGCTAAAATTATCTTATAAAAAAAAGGTTAGTAAAATTGTTTCTGGAGAAATGGTACAGAAGGCAAGAGGTAAAATATTTGATAGAAATAAGGAAATAATTGCAGCCTCTTTGGATACAAAAGATTTATATATAGATATAAAAAACTCTCTTAATAAATTAAAATTAAGAGAAGAACTTTCAAAAATTTTCTCAGAAAAAGATTCTTATTTAAATAAAATATTTCAAAAAGAACAATATTCTTTAATTAAAAAGGATATTTCATTATCAAATCTTAACAAATTAAAAATGATTGGAGACCCAGCTATAAAATTACATGAATCTACTAAAAGAATATATCCACAGCATAATATCTTCTCAAATCTAATAGGTATTAAAACCCCACATTTAATTAGTAAAGTTGAGAAAAATCTTGATGAGTCACTAAACAAAGGTATTGACGTCAAATTAACTGTTGATTTAAGAATACAAAATATAGTAAGGGATGAACTTTACAAAAGCTTAAAGGATTATAATGCAAAGGCTGCATTAGCCATGGTAATGAATGTACAAAATGGTGAAATTTTAGCCATGGTTTCATTGCCAGATTTTAATCCAAACTACCCCGAGTCAATTCTTCCGAAGACAGAAAATAACTTAACGTCTGAAGCAAGGTATGAAATGGGCTCTACCCTTAAAATTTTTAATGCAGCTATTGTATACGAATCAGAACATGAAATTCAAAATCAAGAATTTGATATTTCTAAGGGTTATCAAATAACAAATCAAAAAAATATTATCGACGAGCATATAAAAAAAGATATTCTAAACTTTGAAGAGATCTTCATTAAATCTTCAAATATAGGAAGTGTAAAAATCCTGGAATCATTAGGTTCTGATTTGCAACATAAATTCTTTGAAAAAGTTGGATTAACTCAAAAATTAAAAGTAGATGGGCTTAATATAGTTTCAAACAAATTACCAGATAATTGGAGTTCACATTCAAAATTTATTAGTTACGGTTATGGTTTATCAATTTCTCCTATAAGTCTAATCACTGCATTCTCTGCATTAGTTAATGGTGGCTATAAAATAAAGCCAACTATAATTTCTCACAACAGACAATCCGAGAAAATTAAAATACTGTCTTCAAAAACCTCCAAAAAAATAAATATTTTGATAGAAAAAATTGTAAATGAAGGTACAGGTAGGAATGCTAAAGTAAATGGGATATTAGTTGGAGGTAAGACAGGAACATCAAAAAAAGTTGAATCTGGAAACTATTCTGAGAAAAAAAAAGTAACTTCATTTATTGGAGTTTTTCCTGCTAATTATCCAGAGTATTTGACTTTTGTACTTTTTGATGAACCAGAAAATAATATTTCTGGAAATATTGAAAATACAGGTGGTAATACTGCAGCACCTACCTTCTCTAAAATTGTAAAAAAAATCTCTCCCATAATAAGTAAAAGCAATTATTTGAAAAATTAAGAATATGAAATTAAAAACTATTCTAAAGAATTGTATTTCAAATATTAAAATCATTAACGATAATAATTTTTTGGTTAAGGGAATTTCTATTCATTCTAAAGAGGTTAAGAATAATTTTATTTTTGGAGCAATTAAGGGAAATAATTTTAATGGAGAGAAATTTATTCCGGAGTTACTTAATTTTAGAAATTTAGTAATAATTTTCTCTAGAAAATCTAAACTGAATATTGAATATGAAAAATATAAAAATATTATATTTATTCAAGCTGAAGATGTGAGACTTTTAATATCTGAGGTTTGTCTATTTTTTTTTCCAAATAACATCCATCAAAAACTAGCTATTACAGGTACAAATGGTAAAACCAGTATAGCATTTTATGCTCATCAAATTTGGAAAAAGCAGAATATGAATGGGGCGTTTGTTGGGACATTAGGAATAAAATATAACAAAGAGATTAATTTAAAATCAAATCTTACTACACCTGATGTAATAACTGTACATAAAACACTAAAAGAGTTAACTAATTTAGGATGTAAAAGAGTTATTTTTGAAGCTTCAAGCATTGGACTAGAGCAAAAAAGGCTATCTCCCATTAAATTTGATATTGTAGGGTTTACAAATCTTACAACTGATCACTTAGATTATCATGAATCAATGGAAAAATATAAATTTGCAAAATCTCTATTATTCACAAATCATGTAAAAAAGAATTCTTTAGCTGTAATTAATACGGATAATAAATTTTCGAACTTCTTCATGAATTTATGTAAAAAAAATAATTTAAAAATCCTAGACTATGGAAAAAAAGCTAAGTTTCTTAAAATAAAAAATATAAAAAGGATCAACGATTATTTTGAAATACAATTAAGATTTCGATCTATAGAAAAGTCATTGCAGATTGATTGTTGTTCTGAATTTGAACTTTACAATATGATATGTTCTTTGATAATGGTTTTTAATACAAAACTTACCCCCGAGAAATTAAAAATTATTACAGAATTAAAAAATCCTAATGGGAGATTAGATAAAATATACGATAAAAAAGGAATTAAAGTTTATATTGACTATGCTCATACTCCAGATGCTATTTCTGGTGTTTTATCTTCACTTAAAACTATTACTCAAGGAAAATTGTTTTTAGTATTTGGATGTGGTGGCGACAGAGACAAATCAAAAAGAAATTTAATGACAAAAGAAGCTGTTAAATATGCAGATTTTTTAATAATCACTGATGATAATCCAAGATTTGAAAAATCAAAAAATATAGTAAATGATATGATTAATGGAATTAACCCTAAAGATTTAAAAAGAATTAAAATAATTCAAAATAGGAAAAATGCTATAAAAATCGCAGTAAATTTACTTTCAGCAGGAGATACTTTGGTAGTTGCAGGAAAAGGACATGAGAATTATCAAATAATTAAAGAAAAAAGAATAAGATTTAGTGACAAAAAAATAGCAAAAGAATTTTTAAGAATAAAATGAACCTCTGGACAATTGAAGAAATTTATAAAGCACTTGAATTAGAACAAGATATAAATAAAAAAATTGTATTTTCAGGAGTTTCTATTGACTCAAGAACTATCAAAAAAGGAAACTTATACATCCCTATTAAAGGTGATAAATATGATGGTCATGATTACATAGATGAGGCCTTTAAAAAGGGAGCGAGTGCTTCATTAATTGAAATTACAAAAAGAAAATCATTTAAAAATAATGGGTCATTAATTTATGTAAAAGATTCATTAGATTCCTTAACTAAACTATCTAAATTTTCAAGAAATAGAATTAAAAATTTAAAAACAATTTGTATAACTGGAAGTAGTGGAAAAACGACTTTGAAGGAATGGATTTATTACGTATTCAAGGATTTACAAAAATCTTATTGTACATTTGGAAATCTCAATAATGAAATAGGAATGCCTCTTACATTAGCCAATATGCCAAGAAATACAGAATTATGTATTCTCGAACTAGGAATGAACTCTCCGGGCGAAATTAGAAAACTCTCTAAAATTGCAAAACCTAATATTGCAATTATTACGAACATAGGCTCTGCCCATGCAGGAAACTTTAAAAATATTTCATATATTGCCTTAGAAAAGTCAGAAATATTCAGTTTCTTCAATAAAAAATCAATAGCCATTATTCCCTTTGAAAGTGAGTATTACAATTTAATTTGTAAAAAGGTTTCTAAAAAAACTGAAAAGATTTATTCATTTGGTTATGATGAAAATTGTGAGATAAGAATTTTTAAAAATAAGAATTCCTTACCATGGAAATTTTCAATATTTAAAGAAGAGACTCAGATTAAAACAGATATTCCATTCTCAAATTGGCCATCAAATGTCAGTATAATTTTAGGTTTAGCCAAGATTTTAGGTGTAAAAATAATAAAAATTATTCCTAAATTAAAAAACCTTTCCCCTATCTCCGGGCGAGGTAAAATAACAGAAATAAAATTTAATAATAAATTTTTCACCCTCATTGATGAATCTTATAATTCAAATCCAGAATCATTAAATCAAGCTATTGAAAACTTAAATGATTATAAATTTTCTGGTTCAAGGAAGATTTGTATTATAGGTGATATGCTTGAGTTAGGAAGAATGTCAAAAATTAAACATATTAAAATAGCAAAGACTTTGTTAAAAACTAGACCTGATATTGTTATAACAGTAGGAAATTATTCAAAAGCAATTTTTGAAAAGCTTCCTAGAAGTTTTTTAAAGCTTCATTTCGATGATCATAGAGATGTTTTTAAGAAATTATTAAAAATAATCAAAAATAAAGATATCATTATGATCAAAGGATCAAATTCTGTTAATCTTCATGTGATATGTAAAAAGTTGATGAGGTTAGGATAACAATGCTTTATTATTTCTTAATACCATATATAGAAAGTTTTAATTTCCTTAATTTATTTAATTATCTTACATTTAGGGCTGGAGGAGCTCTTTTTACCGCATTCTTCATATCAATTTTTTTAGGACCAAAATTTATAAAAAAACTTAGGAGTGTTCAAAAGAAAGGTCAACCAATTAGGAAAGATGGACCTAAAAGTCATTTAATTAATAAAATTGGAACTCCCACCATGGGCGGAATGCTAATACTAATTTCTTTATTCACATCAATATTATTTTGGGCAGACTTGAGTAGTAATATAGTTTGGTTGATTTTTAGTATTACGATTCTTTTTGGCCTAATAGGAGCACTAGATGATTATAAAAAACTTAAAAATAATAGCCCGGAGGGTTTTAAAGGCTCTCATCGTTTAATTGTTGAATTCTTTATATGCTTCTTTTTTGTTTTTCTATTTAATAAAATTATCAATCCAGAATTAGTAAATATTGTTTTTATACCATTTACCAAAGGCTATTTTCTAGATTTAGGAATTTTTTATTATATTTTTGCAGCAATTGTTATAGTTGGGAGTGCAAATGCTGTTAATCTTACTGATGGATTAGATGGTTTAGCTATTGGTCCGATAATGATAACAGCATTATCTTTTGCTTTTATTGCTTATTTTACTGGAAATCTTATTTATTCAGATTACTTAAAAATCCCATACGTTAACGATACTGGTGAATTAGTTATTATATGCGCCTCACTCATTGGAGCAGGACTTGGTTTCTTATGGTTTAATGCTCCGCCTGCTATGGTCTTCATGGGTGACACTGGATCTCTTTCTATGGGTGGAACAATTGGAGCAATAGCTGTTGCAACTAAACATGAAATAATACTTTCCATAATTGGAGGTATCTTTGTATTAGAAGCTTTGTCTGTTTTTGCGCAAGTAATATCTTTTAAATTGACTGGTAAAAGAATATTCCGAATGGCTCCTATACACCATCACTTTGAGCAAAAAGGTTGGTCTGAGTCAACTGTCGTTATTAGATTTTGGATTATCTCCATTATTTTAGCCTTAATTGGACTTGCAAGCCTAAAACTTAGATGATCAAACAAAAACCTAAAAAAGTTTTTTTATTAGGGATGGGTATCTCGGGATTATCCCTTGCAAAATATTTAACAAAAAATAAAGTCGAAAATTTCTGTTGGGATGATGACCCAGAAAAAAGAAAGATTGCCGAGTCAAAAAAGTTAAATATTACCAGAATTTCTATTAAAACATTAAAAATTTGTGATCTTCTAGTTTTGAGTCCAGGTATAAATCATTTGGCAAAAGAACCACATAAAGCTGTTTCAATTGCCAGAGATTTAAAAATTAAAATTATAACAGATCTAGAGTTCTTAAATATTTTTCTTTCTGGAAAACTGCTTATAGGGATAACTGGAACTAATGGAAAATCGACAACAACACATTTTATTAATAAAACATTGTCATACAATAATTTCCGTAAATCTGAATCCTGCGGAAATATTGGAATACCTTTCACTGATCTAAAAATCAATGAAGAAACTATTCTAGTTGTAGAAGCTTCTTCATACCAGCTAGCAAAAATAGATAGTCTAAAATTTAATTTTGCTTTTCTTTTAAATATTTCCAAGGACCATATTGAATGGCATGGATCAATCAAAAAATATATAAATTCAAAACTTAAAATTTTTAAAAATCAAGATAGGAAATGCTTCGCAATTATTTGTATAGATGACCAGCATTGCAAAAATATAGCTTCTTCCTTTGGAAAAAATTTTAATTCAAAACTTTTACGTATAAGTTGTAAACAAGATGAGAGTGCAGATATTTTATTATCTAAGAAAAAAGAAAAATTAGAAATTCATAATAAAATATCAAACGAAACACTTTCAATACCTTATTACAAATTAAATTTCACTAAAGCTGATCATAATTATCAAAACCTGTTGGCGGCTTATGTTTCGGGTTATCTTCTGAATCAACCTGCAGATAAATTCCTCAAATCCTTGAAGGATCTTGACAACTTAAGATATAGAATTGAATTTCTTGGAAAATTTAAAAATCTTAGTTTTTATAATGATAGTAAATCTACAAACGTTGACTCAGCGATCACGGCTATTAGATCTTTTAAGAACATTTTTTGGATTCTTGGAGGAAGGGAAAAAAAGGGTGGTATCAGAGGCATTGAGAAAAGTTTGGATAATGTTATAAAAGCTTATAGTTTTGGTGAATCGGGAAAGAAAATTAAAAAATTTCTTACAAAAAGATCTATTGATTGCTATGAATTTTCTACATTGCAAGAATCAACTAAAAAAGCATTAAATGATGCTATAAAATCAGATAAAGATATCAATATTCTATTATCTCCGGCTTGTTCATCATTCGATCAATTTAAAGATTTTAGAGACAGAGGACAGAAATTTACTCAGATAGTTAAGGAATACATTAAAACTTATGAGCAAAAATAAAACCTTGGAAAAAAATATTTATTTATGGAGTAATGTTGATAAATTTATTCTTATCCCTACTCTTATAATTCTACTTTTTGGAATAATCTCAATCTCAAGTATAACTCAACACCTAAGTGGTAAATTCTACTTTTCATCAGATTTATTGTTAAAAAAACATCTTACTTTCTGCATGATTGGCATATTTCTAATGTTAATGATTTCTCAGTTCTCACTTAAAAATCTTGTCTTCTTTTCCTTTTTTCTTTTTGCTCTAAGTATAGTACTCTCGATAACAGCAATATTCTTTTTTCCAGAAACCAAAGGTGCAAATAGATGGGTAAATTTCTTTAATTTTTCATTTCAGCCATCTGAACTACTAAAACCTTCATTTATTATAATAAGTGCTGTTCTACTAGGAAGATATAAAACTAAAAATGATTACTCTTTTTTCCTAAATATTCTATTTTTAGTAATCATCTCATCACTGCTTATACTTCAACCAGATTTTGGAATGTTTATTTTAATCTTTGCTGTATGGCTTGTTCAAGTTTTCTCTTCTAATATTAAAATCAAAATAATCATTCCGATACTTATTAGTTTTCTATTGGTTTTTTTTATATGCTTTTTTAGTCTCGAACATGTAAGATTTAGAATTATGAATTTTCTTTTTTCTGATATTGGTGATAATTATCAAATTTCTAAATCTCTTAATTCATTTATTGAAGGCGGTTTTTTTGGAAAAGGAATTGGTGAGGGATCTATAGCTAAAAATCTTCCAGATGTTCATTCAGATTTTATTTTTGCTTTAATCGGAGAAGAACTTGGAGGATTATTTGCTCTTTTGATTTTATCATTGTATCTTACAGTTTATTTAAGAGCTCAGATAATTTCTCAAAGATCAAATAATTTTTTTATAGTTACTTCATTAACCGGTTTAGCTAATATCCTAATATTTCAAGTCATAATCAATGTATCTTCAACATTAAATATTATTCCCACAAAAGGTATGACACTTCCATTTATTTCTTATGGAGGTTCATCTTTCGTTTCAAGTTCAATCATAATTGGATTTTTGTTATTGTTAATTAAACAAGAAAGAAATGCGTAAAAAAATTTTTTTGATCGCCGGTGGGACTGGTGGGCATCTTTTCCCAGCCATAGCACTTTCAGAGATTGATAACAATTTTGAGTATTATTTTTTATTAGACCATCGAACTGAGAAATTTATAAGAGGAAAAAAACTAAATTATTTTAAAGTTCAATCTTCTGTAATTAAAATCAATCTATTATTACCTATTTATTTGATAAAGATTGTTTATGGTTTCCTTCAATCAATTAGAATTTTTTTAAAATACAAAGCTGATCTTGTTGTTGGGTTTGGTGGTTACACCTCTATACCATCAATTTTGGCAGCAAAATTGTTAAAAATTAAAATAATTATTCATGAGCAGAATGCAGTAATGGGTAAAACAAACCGAATATTATCTTATTTAACTAATAATGTTGCCATTACCTTTCCTAATACAAAATATGCCAAGGATTGTGCTGTCTTCACAGGTATCCCAGTTAGATCAATAAAGCAAAAACCTGTAGTCAATTCTAAAATTAAAAGACTATTCATTATTGGAGGAAGCCAAGGAGCTCAGATTTTCTCAACTTTAATTCCTAAGATTATTTCAAACTTTAGTGATATAAACAAAAAAAATATTTTTATAGTTCAACAAGTTAGGGGTGTTGATCAAAAATCGACCGCAGCAGTTTACAATAAGATGAAAATTAAGTTTCTAATAAAAGAATTCTTTGACGATATATATAATCAATTTAATAAAGCTGATTTAATTATTTCAAGGTGTGGAGCATCCACACTGGCAGAGATTGAACTATACAAGAAATCTTCAATCCTATTCCCTCTGCCAAGTGCTATGGATAATCATCAATATTATAATGCTAATGAATTTCAGAAAAATAATCCTTGCCTGATTTTTGATGAGAAAGTTTTAGACATTACTACTGAAATTTCTAAAAAGATTGAAAAATTTATTTTTATTAATCAGAATTCACATAAAATAAAGACCATAAAAAAAACAAGCCAAAAAAAATCGTTATCAAATTTAGTAAGAAAAATAATAAAAGATGTTTGAAAAGAGAAATGTTCATTTTGTTGGTATTGGTGGTATTGGTATGAGTGCAATAGCAGAAATTTTGCATAGTAAAGGATTTAAAGTATCAGGCAGTGATCTCAACCAGAATCTAATTACCAATAGATTGAGAAATAAAGGTATCAAGGTTTATTACAAACATGCTTCTAAGAATATCAAAAATGCTGATATTATAGTTTATTCCTCAGCTATAAAGCCAAGTAATATAGAAATAAAATCAGGTTTGAAAAAGAAAATCCCTCTATACTCGCGAGCCATGATGCTTGCAGAAGTGATGCGACTTAAAAAATCAATCACAGTTTCAGGCTCTCATGGGAAAACGACAACAACCTCACTTATTTCATCAATATTAGAATATTCTGGATATGACCCTACAATAATTAATGGTGGTATAATTAACGGCATCAATGCAAATGCAAAACTAGGTGATGGAGAATGGATTGTTGCCGAAGCAGACGAATCAGATGGCTCATTTACGATGCTTCCTTCAACAATTGGAGTTATTAATAATATAGATCTAGAACATCTAGACTTTTATGACAATATTAGAGAGATAAAGGATTCTTTTATAAGCTATGCCCACAATATTCCCTTCTACGGATTTCTAGCAGTTAATATTGATGATAAAAATGTAAAAAACATCCTAAACCAGATTAGCCACAAAAAGATTTTTACTTATGGTTTTTCAAATGATGCTGATTTTTATGCTGAAAACCTTAGAACCATAAAGAAGAGCAATACCTTCTTTTCTTGCTTTGACATTGTAACTAATTTTGATACAAAAAAAATACTTAAAAATATTTTAATTCCACTTATAGGACCACATAATGTAACTAATACTTTGGCAGCCTATTGCATTTGCAAAGCTTTAAAAGTTCCAGACGCCAAAATAAAAAAATCATTGAGGAAATTTCAGGGAGTGAAGAGAAGGTTCTCAATTGTATATCATTCTTTGAATACAATGATCATAGATGACTATGCACACCATCCAAAAGAAATAAAAATGACTCTTGATGCCCTTAAATCAATAACAAAACAAAATTTAGTTGTAGTTTTTGAACCACACCGATTTAGTAGAATTAAAAAATTAAAAGAGGAATTTTTGCATAGTTTTAAAAATGCTAACTCTATTTTTGTTTTACCAATATACTCAGCTGGTGAGAAAATAAAAAAACAAATTACTAACTTGGAACTTTCTATTTTACTAAAAAAAAAATACAAGAATAAACTTGTAGAACCCGTAAATGAACAAAAGGTGCTTTACTCATCATTAAAAGAAATTATCTCCAAGGGAGATAATGTTATCTTTCTAGGAGCTGGCCAAAGTTCTAAGATTGCAAACTCATTTTCAAATTTTCTAAAGAAAAATGATATTTAATTTCTCCATATCACAAATAATGAAATTAAATTATGAACTAGGGAAAAAAACCTGGTTTGGAACCGGCGGTAATTGTAGTTTATTTTTTGAACCAAAATCAATTAATCAATTAATCTTAATACTAAAATTTAGTAGAAAGTTTTTCAAAATCCTTATAATTGGCTCAGGTTCAAATCTTATTATAAGAGATGGTGGATACGATGGAGTTGTTATTAAATTAAAAGGTGAATTCAGTAAAATTAAATTCTGTGAAAATAATCTAATTTTATCAGTTGGAGCAGGAGTTAAAGATTCGGAGATATCTAAATTTTGTTTGGATAAAGGCATATCAGGTTTAGAATTTCTTAGTGGAATACCAGGAACAATTGGAGGAAACTTGAAGATGAATGCTGGTTGTTATGGGGAACAAATCAGTGATAGATTAATTGACTGTACAATAATAGATAAAAATCTAAAAATAAAAGTATTAAAAAAGGACAAAATAAATTTTGAGTATAGAAAAAGTTCTTTTCCAAATGATCACATTATAATTCTAGCAAGATTTAAAATGAATAAATTAAACAAAGAAAAAATTAAACAGAAGGTTCTTAGAATTTCAAATTATAGAAGAAAATCCCAACCTGTAGCAAATAGAACCGGTGGTAGCACTTTTACTAATCCTAACACAATTCCAGCATGGAAATTAATTGATAAAATAAATTTTAGAGGTAAAAGACAAGGCGGTGCGAAAGTATCTAACCTTCATTCAAACTTTATAATTAATGATAATGATGCATCATCTCTTGATATTGAGATATTGGGTGAAGAAATTAAAAGAACAGTATGGGAAAAACAAAGAATAAAGTTAGTTTGGGAGTTACAAAGAATTGGTAAATTTAAAAAAGTCTGACAAAATCGCAGTTTTAAGAGGAGGTATTTCAGATGAAAAACAAATCTCAATTCTAACTGCCAATCAAGTCTTTGAAACACTCCAAAACAAGTATGACACTACTTTAATTGACGTTGGATATGATTGTAGAAAACTAATTAATGATTTAATAAGTTCTAACGCAGATATAGTTTTCAATTGCCTACATGGTTTTTTTGGTGAAGATGGCCAAATTCAGTCAATCTTAAATTATCTTAAATTACGCTATACACATTCAGGTGTACTTGCTTCATCGATTGCGATGAATAAACTAATTTCAAAGAATTTTTTCACATCATTAAATGTCAGTCATCCAAAGCAATTTAGTATTTCTAAAGAACTGGATAAGTCTTTCTTTCCAATTATTATCAAACCAACATGTGGCGGTTCAAGTAATAATCTGATAAAAGTTGATAATAAAGAACAACTAGGTGATTTTAAAAAAAAAAATAAGAGATATCTGAGTAGATTTATGTTTGAAGAGTTTATTGTGGGTAGAGAAATCACTGTAGGAATTTTAGAAAATAGAATATGTGGTATAATGGAAATTATTTATGATAGCGATGTCTATGATTACAAAAACAAATATCAAGAAATTGCTACTCATGTTATTAACCCTAATTTAAACGTGAAGGTTATAGAAAAATTAAAGCACATATCTCTGATGGTTCATAATGAAATTAATTGTAAATGTCTATCTAGACTGGATTTTAGATATAACGAAAAAATAGATGAAACTTTCCTTTTGGAGATCAACACTCAACCTGGACTTACACCTAATTCATTGTTACCTGAAATGGCAAAAGATAAGGGAATAGACTTTCTTGAATTATGCGAAATAATCCTCTCTAATGCTCAATGCGAAGTAACATAATATTTATAACACTCATCTTACTATCTTTGTATTTTGTAAATTTTATAACTAAAGGGGAGATATTAAAGTACATTGTAGAGTACAAGAAAATAAATCAGATAGAATTCATAAATGTAAAAAATGTTTCTAGAAAATACATTCTAAAAAGGATCAGTGTTAAAGAGGGACAAAGTTTCTGGCTTTTCAACCCATTTAAATTGAAGAAAGAGTTAGATAATCTTGTGGAAGTAAAAGATTACTCTTTCAAACTAAATTGGAACGGGGTTCTTGAAATTTCAATAGAAGAGAAAAAACCGTTTATGAAATGGATTACTCGAGAAACCGAGGAGTTTATTGATATTAACGGTCATATACTAAAACTGGAAAAAAAAGATAAGAACATAAAAATAATAAAGCTTTTTGGCAAGCATGCGAACTTATATATTGGCTCGATTAGGAAAATTTTATTAGAAAGAAAAGATATTTATGAGAATACAAGATCAATTCTCTTTCAAAATAATCTGGGATGGCAGATAAACCTTAGTGATAATAATTGTGTTTTAATTCCATTAAAAAAACTTGATAAAGTAATGGATATATTCCAAAATATAAAAAATTCAAACTTATATAGTAAATTTAATTTTTTTGATTTACGTATAATTGGAAGAGTATATATGAGCAATAAGAAATGCTAAAACTTTTACCAAATAAAAAAAAATATTGTGTATTTGATATTGGAACAGATAAATTAGTTTGTTTATTTTTTAGAATTCAAAATGGCAAACCATTTATTCTTGGTATGGACCACCAAAAGAGTATTGGTTTTTTAAATAATAATAAAATAGATAATGGAAAACTCTCAACTATTATTTCGCAAACTTTAAGAAAGAGTCTCCCCAAAAATACAAAAATTAATGACTATGAATATTTTAGTAACATCACTGATATTAATACAGTCACCAAGAAAAAATTCTCTGAGATGGACTCAATCAAGTTAGGTATTACAAAAAAAGATGTAAGAAGAGTATTTAAAAAGTCAATATTAGAATCTAGAATCAAAGGCAAACATCTTATTCACTCCTACCCTATAAATTTTAGAATCGATAATAATAAAATTATTAACGATCCTATAGGTCAAAAATGTGAAAAGTTAGGAATATGTCTATTTAATATTTACACTTGCTCAAAGTTATTTCAATCTATAAGTGAATGTTTCAAAAATCAGAAAATTAATATTAAAAGCTTTTTTGATTCTGGGGTAGCATCAGCAAAAGCAAACTTGACTGATAACGAGAAGAAAGAGGGTGTTGCATGTATTGATTTAGGTTCAAAAACTTCGAAAGTAACTGTTTTTATAGATGATAAAATCGTTTACACGAATGTTATTCCAGTTGGAGGAGAACATGTTACTTCCGATATTTCTAAAGGTTTGGATATATCAATAGAATCTTCAGAACACGCAAAAATTTTTTACGGCACACTTAGCCCCCCATTTAATGAGAGAATTGCCATCAACTCAAGGCATTTTAAAGATAAATTAATTAGCAGGAACCTTCTTTTTGGAATAATCAAACCAAGATATGAAGAAATATTTGAGATCTTAAGAGATAATATTTTTGACGATATTTATGCAAGAGTTAGTATAAAGTCTTTAGTTATTACAGGAGGAGCTAGCAAAATATACGGACTATCAGGCATTTCTGAGAGTATATTTAATAGAAAAGTAAGAATTGGTTCAGTAAGTGATAAGAAAAGTTTCTTTTACAATAAGCCAGAATTCAGTACATTATTGGGTCTAATAAAACTTGCCCAAGAAAGTAAAGATTATAACTATTCAAATGAATTAATTAGAAATAATTTTTTTACAGTTTTTGATAAACTTGAAAATTGGATAGAAGAGAGTTACGCATAATTTTGAAATAAATTGTAACTTTTTGTGATTTGAAAAACATCTGTAAGTTTTGTTTAATAATGTAATGTTACAACATAAACAAAATATTCAAGATAAACATCCATTTTTTGACTCCAAGCTTCCAAAATTTCTAAGTGCCGCTAAACAAAAAACATTGGCAGGTGTTTTAAACTTCAAAGGTATAGGATTGCATACAGGTAATAAAGTCACAATGCGACTTTCTCCGGCTCCAGTTGATACCGGGATAGTTTTTAGAAGAAAAATTAAAAATATCAATGTAATTATTAAAGCAAATTACAATAATGTTAAATCTACAAAACTCTGTACTCTTATTTCAGATGATAAAGGAAATAGTGTTTCTACTGTTGAACATATATTGTCTGCTCTCTACGCCTTCGAAATAGATAATGTTTATATCGATTTAACTTCTAATGAGATTCCAGTTTATGATGGGTCTGCTTTAGAGTTTGTAAATCAAATTGAACAAATAGGTTTCAACGACCAAGATTCTCACAAAAAATTCATAAGAATTAAAAAGAATGTTGAAGTACAAAGTAATAATAAACTTGCCAGAGTTGTACCTTTTGATAACACCTTGATTACTACTGAGATCAACTATGATCATAAATTAATCGGGAAACAAACAATATCGCTTTTATTAAATTCAAAAATATATCAGTCGCAAATATGTAGCGCAAGAACCTTTGGGTTTTTGAAAGATGTAGAGACTTTAAGAAAAAATGGTTTAGCTCTTGGTGGAAGTTTAGAGAATGCTATTGTTTTGGATGATGATAAAATAATAAACAAAGAAGGTTTAAGATTTAGTGATGAATTTGTACGCCATAAACTTCTAGATTTTATTGGCGATATTTCTTTGGCAGGTTATCGAATCTTAGGTTCTTTCTTTAGCTCACAGACTGGGCATGAATTAAATAATAAACTTCTAAAGAAGGTTTTTGAATCTCCGGACAATTGGGAATTAGTTTGCTCAAATTAAAATAAAAATTCCTTTATAATTTTTTTAAATTAATTAAAAATAATCAACATGAAAAAAAAAGTGTTGGTTCTAGTATTTTATTTTTTTGTATACTCTTGTTCATCTGATCAAGAGATAGCCAAGAACTACTCTTCATATGATGATATTAAATTGTATAATGAAGGTATGAAATATTTGAAGAAGCAAGAGTTCAGTGAAGCTATAAATAGCTTTACTGAATTAGAAATCCAGTATCCCTACTCGCCATGGGCATCAAGGGGACAGATGCTTATTGGTTTTGCCCATTATACAGCTAACGAATATGACGAAGCAATTTTGAATTTAAGTAAATTTGTGGAGCTCAATCCAAATCATAATCTAATACCGTATGCTATTTATCTAAAAGCATACTCTTACTTCGAAAGAATTCCTGATATTAATCTAGATCAGAAGTTTTCAATGAGGGCATATGAAGAATTCTCTGAATTAATAAATAGATATCCAAAATCAAAATATGCCAGAAAATCACTAAAACATATTAAAAAACTTAAGAATCATTTAGCAGCAAAAGAAATTAAGGTTGGAAAATTCTATCAATCTAAGGGTGACTATTTGGCTGCAGTAAAAAGGTATAAAACAGTTTTAAAAGAATATAGACAATCAACTCAAATACCAGAATCAATTTTCAGACTAATTGAATCTTATATTTCGTTAGGTTTAGTTAAGCAATCATACTACCTCTATAAGATCTTAGAATTTAATTTTCCAAAATCTCAATGGACCTCTGAAGGAATAAAGATTGTTAATAAATATAAAATAAATAAGAATTTAACAAAATATAAGAAAAAACAACTTGATTTAGAAAAGTTAAAATCATCAGATTTTGATTTGCTGTAATTATGATCAGACATCTATCAATCAATAACCTGTTACTTATTGATAAAATTGAACTTGATTTTGGTTTGGGTTTATGTGTTCTCACTGGTGAGACTGGAGCCGGAAAGTCAATGATTCTTGAATCATTAGAACTTATTTCAGGCAGAAGAGCAAAACCTAATATTAGGCCAGAAAATGATAAAAAAACAATAATTACTGCATTAATAAATATTTCAGAATTTGATGAAATAAAAGTGCTACTAAATAATGTAGATATCAATGTTGAAGAGGAGATAATAATTAAAAGAGTAATTGAAAGTGATGGAAAGAGCAAAGCGATGATTAATGATCAACTTGTAAGTCTTTCAACCCTAAAAAATATAGCCCCTAGCATTATAGAGATTCATAGTCAATTCTCTGAACAAGGGTTATTAGATAACTCAACACATATAGCAACGTTGGATGATTTTGGTAATTACGGCAATGAGTTAAAAGATTTGTCTAGAATTTGGACTAAATACAAAGAAATTGAAAAGGAATATAGAGACGAAAAAATTAAATACGAAGAAATTAAAGAGAAGGTAGAAGATTATACACATGACATAAAAGAACTTAATCTTTTTGAACCTAAAAAAGGTGAATTTGAAAAATTAGATCAGACTAAAAGAATTCTAAAGAATTCCAGAAAAATCAATGAGAATATAAATAAAGTCTTACATAATTTTCAATCCGAAGATCCACCAGGTATTGAAGATTTATTCTCCAAAAATATTTCTATTTTAGACCAAATCAAGAATCTCTTGGATTCTGAGACATTAATAGAAATAGAAAAATTAAAATCTATCTCAATTGAAATTTCGGAAATATCAAAGTTCTTTCAAGATTTTGTCAACCAAGAATTTGATCATGGGTCTCTTGAAAAAATTGATGATAGAGTATCTGAATATAAAAGATTAGCTCAAAAACATTCAACAGAACCTGACAAATTAGACATAAAATTAGCTGAGCTTGAAAAGAATCTTAATTCTAGCGATGAAAGCAAATCACACCTTGAACAACTTTATAAAGAAACGCAATTATGTAAAATAAAATACACTGAAAAGTCTGATGAAGTTTCTGAATTAAGAAAAAAGAGTGCTAAGGACCTTGACAAGAGAATTAACATCGAACTTCCCGATCTAAAGCTTGAAAATTCAGAATTTGAAACTTCCATCAATGAATCTGAATATAATGAATTAGGTAAAGATAAAGTTATTTTTAAAATCAGAACAAACCCAAAATCAAAGATGGGAGAGATAAAAGATATCTCGTCTGGTGGTGAACTATGTCGAATAGCTCTTGCTATTAAAGTCACTGCTGAAAAAGAAAATTCATCTACTATGGTCTTTGATGAAGTTGACAGTGGAATTGGAGGTGCTGTATCATCGGCAGTAGGTGAAAGATTAAAAAGATTAGGAGAAAAGAGACAGGTTTTAGTTGTCACACATTCTCCACAAGTTGCATCTCAAGGGCAAAATCATTTTCTTGTAAGAAAAAAAGTATTAGAAGAAAACACAATTATCGAAGTTTTAAAGATTGAGGGTGAAACTAAAGTCCACGAAATTGCTAGAATGCTCTCGGGAAAAGAAATCACCTCCGAAGCAATTCTTGCTGCTAAAAAGTTAATGGAGAACAATTTACGAACACAAAATTAAGTTGATTAGGATTTTAAATCTAAAAACCTTATAAGTTGTATCTTACGAAAAAATGTTATTTTAGATTTTCCTAGTTTTTTTAAATAACCATGATTTTGTTTCTTTTGATAAATACTTATTTAGTTTCTTATATATTGTTTGATGATATTTATTTATCCAGTCCACTTGCTGATTAGACAACATATTTACATTTATCAAGCTTTTGTCATATGGAAAAAGTGTAAGGTTCTCAAACTCCAAGAACCCACTAAATGAAGATGATTTTACTAAAAGAAGATTTTCTATTCTTATTCCATATTCATTATCCTTGTAATAACCGGGTTCATTTGAAATTATCATCCCTTGCTTTAATTCAAATTTGTTAATTTTTTTTGAAATTGACTGAGGACCCTCATGAACACTAAGAAAACTACCAACACCGTGTCCAGTGCCGTGACTATAATCCATTCCATTTTGCCATAAAAAATATCTTGCAATACTATCAATTTGATGACCTCTAGTTCCAATTGGAAATCTAATCATTGCTAAGTTAATATGTCCCTGTAAAACTCTAGTATAGTTAATTATAAATTCTTTTTTTGGAGTGTCATTCCCAAGGCATATAGTCCTAGTGCAATCAGTTGTTGCCCCAAAATATTGTGCACCTGAGTCGCATAAAAAGAGATTGCCAGATTCCAATCTTTTATTATTTTGCGCTGGATTGTAATGAATTATAGACCCATTATCCCCACATGCAGAGATTGTATCAAAACTCGAGGAAAAAAAATTTTTATTTTTCTTCCGTATTTCTTCAAGTTTTTCTGAGACATTTAATTCATCTAATGTTGAATTAAAATTTTGTTTTTCTAGCCAGCAAAAAAATCTGACCAAAGATACTCCGTCCGAAATGTGAAATTTTTTTGCATTTTTAATCTCTATATCATTTTTTCTACATTTTATTGGTTCACAAGGATCATTTTTAATATCGGGTTTTAATCCAGATTTTATCATTAACTCATAATAAAAATATGAAACTGCTGAATCTAAAAGAATGCTTGAACTTTTTGGGAGTCTGTTTATTTCTTTTTCAAATTTAATGGTGTCTAATATTTTGATTCCTTTTACAATCTTAATTTTTCGAGGAATTTTATCTTTATCAACAAACAGTTTAATTTCTGACCTTGTTATAATTGCTTTACAAAAGACTATCGGTGTATGCCCAAGATCACGACCTCTGATATTCAATAACCAGCATATTGAATCTGATGAGGTTAAAATAATAAAATCATATTTATTATTATCAAAAAGTTTTCTTCTTTTTGAAGAAGTATTCTCTCCTGAAACTTCTCTACTTATGAAGAAAAATTCCCTTTTATTTTCAAGAGGTTTATTATTCCAAATCTTATCAATAAGATTATGTTTATCGTGTATTACTTTAAATAAAATAGATTCTGAGACTCTCATAAGATTTCTTATAAAATTTACCTTAAACAGTCTAAAATCTATCAAAAGTTTTTTATTATAAATTTTTTTTTTAAGAAAAGTAAATAGATCTTCATCAGATAAATCTATAATCTGAAAATCTTTCTGGATTTCTTTTTTTGCTTGCAAAATATACCTACCATCTGTAAAGAAATATTTTTTTGTTTTTGAGACAAGTGCAATTCCATTCGAACCAGTAAAATTAGTAAGCCACTTTAACCTCATATTATGAATGGGAACGTTTTCATGAAGGTTTTCATCAGAAGAAGAAATCATATAAAAGTCGAGATCTCTCGCATCAATTTCTTTAAGAAGTTTATTTAAATTATTAACCAAATTTTTATCCTGACTTTATAAATATAAGAGCAACCCAATTAAGACTATAAAATTTTTTTTCTAAATTTAAATTAAATTTATTAAAATAAGAAATTATATCATTCTCTTGTTCAACTAGAATCCCAGAAATTACTATTCGTCCTTTAATTTTTAAACTTTTATAGAAATCTTTAACAATTTTTTTTTGAGCATTACACAGCATATTGGATACTATTAAGTCAAACTTTTTATTTCTTAGATACTTACATTTAAGCCCGTCATTTATTAAAAAAAAAATTTTATTTAAACAGTTGTTTTTAATATTATCCTTAAAACATTTCTTGGTTAGGGGGTCTATATCTATAGATGTGATATTTTTTTTTGTTAATTTATGCAAAACAAATGATAGAACTCCAGAACCTGTACCCAAATCACAAATTGCGAAATATTCTTTTTTTTTTGTAAGGTATTCAATGCTTTTAATAGATAAAGCAGTAGATGCGTGATATCCAGTGCCAAAAGCATTATTAGCAGGAATTACCAATTTATGTTTCTTTGTTGTTTTCTTATTTGATAATCCTTGAGATATAAAAAATAAATCTGATTCAACACCTTTATCATCCTTTATATTTTGAATAACCCAATCTTTCCTCTTTATTTCACTTAATTTGAAGTTACCAAATTCTTTTTTGATTTTACTTAATAATGAGTCTTTAATTATTGAGTCTTCAAGAAACAATTCTATTTGCAAATATTGGTCTGAGGGAAATACTGAAATATTATCGAATGTTTTCAAAAGTGACAGTACTTTGTCATTATATTTTACAATCTTTATTTTGGCTGTAATTTTTTTCAAACTTTATTATATTTTTGACACGTAGTCAGAAAAGATCCTAATAACTTCTCCCGAATTATCAAATCTGATTTGAAGTTTATTGTCTGAGATTCCCAGAATCACTCCCATACCAAACTCTTTATGTTTGACTTTCTCTCCAATTGAGAAAACTTGGCTAGAGAATTGTTTTAGTTTCTTCCTCTCTTTATTAATTTTCTTACTCACTTGGATTAGTCTACAATTTTTTTGTGGAAGTTCAGATAAAAATCTTGAAGGTATTGAACGATAGACACTATAGTTATATTGTTTTCTGTAGTTTACATATGAAATGTTCAATCTTTTTCTTGCTCTAGTTATACCAACATAAGCCAGTCGCCTCTCTTCCTCAAGACCTTTGTTGCCGTATTCATCAATATTCCTTTGGTTTGGGAAAATTCCTTCCTCCCATCCAGGAAGAAAAACAAAATCAAATTCTAACCCTTTAGCGCTATGAAGAGTCATTAGTGATACTTTATCAGAAAGACTTCCTTCATTTAATGTATCTGTTAGAAGACTTACTTCTTCAATAAACTCTTCTATTGAATTCCTATTTTTAAGATCTGTTATAAGTTTTTTTAAATTTTCTAGTCTACCCTCTGATTCTGGAGTTTTCTCTTTTTGTAGCATTCCTGTATAACCAATATCATCAAGAAGAGATCCTGCTGTTTCAAAGTGATTTTCATTTTTCAACATCAAGGTATGTTTTTCAATAATTGAAATAAAATCATTTATATTTTGTTTTTGTGAAATATTTAGCTTTCCTAGCTCACACATTACCTTCAGTGCTTCATAAAGTGAAATATTTTTATTGTTAACTATGTCATAAAGCTTTTGAATCAATCCCTTGCCTATACCCCTTTTTGGAACGTTTAATATTCTCTCCAAAGACAAATTATCTGATTTATTTATCATTATTCTTAAATATGCCAATGCATCCTTGACTTCGGATCTTTCATAAAATCTTAAACCACCGATAACTTTATACTTTATATTTTCTTTTAAAAATCTATCCTCGATATCTTTAAATTGAAAACTAGCTCTTGTTAAAATTGCAATTTGTGAAAGGGGGGTCTCAGCTTTTCTAAGTTCATGAATTTTTTGTGAAATAAATATTGCTTCAAAATCATCATCTTCAAGATTATTTATAATTACAGGTTCGCCATCGACATCTGAAGTCCATAGTTTTTTTCCAATTCTTTCTTTATTTTCGGAAATTAGTGAGGATGCGGTTTGGAGAATATTTCCCGTAGATCTATAATTTTGTTCCAATCTAATAATCTTAGAATCTTTAAAATCCTTCTCAAAGTTAAGAATATTTCTAAGTTGTGCGCCCCTCCAACCATATATAGATTGATCTTCATCGCCAACACAACAAATATTCTGTTTGACCTCAGTCAATAATCTTAAAAGCATATATTGTGCTGCATTAGTATCTTGATACTCATCAACTAAGGTGTACTTAAATTTTTGTTGATAAAAACTCAAGATATCAATATTTTCTTTGAATAACTTTATGGGTAATAAAATTAAATCTCCAAAATCAACCGAATTATAATTTAAAAGTCTCATTTGATATAATTTATAAACTTCACTAAATTTACCCTTAGTCTCAGACTCGAATTTATGATTATTTATTTGATTAGTTTCCAAACCTAGGTTCTTTACTTGATCAATCATATATAAAAAATTTTTTGGAACATACAGCTTAGGATCTAAATCTTTCATAGAAATGACTTGCTTTATTAACCTTAATTGATCATCTTTATCAAGTATCGTAAAGTCATTCTTAAGACCTACTAATTCAGAATTTCTTCTTAAAAATTTTAATCCAATTGAATGAAATGTTCCAATGAACATCCCTTCAACTGGATGACTTAGAATCTTCTCTACTCTTGTTTTCATTTCTAGCGCTGCCTTATTAGTAAAGGTCACACAAAAAATTTCTGATATTTTTGCTTTTCTATTATAAATTATACTTGCCAACCTTGTTGTGAGTACTTTCGTTTTACCTGTACCTGCCCCTGATAAAACTAGAAGCGGTCCTTCTGTATCTAAAACAGCTTTTTTCTGCTGTTCATTTAAGTTATCTAAGAAAAATGGATTGGGTATCTTTAACTTATTCATTAATAACTATTTTATTTATTCGGGAGAATATCCAAGGTTAGGACCTAGCCATTTTTCAACGACTTCTACATTTTCTTTTTTCCTATTTGCATAATCTTCAATTTGATCTTTATAGATTTTCCCAACCCCAAAATAACTCGAGTTTGGGTTTGCAAAGTATAAACCTGTAACAGAGCTAGCTGGAGACATTGCAAAACTTTCCGTCAGGTTTACCTTCAAGTTTTTAGAAACCTCCAATAACTCAAATAAGGTCTGCTTTTCTGTGTGATCTGGACAAGCTGGGTATCCTGGTGCAGGTCGAATTCCATCAAACTTTTCTGCAATTAAATCTTTATTGTTCAATTTTTCATTTTTATTATAACCCCAATACTTAGTTCTCACTTCTTTATGCAGCATTTCAGCAAAGGCTTCAGCAATTCTATCACCAATAGATTTTACTAGTATTGAATTATAATCATCGTTATCCATCTCGTATTTTTTTGCTAATTTTTCAATACCGATTCCTGCGGTGACTAAGAAGCCACCAATAAAATCATCTTTTATTCCAGTAGGAGCAATAAAATCTGCTAAGCAATAATTAGATCTATTAGATTTTTCTCTGTTCACTTGTTGTCTCAAAAAAAAGAATTTTTTTATAATTTTGTTTCTTTTTTCTGAGTCAAAAATAATTACATCATCACCCTCAGAATTTGCAGGCCAGAATCCAAAAACACATTTTGGAGTTGTTAGTTTGTTTTCTATTATCTTTTTTATCATTTTCTGCGCATCGTCCCAAAGTTCTTTGGCCGCACTTCCTACAACCTTATCTTTAAAAATATTTGGATAATTTCCGTAAAGCTCCCAAGCTTCAAAAAATGGTTTCCAATCAACAAACTTTAGAATTTTATTGATAGATACGTTATTTAAAATCTGTAATTTTAAATTGCTTGGCTTTTTTGGTTTGTAATTATCCCACTCAATCAAGAACTTATTTTTCCTGCAAGTATTCAAGTTA
>CACFLM010000006.1 GCA_902567145.1 uncultured Alphaproteobacteria bacterium
GGTTAAAATTTTCAGTTAATTCATGCGTTGTGGAATTTAGGAAGAATACCATACACTTTTTTAGAGAATATCAAAAGATTAAGAGAGATACTGAAAAAGAAATTAAAGTAAAAAAAAGGAGTTCACTCTTCTGGGACAGTAGGTTTCAAATAGAGTCAATGTTAAGCTTATTAAAATGCTATTTATTTAATGATTCAATTTGGTCAGAAATAAAAAAAGATTTTAATTTAATTAGATTAAGTAAAGGAATTAGCTACCAAAGTCTTAAAACACTCCCTGTTTTAAAAATAAAAAAAAAAATCATGATTCCTTTTTTAACGAGTGAAAAAGAATTGTTATCATATGGCGTTTCTGTTAAATTTACTCCCAAAATACCATTAACAAAAAAAAATTTTTAAATATTAATTGAGATTAAAATATATATAATTATATCATAATTAATGAACAATAATCTTTTAAAAAATCTAGCTATTTGGTTGCTAATTGGATTCTTAGTTTTTCTTATTATTGACTTTTATAAAACTAATGATGTGTCCCAGAGAACATCACCCGTTTCCTACTCTAATTTTCTTACTGAGATAAAAAATGGAAATGTATCAAGAGTAGAAATTAGAGGTAATAATATAAAAGGCGAATATACAAATGGTTCATTTTTTTCCACTTACGCACCTAATGACATGAATCTAATTGAAAAATTAGAAAATAATAATGTAGAGATAATTGCTTTGCCATTAGACAAAGGTTCTCCAGGCCTAATTGATATATTAATCTCATGGTTTCCAATGCTTCTTTTAATTGGAGTTTGGATATTCTTTATGAGGCAAATGCAGTCTGGAAGTGGAAGAGCTATGGGTTTTGGTAAATCTAGAGCAAAGCTTTTAAATGAAAATAAGGATAAAGTTACATTCACAGACGTGGCTGGAATAGACGAGGCAAAAGCTGAATTAGAAGAAATAGTCGAATTTCTTAAAGATCCAACAAAATTTCAAAGACTTGGAGGAAAAATCCCCAAAGGAGCTTTATTGGTAGGACCACCCGGAACTGGAAAAACACTTCTAGCAAGGGCAATTGCAGGAGAAGCCAACGTTCCTTTCTTTTCCATTTCGGGATCTGATTTCGTTGAGATGTTTGTGGGCGTTGGAGCAAGTAGAGTAAGAGATATGTTTGAGCAAGGAAGGAAAAGTGCGCCTTGTATAATTTTCATTGACGAAATAGACGCGGTTGGAAGACACAGAGGAGCTGGATTAGGTGGTGGAAATGATGAAAGAGAACAGACTTTAAATCAACTTTTAGTTGAAATGGATGGGTTTGATTCAACGCAGGGAGTTATTTTAATTGCCGCTACGAACAGACCAGATGTTCTTGATCCCGCTCTTCTCAGACCTGGAAGATTCGATAGACAGGTAGTAGTTCCTAACCCAGACATTAAAGGTAGGACAAAAATCCTTGAGGTTCATACTAGAAAACTTGCACTAGCTCCAGATGTGGATATCAAAGTCATTGCTAGAGGAACCCCCGGTTTTTCAGGTGCAGATCTTGCTAATTTATCAAATGAAGCGGCTCTTCTAGCTGCAAGAAGAAATAAAAGACTAGTTACAATGCTAGATTTTGAAGATGCAAAAGATAAGGTAATGATGGGTGCTGAAAGAAGATCAATGGTTATGACTTTAAAAGAGAAAGAACTAACTGCCTACCACGAAGCTGGACATGCACTCGTGGGAATTTTTACCCCTGGAAATGACCCTTTGCATAAAGTAACAATCATACCACGAGGTAGAGCCTTAGGAGTTACAATGAACCTTCCGGAAAGAGATAAATATTCTGAAACTAAGACAGAAATGAAAGCTAAGTTATCAATGATTTTTGGTGGAAGGGTTGCTGAAGAGCTAATTTTTGGTAAGGAAAATATTACTTCAGGGGCTTCTAATGATATTTTACAAGCAACTCAGAGAGCAAGAGCTATGGTTGTTGAGTGGGGTATGAGTGATACTTTAGGTCCACTAAGATATTCAGAAAATGAAGAAGATGTTTTTCTTGGAAGATCTGTAACGCAGAGAAAAAGTATGTCAGATGAAACTGCTAAGTTAATCGATCAAGAGATAAGAAAGCTTATAGATAATGCTGAATCTCATGCGAGAAGAACTCTGAAGAAGAACATTAAACATCTACATAAACTAGCAAAAGCATTGCTCGAATATGAGACGTTATCTGGCGATGAGGTAAAAGAACTTATTAGTAAAGGTAAATTTAAAAGTAAAAAAGGATCTGATAATAATCCTTCTAATAAGAAAACCTCAATACCGTTAGGCGGAAGCAAGGATGTTAAAAAGAGAAGGAACCTTGGACTAAACCCTAACCCTGCGACAACTTGACAAAAAATATAGTTGATTTCCTCAGAATTAAAATACAATTTAAGACCGTTTGGATTAGTTAACAACGAGAACGGAAAGATTTTATCTAAAGAAAATCAAGCAGTTCTTATACAAGGATTATATTTTTCAAAGATTGAGGTTATTTCAAGGTTAAAATCAACTAAGAAGAGAGAAATACTTGCGTTCCCCCACTTCTTTTCTAAATTTGATAAAAATAAGGTTATATGCGATCTTTACAATAAACTTAACTATCAAGATAAAAATTTAAAAAGGACCTTATTTAAAAATAAAAAGTTTTCTATATTTGGTATTTTGAATATTACTCCTGATAGTTTTTCGGATGGAGGAGTTAATTTAAGTTTGCTAGAAGCAACTAAAAATGCACATAAGATGGTTGATCAAGGAGCATCTTTTATTGATATTGGAGGGGAATCAACGAGGCCTGGTGCTAATGTTGTGAGTGCGGAGAACGAAATATCTAGAATAATGCCTATAATACAAAGACTTAACTCTGACAAAATAGATCTATCCTTAGATACAAGAAATTCATCAACAATGGAGTTTGGAATTATATCTGGGGTAAAAATCATAAATGACGTTAGTGGTCTTCTCCATGACAAAAAAAGTATAGAGGTAATTAAAAAATATAATATGCCTGTAATTATAATGCATATGCCTGGTACACCTAAGACAATGATGAAAAAAAACAAATACTCTGATGTGGTTCTTGATGTGTATGATTTTTTCCAAGAAAGAATCAATTTTATTACTCGATACGGTATAAAGCGTGAAAATATTATTGTTGACCCCGGGATTGGATTTGGTAAGGATTATAAACAGAATCTAGACTTAATTAAAAACTTATCAATTTTCCATTCTTTGGGTGTTCCTCTAATGTTAGGTGTTTCAAGAAAAAGGTTTATTCAGTCTATATCAAATGAAGCTGATCCTCAACAACGGCTAGGAGGGACTATTTCAGCTACTTTATCTGCAATGGAACAAGGTATCAGGATACATAGAGTTCATGACATTAAAGAAGTGAATCAAGCATTAATGGTTTTTGAAAGATTAGTTAATTAATGAAAAAAAAATATTTTGGTACTGATGGTATTAGGGGAACTTTTAATAGATTTCCTATAACATCTTCTTTTTTTTTAGATTTAACTAAATCAATTAAAAAAACTTATAATAATATTGATAAGGTACTTATAGGTAAAGATACCAGAGAGTCATCTGATTTAATAGAATCTGATATTGCATTAGGATTTAAAAACGTTAACGTGAAATGTTCTTCATGTGGAATAGTATCCACTCCAATGTTGTCTTTTAATACCAAAGAATTTAACTATGATTTTGGGATAATGATTTCAGCATCACACAACCCTTATGAAGATAATGGGATCAAAATATTTGATAGTAATGGCGAGAAACTTAGTGATCAAGATGAGCTAAAAATAGAAAAGAATCTTAATTTAACTGGGATAGATCACTCCTCTGAAAATATTTTCAACAATCTTAATAATGTTAGTTATTCTAAATATGAGGATAGATTAGTAAAGAAATTTGCTGATTTAAAAGGATTTAATCAAAATATTTTTTTAGACTGCGCAAATGGATCATTAAGTCAAATTGCTCCAAATATTTTTGAAAGATTAGATCTAAATTTCTCTTGTTCTGGAGTTCAACCTAACGGGATAAATATAAATAAAAATTGTGGAGCAACATTTCCTCTTGAACTTTCTAAAAATACAAGAAAAACTAAATCAAATCTTGGAATATCATTTGATGGAGACGCGGATAGAGTTATCTTTTGTGATGAATTAGGTAAGATTGTTGATGGGGATCATATCTTAGCAATACTGGCTTTATTTTTAAAAAACACAGATCAATTAAAGGATAATCTCGTGATAAGTACAAAAATGTCTAACTTAGGTTTCAGAAATTTCTTAAATGAAAAAGATATAAACTTTCTATTATCAGATGTAGGAGATAGATATGTTGTTGAATTAATGAAGAAAAATAACTGTATTTTAGGAGGAGAACAGTCTGGACATATAATTTTTTCAGAAAATTCTTTTTGTGGTGATGGAATATATACAGCGCTTATGATAATTAAAATCCTAGAAGAGAATAAATGTAATCTATCCAATTTATGTGAAAAGCTTTTCACTAAAGCTCCTCAAAAGTTAATAAACTTTAAATTAAAACAAAACCCACAAGAGGTTATAAAAAACTCAAAGGTTCAAAATATTTTAGATAGGATTTCAAATTTAGAAGATTGCGATGTTCTTTTAAGAAAGTCCGGTACTGAAAATTTATTAAGATTGATGGTTCAAGGTACTTCTGAATCATTAGTAAATGATGTTATAAAAGAATTTCAATATGAAATTAACAAAATAGATGAAGGATAAAAAGATATTAAAAATGCTTTCTATTGCTGGAAGTGACAACACTTGTGGCGCGGGTATGCAAGCAGATATTAAAACATGTCATGCATTAAAAACATATTGTTTAAGTTGCATTACATCTGTTACATCCCAAAATTCAGAAAAAGTTCATAAAATTATTGAACTACCTAATAACTTTGTTGAATCACAAATAACCACTATTTTGAGAGATTATTCAATAGATTGCATCAAGATTGGTTTAATCAAAAGTGTAAGCCAAGCTAAAGCTATTTATAAAATATTAGAAAGGACTAATCATGAAATTCCAATTGTTGTTGATCCAATCTATAAATCAACAACTAATAAGATGTTTAACGATTTGGATAGTTACATTACAATTTATAAAATTATCTCTAAGATAAAACCAGTCTTCACACCCAACCTAGATGAAACAAGGTCTCTTTTAAGATTATCTAATAGAAAAAAGGTCAATATAAATGAATTAGTAAACAATTTTTTTGAAATTTACAAAACCAGAATAGTTATTACTAACGGGGGAGAAGATAAAAGGTATTGCGAAGACTTTTTTTTTGATGAGAAAAAAATAGTTAAGAAATATGTGACCTGCAGAATTATAACAAAGAATACACATGGTTCAGGATGCACTTTTTCCTCAGCTCTAGCCATCTTTTTGGCTAAAGGTTTTAAAATTAGCAAGTCAGTTAGACTTGCAAAAAATTTCACAAAAAAGTGTATTTTAAATGCTCCTAATTTTGGCTTGGATTATGGTCCGCTTGGACACTGGTTATGATCGAAGGTAGATATCTCCTCCTAAGTCTCTAAACTTCTTTGACATTTTTTTCTTTCCTTTGTTACTCTCCTCTTTGATTTCTTGGGAGATCTTCATTGAACAAAATTTAGGACCACACATTGAACAGAAATGTGCTAACTTTGCTCCTTCTGATGGTAATGTTTGATCGTGATAGTCTTCAGCAGTTTCAGGATCGAGTGAAAGATTAAATTGGTCTCTCCATCTGAATTCAAACCTTGCTTTTGATAATAAATAATCTCTATAGTAGGCCCCTTTATTACCTCTAGCCAAATCAGCTGCATGTGCTGCAATTTTATATGTTATGACACCAATCTTAACATCTTCTTTATTTGGAAGTCCTAGGTGTTCTTTTGGTGTTACGTAACAAAGCATAGATGTACCATACCAACCAATCATTGCTGCACCAATCGCGCTTGTAATATGATCATAACCCGGGGCTATATCGGTTGCAAGAGGTCCTAAAGTATAGAAGGGTGCATTTTTGCAGTATTTCTTTTGAAGATCTACATTTTCTTTTATTTTTTGAATTGGGACATGTCCTGGTCCTTCAATCATTACTTGTACATTATTCTTCCATGCAATATCCGTTAACTCTCCTAGAGTTTTTAATTCTGAAAATTGAGACTCATCATTTGCATCGTGAATAGAGCCAGGTCTTAAACCGTCACCCAATGAGAAGGATACATCGTAGCTTTTCATAATTTCACAAATCTCTTCAAAATTAGTATATAGAAAGTTTTCTTTGTGATGAGCAAGACACCACTTGGCAATTATTGATCCTCCTCTTGAGACAATTCCAGTAAGTCTGTCAACTGTCATTGGAATAAAAGGCAATCTAACGCCAGCGTGAATAGTGAAATAGTCTACTCCTTGTTCAGCTTGTTCTATTAATGTTTCTTTAAAAACCTCCCATGTTAAATCTTCAGCAACACCATCTACTTTTTCTAAAGCTTGGTATATTGGAACAGTTCCAACTGGAACGGGTGAATTCCTAATAATCCATTCTCTTATATAATGAATATTATCTCCTGTTGACAAATCCATTATAGTATCACTACCCCATCTAATTGACCAAATCAGTTTTTCAACTTCGTCATAAACATCTGATATAACTGCTGAATTTCCTATATTTGCATTAATTTTAACTAAGAAATTTTGACCAATTATCATAGGCTCGAGTTCTTGATGATTAATATTTGATGGAATAATAGCTCTCCCAGCTGCAATTTCTTTTCTCACAAATTCTGGTGTAATTAGATCTTTCTGATTAATAAAAGTTCCAACTAACTTTTCTCTACCTTCATTTTCTCTTATGGCGCAATATTCCATTTCCTCAGTAATAATATTATTCCTTGCATAATACAGTTGCGTAATCTCATTATTAATTTTCTTTTTTAAAATTCTTTTTGGTGTTGACGGAAAGGTTCTTACCTTACATTTAGAATGGTCAAGAAACTTAAGTTCTGTTTTTGAAGACTCACTTAGTCCATTTCTATTTTTGAGCCATTTTGTTCTTAGATCTTTCAAACCTTTTTCATAATCGTGTTTATATTTTGTGTCTGAATACATTCCAGAGGTGTCATAAACAACCAAGCTTTCCACTTCTTTATCTTCAAGAACTATTTCCCTCATTCCAACCTTTATATTTTTGAAGTTTTTACTTTGAAAATACACTTTTCTAGACTTTGGAAGAGTTTTAAACTCTGATAGATTTTCCGAAATATTTCCCTTTTTCTGGTCTTTTTTTATTTTTTTTAACATAGATATCTTAAAAATATTATTTTTAACGTTCTTTGATTCTATTATAATGTTATTAAATATAAAATAGACAATTTAAATAATTTTCCAAATATTATGTTTTTTTTATCTAATGAAATATTTATTTATTTAAGTCTCGTTATAGTTCTAATGAGTATGATATTTTATGCACTTGATTTTTTATCTATTGTAGTGAAATCAATTGTTATCCTTACATTCTTGCTTATATTCTTTTCATTATTTCCATTTTTAGATAATGGTGGTCAAAATCTTTTAAATCCTCAAGCAATACTAAAGGGATTTAGTAATACGTCGTTGATTACCGTTTTGTGTTTGTTAATCCTTGGTCAAGGAGTTGTTCAGACAAGAGCATTGGACAATGTTTTATCTAATTTAACGAGAGCTTTTCCAGATAAACCTAACTTAATAATAATTTTTTGCTTATTGCTTGTTTTGATTTTGAGTGCTTTCATTAATAACACTCCAGTTGTAATAATTTTTATTCCTATTTTACAAGGTATAATTAAAAATATGAATTCGTCCCTAGGTAAATTTCTAATGCCACTTAGCTATGTTGCAATTTTGGGAGGAATGACCACTTTAATTGGCTCAAGTACAAACTTGTTGGTATCCGATTCATTAAAAACATATTCAGACATTGACTTAGGCTTTTTTGATTTTACTTTAGCCGGTTCTATCATAGCTTTATCGGGGTTTTTATACGTAATTATTTTTTCAAAGTTCAGATTATTTCTCAAAGATAGGTCGCCAACTGCGAATATATTTTTAGATAACAGGGAAAATAACTTTATTACACAGGTAATAATTAATGAAAATTCTGATTTAATCGGAAAAAGTACTCTCGAGGGAAAGTTTCCGGGACTAGAAAAAATAAAAATATTAATGATTCAGAGGGGAGAGCATGCTGAACATGGTCCTTTCGAGGGTCTTATATTAGAGAAGGATGATATTCTTGTTGTTTCTATCAGTCGTGAGAAATTAACAGAGATACTTGCTAAAAATATCGTTTCGTTAGAATATGCTCAAAAAGATTCACAACCCTTGGAATATCAACTTATCACCGAAGCTATGGTTACACCTTCATCTAGTCTTGTTGGAAATACAATTGAAAATGTTAGTTTTAGGTATAGATATAATTGTTTAGTAATTGGATTACAAAGAAAGTCTAGAATTTTAACTAAGCAAATGGGAGAACTTCCATTAGAACCTGGTGATATATTGTTGATTCAAGGCAATGCAGATGTCATTAAGAATTTGAGAACACAAAGCGATCTTCTTACGATGGAGTGGGCTACTTCTGAAATTCATAATAAAGAAATAGCTAATAAATCATTATTAATTTTTCTTACTGTAATTTCATTGGGAGCTTTTGAGATACTTCCGCTAGTTGTTGCTTCTTTGTTGGGTGTTGTATCAATTCTTTTTTTTAAAGTCTTGAATATTAGACAGATTTTTAGAAGTATTGATAATAACCTTCTCCTTTTAATTGTTACCTCGTTAGCTCTTGGTCAAGTTATTCAGGTAACAGGAACAGCTAACTTTTTATCTGAAATGCTCTTACAAATTTTAGAGGGATCATCACCAATGACTGTGATTCTTTGCTTTTATATATTAGTTTCAATAACAACAAACTTTATATCAAATAATGCGTGTGCAGTATTATTTTCTCCAATAGCAATTGATATTGCCGACAAGTTATCTGTTGACCCTAAGACACTTGCTATAGCACTTATTTTCGCTGTTAATACTTCTTTCTTAACTCCTTTAGCTTATCAAACTAATCTATTGGTAATGGGCCCAGGACATTATAAATTTATTGATTACGTGAAATTTGGACTTCCATTAACAATTTTGTGTTGGTTTATATTTTTTATTACATTCCCAATATTTTATAAAATATGAAACTACCTCAAATTGATAAACCTATTAACCCAAAATTTTCTTCTGGTCCAACAACAAAACCAGGCGGTTGGAGTTTAAAAAAAATAAATGATAAGTATCTTGGTCGATATCATAGATCAGATGATGTGAAAGAATTCATTAAAAATCAGATGAGTAGGATAAAAGAAATCTTAAAGATCCCAAGTAATTTCAAAATTTTTCTTACTCCAGGCTCATGTACGGGTGCAATGGAAGCAGTTATATGGAGTGTTCTTGGAAAAAGAGCAATTACTTGCCTCATTTATGATTACTGGTCAATGGAATGGCATGAGGATTTAAAAAAATTAAATTTAAAAGTTGATGCTAGAATATCGCTAGATGGTTCGATTCCAGACTTAGATGATATTCCATTAGATAATGATTTATTATTTGTTTGGACAGGAACGACAACAGGTATTTCTATAAATAATTTAGAATTTTTAAATTCTAAGCAAGAGGGTTTAATTGTTTGCGACATAAATTCAGCTGCTTTTATTTATGATATCCCTTGGAATAAAATAGATATATCTACCTTTTCTTGGCAAAAAGCATTGGGCTCAGAATCTCAACATGGTGTTGTGGTTATGAGTCCTAAGGCAATTGAAAGACTTGAGTCAAGAGCTGTACCAAAAATTTTTGATTTTATAAAAAATAATTTTGTAATTAATACTCCTTCATTATTAACAATTTCGGACTTAGAATTATGTTTAGATTTATATGAAAAGAATGGAGGCTTAAACAGAAGTAATAAGATTTCAAAGGAAAATAAGTTGGTTTTTGATAAATGGGAAGAAAGAAGCGAATTTGTTAGTTATTTTGTGAAAGAAAGAAGGTATCAAGCAATTTCGCCGGTTTATTTAGTATTTAAAAAAAAAATCCCATATGAAGATATCTTTAAATTTTTAAGTTTTAACAAAATTGCTTGCGATATAAGGAATTACAGAAAGACTCAACCTGGTGTTAGAATATGGACAGGACCTACAATAAAAAAAAATGATTTAATTGCTCTCACAAATTGGCTAGATTGGTGTTTTAATAATTTTGAGTAACAAGTGAAAAGTCAATTATTGCCAGAAGGTTTTAGGGATGGGCTGCCAGAGATAGCAGAACTAGAATGTCAGATTAACTCTTTTTTTCTAGATTTGATGAGGTTGAATGGGTTTATGACTGTAAAGCCACCTCTTGTTGAATTTGAAAGTTCTTTATTCTTTCTTACAAAAGATTCGGATAATATTAATTCTTTTAGAGTGATGGATCCGTTGACGCAAAAAATAATGGGGATACGCTCTGATATTACAATGCAAGTGGCAAGAATTGCATGTGGTTCTTTATCCAATGTCAATAGACCCCTAAGGCTTTGTTATGCTGGTGAGATACTAAAAGTAAAAAATAATAATATTAATTTATCTAGGCAGTTTACCCAAATAGGTTCAGAAATAATTGGAGTAGGAGATAATTATTGCCTAAACGAAATAATCAACTTAATAATTGAAATTTTAAATAAACTTAAAATAAAAAAATTTATAATTAATTTTTCTATGCCAAATTTGATTAAATTAATTGCTAGAGATTTTAAATTGAATAAATCTGATTATGAAATTTTAGTTAATTGTTACAGAAACAAAAATATTCATAAAATTAAAAATATTTCAACGAACTTATTTGAAATGTCTGAATATCTTTTAGGCGGCATAGGTAATATAGATAAAAAAGTAGATTATTTTAAAAAATATAGATTACCAAAGAATATAGAAAAAGAAATCGTTAACTTTATTGATGAAATTAAAAAAATCAAAGCTGAGTTCTTAGATTGTGAAATAATTATCGATCCTCTTGAAATTGATGAGTCAAATTATCACGATGGATTTTGTTTTAAAATTTATTCTGAGAACTCAAAAGAGCTTTTCACAGGAGGTGGTTATAAAGTTGAAAATGAAAGGTGTGTTGGTTTTTCTGGTTTTTTAGAGAATCTTATCTTAGAATCCTCCATAAAGACTCCAAAGAAAAAGAAGATATTTGTAGAAAATAATTTGGATTTTAAAAAAATTAAATCACTTCAACAAAAAAATAAAATGATTGTAGTTAAAGCTGTAAAAGAATTTAATAAAGCAGAGTTAATAAAACAAGCAAAAGTTCAAGGATGTCAGAATTATTTCTATAAAAATTCAATTCATAAGGTTAAGTAAATGTCAAATGTAACAGTTGTAGGAGCTCAGTGGGGAGATGAGGGGAAAGGAAAGATTGTTGACTGGCTATCAAATGAGGCTGATATTGTTGTAAGATTTCAGGGTGGAAATAACGCTGGTCACACAATAGTTGTAAAAAAGAAAAAAATTGCATTGAGTCTCATACCATCTGGAATAATAAGAAAAGACAAGGTTTCTATAATTGGCAATGGTGTAGTCGTTAACCCCATTGCACTCCTTGATGAAATAAAAAAACTAGCATCTGCAGGAATTAAAATAAGTAGCAAAAACTTAAAAATCTCAGAAAATGCATCTATAATTTTTGGTTTTCACAAAAAAATAGATGAAGTTCGTGAAAAAAGAAAGGGTTCAAATAAGATTGGTACAACTGGGAGAGGTATTGGCCCAGCGTATGAAGATAGGGTTGGAAGGAGAGCTATCCGTTTTGCTGACTTGACTAATGACATAATATTGAAAGAAAAAATAAAAAATGCTTTAGATTATCATAATATTCTATTAGCAGGCCTAAACTCTAAATTACTAACTGAAGAAGAAATATACGATGAAATAAATTTATACAGAAATAAAATTCTGAAATTTGTTGATAGGATCTCACCCATACTTAAAAATGCGAAAAATACAGGAAAAAAAATTCTCTTTGAAGGTGCACAAGGCATTTTATTGGATGTAGATCATGGGACATATCCTTTTGTAACCTCTTCAAATACTTTGCCAAGTGCAGCTTCGTCTGGAACCGGAGTCCCAATTAAGGACCTTGGATACGTTCTAGGTATTGTAAAAGCTTACACAACTAGAGTTGGAAGTGGACCATTCCCTTCTGAATTATCTGATTCAGTGGGAAAAAGGTTGGGTGAAATTGGAAATGAGTTTGGGACAGTAACTGGAAGACAGCGAAGATGTGGCTGGTTTGATTCGATTATTACAAGGCATTCAATGGATGTTGCTGGAATTGATGGTATAGCTCTTACAAAACTTGATGTTTTGGATAGTTTTAAAGAGATAAAAATTTGTGTTGGATATAAGTTGAATGATAGAAAAATTAACTATTTTCCTCTTTCAGAAATTGATCAAAGAAATATAAAACCAATATATGAGGTCCACCAAGGTTGGCTTCAAACCACTCGAGGTGCTAAAACATGGGGCGATTTGCCAGCGCTTGCTATAAAATATGTTAGAAGGATTGAAGAATTATTAGGAACTCAAGTGTCAATATTGTCGACTAGTCCAAAGAGAGAAGACACTATTCTTATGAAAAATCCATTTATTGGTTAAAATTTTTAGATTTATAATTAATATTTTTTACTACTTTTCTTAATTTTTCAAATGCTCTAACTTCGACTTGACGAACTCGTTCCCTTGAGATTCCAAATGACTTGCTAAGTTGATCAAGAGTTAAGGGATCATCAACTAATCTCCTTTGGGTTAAAATTCTTCTTTCTCTTTCATCAAGATTTTTAAGAGCAACCATTAGCATTTCTTTTCTTTTAAACAGCTCATCGTTTTGTATAAACGTGTTTTCATGATTATCTCTTTCATCTTGTAATCCATTTATCCACTCATCCTCATTATCAGCTGAGTAAGGGTTATTTAAAGAATGATCATGACCAGCTAATCTTCTGTTCATATCAACCACTTCATTTTCAGCAACATCGAGTCTTTCTGCAATTTCTGTTACGAGTTCTGGTGGCAAATCACCATCATCTAAAGCTTTTAACTTGCCTTTAAGTGATCTAAGATTAAAAAATAGTTTTTTTTGCGCTGCAGTAGTTCCTATTTTTACTAAAGACCACGAGTGAAGTATGTATTCTTGAATTGAAGCTCTAATCCACCACATAGCGTATGTTGATAATCTAAAACCTTTAGTTGGGTCAAATCTTTCTAGCGACTGAATTAATCCTAAATTACCTTCTGATATAAGCTCACTCAATTGAAGGCCATAACCCCTATATTTCATAGCAATTTTGACAACTAACCTAAGGTGAGAGTTGATCAGTTGATGAGCTGCAGCATTGGATCTTTTTTCAACCCAGTCCGTGGCTAATTTAACCTCATTCTCATGTGTAAGAATTGGAAATTTTTGGATTTCCCTTAGATATGCAGAAATATCATTCTGATCTACATAAATATTAAAATTTTTTTTAAAGTAAGTACTCATATTTTATGATAATACATACAAAAAAATAAATTTCAACAATAAAATGAATATAAGATGAACAAATTATTATTTTTCATTCATCTTTTAAAGAATTTACTGAAAATATTGACAAATTCTTAAATAATTTATTGAAATCTTTTGGCATTCTTGAATTGAAAGATAGATATGTCTTCTTTTTTGGATGATAAAAACCAAGATAATTAGCGTGAAGCGCATGTCTTTGCGGTTTAATGAAGTCTTCGAATAGGATGTTTTTAAGGCCATTGGGTATATTTAAATAGTAATTATTCCGACTATATTTTTTATCACCAATAATAGGGTTACCAATATGACTCATATGCAACCTTATCTGATGAGTTCTTCCAGTTAACAGTTTGCATTTAATATGACTAATTTTTATTTTTTCATTTATTATAAATGTATCAATCAATGTGAATTTGGTAATAGCAATTTTACCTAAATTAGATGAAGTAACCGCCATTTTTTTTCTATTTAATTTTGACCTCGAAATTCTTGTTTCTATAACTCCTTTTGGCTTAGATAAATGATTCCATGTTAATAGGTTATATTCCCTTTCTACAGACTTTTCTTTAAATTGTTTTGATAAACTATTGTGAGTAATATCGTCTTTAGCAAATACTAAAAGACCACTTGTCATTTTATCAATTCTATGAACTACTCCCGGTCTCAGAACGCCACCAATACCTGAAAGATTTTTGCAATGTGATAGTAATGCATTGACTAAGGTTTTATCACTATTTCCTGCTCCAGGATGAACAACAATTCCAGCAGCTTTATCTAAAACAATTAAATTGTTGTCTTCATACACAATATTTAGATCTAATTTTTGAGGAGCTAATTCATATTTTTTAGGTTTGGGAATATGTAATGTAAGTTTTCCTGATTCTTTTAATTTAAAAGATGGCTGATAAATTACTTTATCGTTAAACTTAAGCGATCCATCTAAAATTAAGTTCTTAAGACGATTTCTAGATAGATCTTTTAATTTTTGAGAAATATGTACATCAACTCTTTTATCTAGATCATTGCTAGTTACAAAAATAGTTATATAATTTGGCTTCAATGAAAAGATTCCTTAAATTTATAGTGATTTTCTTTGGGTTTTTAATATGCTTACTGTTACTAATTACAATCTTTTTAATTTATAATAAATACAATAATTACAATTCAAAAGACATTAATTTTTTAGAGTTAAAGCCCCAAATCGAAGATTTTTACGATGTAAAAGACTTTCATATAGATGGTAATAAGTTACACTTACAACTTGAAAATAAAATTGATAGTAGTCAAATAATACGTAGTTATAATATTAAAATGGGTAATCTATTATCTGAGATAGAAATAAAATGATTTCAAAGACCTTATTGCTTTTCCTTAGTACGTGGATAATAGAAAATACTGAATTTAACGAAAAAATTGAAAGCCCGAACCTTTTTAAGTTATCTAAAAAAGAGATGGCTGATAAAGCATGTTTTTCATCAGATAATTGCAAGGTTAAAGCCTATTATGTCAAGGATAGTGGTATATTTTATATTGATCAGCTAGAACCTGAAAATGACGTTTGTGATAGATCCATTATACTTCACGAACTCATTCATCATTATCAGAAAAATAATAATAGGGCATTTGATCTTGATGAGAAGACTCTATGGACACTTCAAGAAAGACAGGCAATTTATTATCAAAATCTCTTTCTAATTTCTCAAAAGCGATTGAATAACAATCAAGGTCCCGAAAATGTGCTTGAATGCGAGGGTGGATCCTATCTTGATTTGCAATACAAGTACAATGAATCAAAGTAAATTTATTTATGAAAATTACTAACAAAGTTTAGTGTGAAAAGACTATCCTACAATCAGTTATCTGAGAAAATCTTAAAAAAACGAATTTTTAAAGGTGAAGTTTTTATTATTGAAGATTCCGAGGAGATTATAAGAATAATAAATACTATACAAAGGTATTTCATCTATTTTTTTAATTTTAAAATGAGAAGTAAAGGAAAGACTAGATTATTAAATAATGATCAGACAAATTTGTTTTTTACTATTTTACAAAACAGAGTTAAGCGATGCAAACTAATAAGAGGGTACTTTTCTGCATTTTTAGAAAAAGTAGGCCTTAATATTGAAGAAACATACATGGACTTTATTACTTTAAGGTTTAGTCCTAGTAATGGAAATAACTCTCTAGGCACCTTGGTTCCAACAGCTGCACATAGAGATACTTGGGCTTCTAACTTATTTCATCAAATAAATTTTTGGTTTCCGATACATAACGTTTCAGAAGAAAACTCAATTTTTCTTGTTCCAAAATATTTCAATAAAAATATAAAGAATAATAGTGGTATTTGGAGTTATGCTTTTCATAAACAAAAGAAAAATTATCCGTCCACACCAGTTGCTGAAGATATATTTGCTAAAAAGGAGATTTTAAGTTTCAAGTTATCTAAAGGAGAGGTTTTGTGTTTTTCAGGCCATCATTTACACGGAAGTAATTTAGGAAATGACCAAAGATTTAATCTCGAGACAAGAATTGTATGTAAAAATGATCATAAAGATTTTAAAATCCCGGAGAATTTAGACTCAAATAATAAAATAAAGAAAAAAAAGTGGTTTAAGAATTTAGTCTCAGGAAAAAATTTTACTTAATTATACTTCGTAAAATTTATTAAAATAATGTGTGAAATAGTAAGAGATGATAAACCAATAACGATATAATTTATGGACTGATTGTTAAGTGAGTCATTGAAGAAAAAAAATATAAAAATAAAAAAAATTATTGTTAATAAGGTCATTGGGATTGTTTTTAGTATTAATTTAGGTGTACTTAGTTGCAAGTTATTTTTCTCTTCGATTAGGTGACGTGTTGAATGAAGAAAACAGAAATAAATAAAAAAAGAAAATAAAGGTTCAAAAAAACCAAAAACAGAAAAATAATAAGGATATTTCTATTACTAAATTAATAGATTTATTTGATTTAAAGAAGAAGTTTAAATTCTTAACCAACCAAACCAATATAAGCAAGATTAGTAGAATATAAATATAGTCAAAATAAATGCTAATGACTGATAGAAAATTTTCATTAACAAGAAAAAATGAAAATATTTCAATTGATTTTTCTGAATGAAATTTAAAAGGCAAAGAAATAACAATTAACCCTCTAACAAGAACCTCAATTAATTTATTTTTTGATATGCAATCACTTATTCCGAAATGTAAACATGATAAAAATAAAAATAATATAAAAATAAAATTGGGAAAATTTATCCACATTAAAAAAAAAATTAATGGAATGGATACATATGTTACTACAAAAAATATTGTTCCCAATTTACTTTTTATAACATTCTTATGTTTAGCAATTAAGATATCTAGACTTCCATGAGCAAGACCAGGCCATAGCAAGGGTAAAGAAAATAATATAATTTGATTAAAATATTTCCCTGAAAAATAATTTTCATACAATAATACAATCGGGATCGTTAGGACAATTGAAAAAAAAAATAATTTAGTCTCTAAAAATTTCATTTATTTCTCAAATACAGCTTTTATCAGTGAAAACTTCGGAAGCGTTATTATAATTTTTAATATTTCTAGAAAATTTGCTGAATTTGTTAAAAATTTAACTATCGAATATAAATTATTATGCTTAAAAAAATTTTCAAAAAATAAATTTAACTCTCTTGGATTTTTTATAGCAAATTTACAAAATATATTATCTAAGAAATCATACAGTAATTTTTTTTTAATTTGTGGGTTTTGACCTTTAATTATGCAGTCAACAATTTGTTTTGAGAAAATAAATGAGTTTTGTAAAGAATAGCCCGTAGATTGCTTTACCCAATTACCTGCTGTACCAATTTTAATATAATTATTAGTATTTCTTTCTTGAAACTTAAACATTGGGATAATTCCTGACTCGATATTTATTATTTTATATTTTTTTCCATAAAATTTTTTTGATATATATGTGTTTATATCTTTTTTATAGTTTGAGATAGTTAGCGCTTTATTAGAAAAATAAGTAGTTTCAATTAAAACTTTTTTTTCACTAAATGGTAGCATATAGATGAAATTAAAGTTTTTATTATTATCTTGTAAATCCATTAGTATAACCTCATTTTTATCCACGGTATCATCTTGGAAGACGATCTCTGCACCATAGAAGTGCTGAATAAGTTTTTGAGGTTTATTAATATTTTTATCAATTCTGCTATCGAATAGTAGAGACGATTTATATTTAGTTCTTTTGGTACCGACAAAAATACTGTCATCTTCTTTTTTTAAATAATTTATCTTTTGTCCCATCAATAATTTAAAATTTTTATGTTTCTTTAACTTTTCCAAGAAAAAGTTAAAAAGGTTGTGAGACCTTATTCTCAGATATTTTATTTTATTAGAAGTAAGTATTATTTTTTTTTTATTAATAACTACACAAACCTTGTCCCATCCATTTTCTGCGTAGCTTGTTAAAATGTTGTGTGGAACGTTCCAAAAACATAGATTCTTGTCAAACCCTATTTTTTTTCTTTTCTCTAATAATAGAACCTTCTTATTTGTTCTCTTTATTATTTCATAAGCTAAGATGAGTCCTGATACCCCAGCGCCTATGATAATTATATCAAAATTATTTTTAATCACCTTATGCTGAATAAATATTTTTTAGAGCATTATTTAATTTATTTTCTAAAAGTTTATTATAGTATTCTTTTCTATAAAAAATTAATTTTAAAAAAACTCTTAAGGTTTTTTAAAACTTTTTCTAATTTTGAGAGATAAACTCTTTGCTGCCAAATATTGTAATTATTCTTTCTGATCTTATTTCCAATTGACTGATATAGATACGAAGCAATACTTATTGGGATTCTATATTTTATTGGTAATAGAATAACACCTCTCCAAGCTAAATTATAAATCTGATCAGAAGTATCCAAAAGTAATTTCAAATCTCCAGTGAATTTGGCTTGAAGCTCTTCATCAATAAGAAGGTTTGAAAAACTATCATTTACATTTTTTCGAATCTCTTCTGGGAAATAAACTCTTCCACTTTCTAAATCCTCTTTGATATCTCTTGCTATATTCGTCAGCTGCATAGCTATTCCTAAATAAATGCCTTTATTTATTAATGATTTACTTTTCACTTCCATAATTTTACACATCATTAAACCTACAGTTCCAGCAACTTTATAACTATAAGTAAAAAGTTGGTCATAATTTTTAATATTTACTCTATTCAAATCGAATAAAACACCATTTATTAGGTCTAAGGCTGTTGATAGATTGATATTGTATTTAGACATTAATGTAATGAACCCTAGAACGATTTCATCATTTGATTTACTTTGTTTTAATTCTTTCTTAATAGTTTTTAGTTTGATTTTAGATTTTTTATTTGTATCGTCTTTATCATCTGCTATATCATCTACAAGCCTACAAAATAAATAAAGCTTGCTAATATCGATTTGTTTTTCTTTTGAAAAGAAAAGTGAAGCAAAATAAAAAGTTTTAGCTCTTTTTTTTAATGAGAGATTAATAATATTTTTATTCATTTTTGAGAATATTTTCTAAAACTTTAGCTGAACTTATGACTCCTGGAACTCCAGCACCAGGGTGACAGCCTGCTCCAACAAAATAAAGGTTTTTAAAGTTTTCCGACTTATTATGAAATCTAAACCAAGCAGACTGTTTGAATATTGGAGAGATTGAAAAGCCACTTCCATAAAGAGAATTGTAATCATTTTTAAAATCATCTGGTGACATGTGAAAACATACCTTCAAATTCTTCCTTAGTCCTGGTAGAATAGAATTTTCCAGAGCAACTAATATTTTTTCTTGATAAACCTTACCATACTCTTTCCAATTAATTTTATTTTTAAGGTTTGGGACTGGAGATAAAACATAAAAGCAGTCGCAATTCTTCGGAGCCATTGATTTATCTGTAGCTGTTGGTCTATGAAGGTATAAACTGAAATCATCTGCTAAGATTTGTTTGTTAAAAATATCTTTTAATAAACCTTCATATCTCTTACCCATCCAAATAGTGTGGTGAGCAATATCTTTATATTGTTTTTTGGTACCAAAATATATAACAAATAGACCCATGGAAAAATCCATTTTTTCTATCTTTCTTTTATTCCATTTCTTATTAAGATGATTTTTAATTAAGTGTTTATAAGTGAATGCTGGGTCAGTATTTAAAATAATTTTGTTTGCATATATATTTTTCTGTTTAACCTTTATACCAACTGCTATATTTTTATTAAAAATAATATTTGTAACTTCTGTATTCTTAAATATTTTGATATTTTCTTCCTTCATTAATTTCTCAAAACCTTTTATTATTGTTCCTGTTCCACCCATTGCATAATGCACACCCCATTTTCTTTCCAAAAAGTGGATTAAATTATAAATTGAAGTTGTTTCAATAGGATTGCCTCCTAGTAGTAGAGGTTGAATACTAAAAGCTTGTCTAATCTGTTCGTTCTTTATAAACTTTGAAACCAATTGAAAGACGCTTAAATAACTTTTTAATTTTATTAAAGTTGGAATTTGTTTGAGCATAAAATAAAAATTATGAAATGGAACGAATGAAAGTTTATTAAAGCCAACATTAAAAATTTTTTCAGAAAATTTTAAAAGACGGCGATAGCCCGCAACATCTGTTTCACTAAATTTAGATATTTCTTTTTCTGTTTTTTCCAAACTGCGTGAGTAATCGAAGGTCTTTTTATTTGATGAAAAATAAAATCTATACCATGGGTCAATTTCTACAAATTTTACATAATTAGATCTATCTTTGCCAAAAAGACGAAACAGTTCATCAAACAGAAAGGGCGCTGTTATAACCGTTGGTCCTGCATCAAATGTGAATCCCGACTCTTTAAATACTCTCGCTCTTCCGCCAAGTTGTTCTAATTTTTCATAAACTGAGACTTCGTACCCAAGCGATCTCATTCGAAGTGCAGCTGAGATACCACCGAATCCAGAACCTACAACAATTGCAGTTTTTTCCATTTATATTTTTTTTATATTTTTAGTGAGTCTTATTATTATTGAACTTATTACAAAACTGACTATTTTAGATAAACCTTCATCAGTTTTATTTGAAATATCAATAGCTTTTTGAGAAACTGAATTTAAATGAAGAAATGAAAGGTCAAGTGCACCTTTTTTTTTAATTTTATCTAGCCAGAAACTTATCTCATCTTCAGAGATCGAGTCATATCTTTTTTTAAGAAATCTTTGGAGAATAAATTTCTCTCCATTGGATGCATTGGCTATAAAATGCATAATTAAAATATTCATTTTTCCTTCTTTTAGATCTCTTCCTGGTAGACCTCTATCTTTTAATCCAAGAAAATCTGATAAATCATCCTGTATTTGATAAGCAATTCCAGTCTCATAAAGAGGGGAAAAATAATCTTCCTCAAAATCAATCCCAGAGAGAATTAATGCCAATTTAACTGGTAAACATATTAATCCACCAGTTTTTGCTTTGGAAGTAGATTCATAATCTTGCATTTTCAGATTAAAATCTGATCTACTTAATATCTCGATTGATTGACCTTTGACAGTCTGCTTTATTGTATTACTTAATTCTCTAATAGCTTTACACTTGAGACTAGGGTCAACTTCAGTATTTGCAAGAACTTCAAATGAAGCTGAAATAAAGAAGTCTCCTAAATTTATGGCTGTGTGATCTCCAAATCTATTCCAGATTGTAGGTAGTCCTCTTCTAAGTATGTCTCTATCTTGTAAATCGTCATGAATTAATGATGCATTGTGAATAAATTCACAACACATCGCAATGTTAAATGAAACTTTTTTGTCCAAGCCGAATATTTTGGATGATAAAAGAGCAAGAATAGCTCTAAACCTTTTTCCACCTGATTTTAATTGATATTTAGCACAATGTCCCATCCATGTGTCATCACATAGAATTTCTGACATTTTTTTATCAAGTTTTTTAAGATCATTTTTATAAAACCCATGGTCTAGAAAACTTAGATCAATACTTCTCTGAAAGTTATTTAAGCCTAACCAGTTCTGATTAGTATACAAAAACTGTAAGTGGTTTTTATTTTCTGATGTTAGTAATTTATCCATGATCAAAAAAAAGGGAAACATCAGCGTTGATGTTTCCCTTATAAATTAATTACATAATTTTTAGGCTTTTGCAGAATCTGCTTTAGCAGCAGCCCAAATAATTACACCAAACGCAATTTTGTTGATGTAATCAGCAAGGTTATATACCCAGTTAAGCGTTTCAGGATCTGCTCCACCGCCTAAGTATCCTAGGAAATACCCAATTGGGTAAATTGACCAACCGATTGATACAATCCATTTCAGTGCATTAAAAGCAGATTTCATTCCTTCAGAATTACTTGATGCACTTGCTTGAGCCGCTTCACCAGCAAATACTTCATAAAGAATGTAAATCCATCCGGCCATTCCGACTATGAATCCTACCATTGCAGGAATATAGCCTGCTTCACCCATGAAACCACCGACTAACATTATTATAGTACCTATTAACAATCTCCAGAAAATTCCGGCAGTAGCGGCGCCCACAGCAGCGAGAATTAGATAAAACTCAATCATTTGCAGAGGAACTGTTAGTAACCAATCAATATATCTGTATACTGTTGGAGATTCACCAGTAGAAACCCACACATCTCTCATGTAATAATAATGAACAGCTGCGATAAGAGTTACTAATCCGGCCACTCTTACTGATGTGGCCCATTGTTTAGAAACACTATTGGCTTCAAGGAAGAAGAATGCTGTAGATGCAACCATGGAAACTGAAATTATCCAGAAAGTAACACCAACAAAATCTTCGGGTTTTAGCATATAATCCATATGATTATCCTTTCGTATTAATTATAAAATTTGGTATATTATTAAGCCCAAAAGTTAAAGTTTGTACAAGTAGATTAGGTGGGCATGATTATGCTATTGCCCAAAAAACCTCCCCATAAATGTTAATATCTAGGATGACTAAAATTTCTGTTAATTCAAGAAAAAAAAATACATTTTTTTGTAAATAATTGATCTTATTGATAAAAAATTATAGCAAAAGAGAAAATGATGCCAAAATTGTTGCATTTAATCTTAATTTCCTAAACCAAACTTCAGAATAACTTTTGAGAATTTTGAGATCAATAAAGAGGCTCAAAAAAAGTGAGATAAATATAATACAATTTGAATAATAACTAAAATAAGAATTATCGTATGTTAGAACTAATAATAATGGAATTAATGGAATAAAAAGTGATTTTTGTTTTTTTTTAGTAATCAGCTTTTGCCATTGCATTCCAGATAGGAAAGAAATAATGAGAGATGCATATGTAAATGATATTTTTTCGATATCAAAAGAGTTTAAAAAAGTTTCATGATACTTAAAATACTTTGATAAAGGTGAAAAGTAAAATGGGACAACTCCTAAATATGTAATCAAAATTACTTTTTTATCAGAGGAATTCATTTTCTCATACAATTAAAATTAATATTTATGTGTCTTGCTTGATCAAATTTAATGTTTATCATATACTTTTTGGAGTTTCACACAATGACAGATGATGAATTGATTAAAATCAGAAATTATCTAAATAAAACCTTCAATACCGAAGAATTTGTTTTAAAAAAAAGAAAAGCCATAGACGACTCCTGTGAAGTTTATCTTAAAGATGAATTTCTAGGTCTAATATATAAGGAGAATGAAGAAGGAGAGGATGACTATCAATTTCACATGTCAATTTTAAAAGAAGACCTCATTTAAATTAAGAGAGTAAGATTACTGGATATGATTAAGTTATTTGTTGTATTAATTCTATTGAGTTCATCTGTGAAGGCTCATCATAAAATTTATAGTCCAAGAGTAGAGGAGGGCAGACAATCTTTAGAATGGAGAGGACATGTTAATTATGATGATAGAGTCGAATATAATAAATCACATCATCATGTGTTTGAAACAGAATATTCTTGGACAAGTTTTTGGCAATCGGAGTTAGAGTTTCACGTCTCTGATAAAGAAGACACACCCCTTGACTGGGAAAAAACTGAGCTTCAAAATCAAATTCAAATATTTGAATTTGAAAACTTTGCTGGAGCTTTTTATTTTTCATATAACTTCGTTTCGGAACAGGATGAAGCAGATGAAATCGAATATAAATATCTAAATGAGTTTAATAACAATTATCTTAGTTGGATAACAAACTTTATTTTTGAAAAAGGGGTTGGAAAAAAAGCATCAGGGTCTACTACTTTTGATCTTAGTAATCAGTTAATGATAAAAAATTTCTTTATCTCTGATTTAGATATAGGTGTGGTCGGATTTAGTACTTTTGGTGAACTTTCGAGTTTTGAGACTTTTAGTTTACAAAAACATCTATATGGTGTCCAATTTGAAACTGAACTTGAATTAAATAAATTTGATTATGAAATTTCTTTATCTTATCTTCACGGACTAACTGATGCTTCAACAAATCATATGTTTTTATGGAATATGGAACTAGAATTTTAAAATTAATAACCAAGCTCTTTTAATTTTTTAAGATAACTTTCTTCGCTAATAAGTCCTCTTTCTCTCATACTCTCCAATGATTTAAGAGTAAGTTGGTTCTGACTTGATTGAATTGAGTTCATATTAGTTTGATTTTGTTGATAATATCCTTGGTATTGATTCTGATAATTTGGATAGGGTTGTTGAGAATTCATATCATACGGAGTTTGACGATAATTGGGTGGGTAGTAATTACCATATCTAGGTTGATACGGGTTTCTTAAAGATTTTAGCTCATTTTTTAAACTTTGAACTTCATTTCTCAAGTCTTGTACGCCAATGTTTGAGCGCAGGGCTGTTGTTTGTTCTTGACTACTTAAAAAACTTCTAGCTTTAAGAGCTTGATTGGTAAAAACTAACCAATCTTTTCTGGTTTTTGCTTTTGAAGGTCTAAAAACTCCAGAATTTGGAAGAGCACTGAGTCTGTATCTATTATTAATGGTTTGGAATCTGGAACCAGGTGCATAAGGGTTTTTTTTAAGATCAGGGTTAATGCCTGCAGACACCATTGGGTCGGTTTCTGACATATTACCTTTTCTAAGAATCGAGCCAAAAATTAGGTTAAGTCCAGTTTTATTATAAAATATTCTACCTGATGTAACTCTATTTGCGGATAGTCCTTTTTGTTTATACCAACCTTCAATTGTGAAAACAACGTCCTCATTGGATTGAGCCTCCAATAGTGCTTCACTAATTGCTATTGCATAATCAGATACCTTGTTGTTAGGGAAAAGTTGTTGTGGTTTTGAACCATAAGTTGTAAGTACAAGTTTTAGTGCCCCTTCAACTCTTTGAGGATCAATTTTTATTGGGTGAATGTTTTTCACACGTTCATCCTCTACATCTAATTGAACCCTCTGAAAACCACTTTTATAATAATACTTATTATCTTCAAAAAAATCTGAGACTGTTGAACAACTCATTAATAAAGTTGTTATAATTAAAGTTAATAAGAATTTCATAAAAAACATATATTTTAATTGATTCTATCTTTTTATTTATTTTTTTAAACAAAAAAAAAGGAGAGCTTAAGCTCTCCTTTTTATATAACTATAAACTAGTTAAATTGGTTTCTACCAGAAGAAGAAAGCTCCAACTCCACCAAAGGAATCTTCTTGTTCTTCATCAGCAAGATACCAAGTTTTTTCAGTGTATCCACCTTCGGCAACTAATCTGAAGTTATCAGTAACATTATGCCAGATCATACCAGAATGCATCGTTTGACCATTCATAACACCTCTAGCTTGCATATCATTAC
>CACFLM010000007.1 GCA_902567145.1 uncultured Alphaproteobacteria bacterium
ACTAAAGAAGATGAAGAGTATGGACTAGACATGAGCGAGTTGGGTACTGTTTCTTATCCCGATTTTAACAAAAAATAATCTGACTCCCCATAGTAGAAAGTGGATTCTAAAAAGATAGAGTCCACTTATCTATTTCGTACAATCTAATGGGGTAAGCTTGACTTTCTTTAAATTCAAATCTAGTGAATAATCTGCATAATCGTACCTAAAATAACTTGCAATTCCTTGAGTGTTTAAGTGAACAGTCTGTTCAAAAATAGGAGTCTGAGTTTTACCTTGATAATATGCCATTCTTATTTTTTTGAATTTATTTATAACTCCTTTATCTAATAAATTTTCATCAACTTCTACAAATTCATCTGTAAAGAAAACAGAAATATTGAAAAATTTATCGGGAATAGTTCCTTCATAAACATCTCTAACTAACATTTTTTTTTTGGAATTTATATTATCAATTATGTCTTTGAGAAACTCATGAGGAAAAATAGTGTTTTTAGAAAATTTTAATTCTTTGTCACTTTGCATGAATTTAACAATAAGTTCTGATTTTTTTTCTGCTTTACCATGGTGTCTATCAATAACTTCTGCATTTTCTTTAATTTCAAGAAGAAATTCCATTTTTTTTCCATCACTGTTTTCATTCAATGAGTAGTTTATTTCGTTAACACTCCCAACACCGTGAGAATTAATAAACTTTGTCATCATTCGTTGATTTGAAACCCAAGATTCTTGACAGTTATTAATCCAATCAATCAATAAATATCCAGAAGCTTTGTCAACATATGTTCTGCTAGGAATTCTTGGCTGATCTGAAGATCCTAATGAAATATTATATTCACTTTGAAATGATAGAAGTTTTGAAGCTAAAGGTTTAACATTAAAAAATATAAAGATGGATAGGGTTATTATAAGATTTTTAAGAGTTTTCATGCTATAAATAATTTAAGGTTTGTAAACGATTGTTAACATAGTATTTTTTTTGGAATGATAAAAGCTTTAATTTTTCTATCAATAGTTTTGTTAACCGTGATAATATTTAATTGGTCAAATCAATTTAAGAAAAAAAGTCTTTTCTTTTTAATTTCAATTTTCATGTTTGTAATAATATTTTTTTCTGTAGCAAGTATTTTCTTGAAGAATGATAAATCTGAGAAATTATATAATCCGCCAAGATTCGACGGAAAAAAAATTATTCCTGGATATTTTGATGAAAAAAATAAGTAAATTTAGCAATAAGTGTAAAAAAATTGGAATTCCTCTACCCTTGATAATTAAAATTGAAAATGCTTGTCTCGAGTTTGATGGAAAAATTTATATTGTTGGCGGTAGTGTTAGAGATCTAATTATGAATGAATATTCGACTTCAAATCCCGACCTAGTTGTAAATCTGGATATTAAAAAGTTAGTTTATTGTCTAAAAAAAAGTAAAATAAAATTTCTCAAAATTGGAGAAAAATACGGTTCTCTTGTTGTTCTAATGAAGAAATTCAAATTTGATATAACATCTATGAGAAGTGATGTGAAAACGGATGGAAGATGGGCAGAAGTTAAATTTACAAATAATTTAATAGAAGATTCTAAAAGGAGAGATTTTACATTCAACTCTATTTATTGCGATACAAATGGTAATTTACATGACCCAAACAATGGAATCAATGATTTAAAGAGAAAACAAGTAAGGTTTATTGGTGACATACATAAAAGAATTAAAGAAGATTATCTAAGAATTTTAAGATTCTTTAGATTCTCAATTATTATTTCTCAAAACTTTGAAAATGAAAGCTATCAAATTTGTAGAAGATATTTCACCAAACTTCAATTGCTTTCATATGAGAGAAGAATGCAAGAAATAAAAAAAATTATTTTAAGCAATCAAATTAAAAAGAGAAAAACTTTGACCTTTTTAAAAGAACTTTTTGAAAATACGTTAGAATCAAAATTAAATTTTAGAAATTTTATAGATTTATGCCTTTTAGAGTCATCTCAAGAAAATATAAGTTTTGAAAGAAGAATAAAATTTTTGTTAAGAGGAAAAGAATCAAGATCTGAATTTGTTATTAAGAACGCAGAAAATTCATTTAAGAAGAGATTGAAGAGTAAGATTAAATTTAAGAGTCATTCACATAAAGAGCTCAATTTAAATCTATTTAAATTCCAAAGAGGCAATATAATTGATCAATTATTTTTTGATTGTTCTGAAAAAAAAATCTCTAAAGAGAAATTTCTAAGATTTTATAATTTTTCTTTAACCTTTAAAAAAAAGAAGATTCCTGTGAGTGGAGATGATTTATTAAAAATTGGCTTTAAGCCTGGAAAAATTTTGGGAAATGTTCTTGACGAATTAGAGTTATTATGGGCTGAAAGAGATTTTAAATGTACACGTAATGAATGTATTAGGTTTGTGCAGAAATTTTTACCATGATGCCATTGGAGGCAAAGACATGAAAATAGCTTCAATATTTCCATCTGTTTCTAAACCAAACTTTGTGCCTCTATCATAAAGTAAATTAAACTCTACATATCTTGATCTTCTATGAAACTGTAAAGATTTGTCTTTAGTGTTCCAAGTTAATAATGCAGTATCTTTAACAATTTTTTTGTATGTTTTAAGAAAGGTATCTCCTACACTCATTACAAACTCCATGTCAGCGTCCCAATTATTAGAACTCAAATAATCAAAGAAAATTCCTCCTAACCCTCTTGATTCGTTTCGATGTGGTAAAAAGAAATAATCATCACACCATTTCTTATATTTTTGATAACATCCTTTTTTATAATTATTACAAGTGATTTTTAATTCTCTATGAAAAAAATCAGCTATCTCTTTTGAATCTTTTGATTCTTTATCAGTTGGTGTGATATCAATTCCACCTCCAAACCAAGCCTTTTTAGTCACTATGAATCTTGTATTCATGTGAATAGCAGGAACTTTAGGTGAAAGTGGATGAATTACTAATGATATTCCGGATGCCCAAAATTCATTGTTGGCTTCTGTTCCAGGTATTTTACCAATTAATTTATCTGACAATTTTCCAAAAACAGTTGAAATATTTACTCCAGCTTTTTCAAATACATCTCCTCTAAGAATTCGCATTTCGCCTCCTCCGAGGTCTTTTGAACCATTTTTATCTCTAAGCCAAATCTCTTTTGTGAATTTATTCTTTGAATTAGCATTGACTTTTTCAATTAACTCGAGTTCGTTGCAAATCTTATTTTGAAGTTTTTCAAACCATTGGGAGGCAATCTTTTTTTTTTGATCAATATTTTTCATTGTTTTATACTTAAAATTTTTTATATTATAATAAAAGTTATAAACATATGTCAGAAAAAGATTTAAATGATAAAGAAACCTCAATCTCAGTTGATGAAGAGAAAAGAGACTTTTTATTTGTAACTACAGCAGGGCTTGCTGTCGCAGGAGGGGCCGTAACAGCTTTTTCTTTAATTGACACCATGAATCCGGCTAAAGATGTCTTAGCTCTTTCAACCACTGAAGTTGACCTCTCTCCTGTGGAAGAGGGACAAAGCCTAACTGTAATGTGGAGAGGTAAACCAATCTTTATAAGACATAGAACTTCAAGTGAAATAAATGATGCAAATAATACTTCTGTTGATGAGTTGAAGCACATGGCCACTGATGAATCAAGAGTTAAAGACCCTAAATGGTTAGTTGTTATAGGTGTTTGCACACATTTAGGTTGTGTTCCCCTTGGACAAAAAATAGGTGACAATAAAGGTGAATTTGGAGGGTGGTTTTGTCCGTGTCATGGTTCTCACTACGATACTTCGGGTAGGATTAGAAAGGGTCCAGCTCCACTAAATTTAGAAATCCCACCATATAATTTTGTTTCTGAAGATATAATTAAAATAGGATAAACTTATGCAAGACAAAAGCAATGATGAAAAAAAAGGATTAATGAATTGGGTAGATAAAAGACTTCCTATATTTACTTTTATTAATCATAATTTAAGAGATTACCCAACCCCCAAAAACCTAAACTATTTCTGGAATTTTGGGTCTCTTGCAGGTATTACCTTGGTAATTATGATAGTTACTGGAATATTGTTAGCAATGCAATACACAGCCAACACTGATTTGGCATTTGACAGTGTTGAGAGGATTATGAGAGATGTGAATAATGGTTGGTTGCTAAGATATATCCATATGAACGGTGCATCAATATTCTTCATAATTGTATATATTCATATGTTTAGAGGCCTCTATTATGGATCTTATAAGTATCCACGAGAAATTCTCTGGATGTTGGGGGTCGTCATTTTATTATTGATGATGGCTACAGCATTTATGGGATATGTCTTACCTTGGGGACAAATGAGCTTTTGGGGTGCAACAGTTATAACAAACCTATTCTCAGCTTTTCCAATTATTGGAGATTACATTGTTACTTTTTTATGGGGTGGTTTTTCAGTTGATAACCCAACACTAAGTCGCTTTTTTGTTTTACATTATCTTCTCCCATTTGCAATAGTTGGAGTTGTTGTTTTGCATTTAGTTGCTCTTCATCAGTTTGGTTCAAACAACCCTACTGGCCTTGATGTAAAGTCTGAAGGAGATACTATTCCATTTCATCCATATTATACCGTTAAGGACTATCTTGGCTTGGGAGTTTATTTAATAGTTTTTGCATCTTTAGTTTTCTTTGCTCCAAACTTTCTCGGTCATCCAGACAACTATATCCCAGCTAATCCATTACAAACTCCAGCACACATTGTTCCAGAATGGTATTTTCTTCCATTCTATGCAATCCTAAGAGCTGTTCCAGATAAACTTATGGGTGTATTACTAATGTTTGCAGCTGTTTTGGTTTTGTTTTTCTTACCATGGCTTGACAGACATAAGATTAGGAGTGCAAGCTTTAGACCTTTTTATAGACAATTCTTTTGGTTATTCTTTTTAAACTGTTTGATTCTTGGTTGGGTAGGTGCTATGCCAGCAGAAGGAATGTATGTTCTTATTTCTCGGGTTGCAACCTCATATTATTTTGGTTTTTTCTTGGTAATAATGCCTTTTTTATCTAGGTTCGAGAAGACAACTGATTTACCATCTAGTATTTCAGCTGCTGTAATCTCTGAGAAATTTGACAATAAAGACCCGTCTTCATCTGAGAGTTATGTCAAATAAATTTAAGTGTTTTTCAATCTTTATTCTTCTTTTGTTGATAACCCTTCAAAATGGAAAGTCTATTGCTGCTTCAAGCAATGTTGAGTTGATCAAACAAAATTGGCCATTCAATGGTATTTTTGGTAGATTTGATAAAGCCTCATTACAAAGGGGATTTAAAGTGTATTCCGAAGTTTGTGCGGCTTGTCACGGTTTAAAACATATATCCTACAGAGATTTAGCTGAAATTGGTTATTCGTCTGATGAGGTTAAATCTATTGCAGGCCAATATGAGGTTAGCGATGGACCAAATGATGAGGGTGATATGTTCCTAAGAGATGCAAAAATGAGTGATAAATTTGTTGGACCATATGAGAATGATCAAATAGCAAGATTAGCAAACAATGGCTCATACCCTCCTGATTTGTCATTAATAGTAAAAGCAAGAGCTGGGGGTGCAGACTACATTTATAGCCTTTTAAATGGGTACAAAGAATTTCCAGAGAATTTTGAAGCCAGTGATGGCATGTATTATAATGAATATTATCCTGGTTATCAAATCGCGATGCCATCTCCAATAATGGACGAAATAGTTGAATTTGATGATGGAACTCAAGCTACACATCTTCAAATAGCTAGAGATGTTACCTCTTTTCTAGCATGGACAGCAGAGCCAGAACTAGAAAATAGAAAAAGTCTTGGAGTAAAGACTCTCTTCTTCTTAATTTTAATTACAATTATGTTATTAGGTGTCAAAAGAAAAGTCTGGAAAAACTTGGATTGATCAATGCCTAAAATTGATTTAGCTTTTATTGGTGGAAGCGGGTTATATAAAGTTCCCGGAATCAAAAAAGTTAAATGGAAAAGCGTTTCAACGAACTTTGGAACTCCATCATCTGATATTTGTTTAGGTACAATAGATGAAAAAAAAGTTGCTTTTTTACCAAGACATGGAAAAGATCACAATATATCTCCATCAAATATTAATTATAGAGCAAACATTGAGGCATTAAAAAAAATTGGAGCCGAAAATATAATTTCATTATCTGCGGTGGGAAGTCTGAGAAATGATTATATTCCAGGTGACTTTGTTCTTGTTAACCAATTTATTGATAAGACATATTTAAGAAAAAAGACCTTTTTTGAAGATGATCTCGTTGTTCATGTACCACTTGCTAACCCAGTTTGTAATCAGTTGAAAGCTAAAATCAGTCAATCACTTGAAAGATTGAAAATAAAGTTTCACAATCAAGGAACATATATTTGTATTGAAGGTCCTCAGTTTTCTTCGCTAGCTGAGTCAGAGTTATACAGATCTTGGGGATGCGATGTAATTGGAATGACTAACATGCCTGAAGCAAAGTTGGCAATTGAAGCTGGAATATGCTATGCGAGTGTTGCAATGGTTACAGATTATGACTGTTGGCATCCTAATCATGAAAATGTAAGTATTGAACAAATAATAAAAACATTAAATGCAAACTCAGACAAAGCACAAAAATTAATATTAGAACTTTCTAGAGAAGAAGAATTAATTTGTAGCAGCAGAATTAAAAATTTAGCAAGAAGCTCTTCAATAACTGATTTTTCTAAAGTTAAAGGTTCTACAATAAAAAAATTAAAGAACATCCTAAATTTTAAATGAAAGTAAAAAATAAAAATTTTTCTACTTTGTGGGTAGAAAATGAAAGTGTAAAAATTATTGATCAAACGAGGTTACCCTTTGAATTTGTCATAAAAGAATTAAAAACCTTAAAAGACTTTTGTAATGCAATTAAAAATATGGAAGTAAGAGGCGCACCATTAATTGGAATAACAGCGGCATTTGGATTTGCAATTTCTTTAAGAAAAGATCCATACAATAAAAACGTAAAATTTTCATATGAAAAATTATTAGAGACCAGACCTACCGCCGTCAATTTGAGATGGGCATTAAACTTTATTATTGAAAAAATAAAAAAGATTAAACCAAATGAAAGGGCAAGAACTTCTTTTGAATTAGCTGAGAAATTAAGAGAAGAGGATATAATTAATTGTTTTAAGATTGGTATACACGGATATAAGATTATTGAAAAAATTTTTAAAAAGGAAAAACGTGAAATAAATATTCTTACGCATTGTAATGCAGGCTGGCTGGCAACTATTGATTGGGGAACTGCTTTAGCTCCAATTTTCTTGGCAAATAGAAATGGAATACCAGTACATGTATGGGTTGACGAAACAAGACCAAGAAATCAAGGTGCATTATTAACTGCATGGGAATTGAAAAATGAAAAAGTTCCACACACCATTATTGTCGATAATGCAGGTGGATTTCTAATGCAAAATAAAAAAGTCGACATTTGTTTGGTTGGAAGTGATAGAACTACATTTAACGGAGACGTCTGTAATAAGATAGGCACTTATTTAAAAGCATTGTCTGCTTTTGATAATAAAATACCATTCTTTGTTGCTCTTCCATCTTCAACTATTGATTTTCAGACAAAAGATTCTAAGAAAATTCCAATTGAAATTAGAGATGGTAGAGAACTTTCACACTTAGTTTTTAATAAAAATAAAAAAACATCAGTAGGAAGGATATTTTTAGAAAATTCAAAAAAATATAACCCAGCGTTTGATGTAACTCCTTCAAAATACGTAACAAAGCTTATAACTGAGTATGGACTAATTAACCCTTGTAAATCTGAAATTTTGAAGTTTTTAAAGAATGAATAAAATCAAAACGCAGGTTATAAAAGCCTTAAAAAAAACATTTGAACTAGGACTTAATATTGGTTCTGAGGGAAATGCAAGTTTTAGGCATAAAGATACTATATTTATTACACCCTCTGGTATTGATACTAACAAACTTGATACCTCGCAAATTGCTGAGGTTGATATAAGTGGTAAAATAAAAAATAAAAAAGAACCATCAAGTGAAATTTCTATGCATTTATATTTATACAGAAATAAACAAGAAATTAATTCTATTGTTCATTGTCATTCATTATGGGCATCAGTTTTAGCATGTGCTCGAAAAAAAATCCCTGCCTTCCACTATATGGTAGCTGAATTTGGAGGTAATGATATAAAGTGTGCAAAATATGCAACTTTTGGAACAAAAAAATTGGCTAGTAATGTTTTGAGTGTTATGAAAAATAGAACTGGTTGTTTAATTTCAAATCATGGTCAACTTACTGTTGCAGATGATTTAGAAAAAGCTGTAAATTTTTCAATTGCTCTTGAGAAGTTATCTAAACAATATTTTTTTTGTAGTCTCCAAAAAGGGACTAAAAATTTAACAAATAAAGAAATGATTAAGATTTCTAATCTTTTCAGAAATTATAAAGTCTAAACATTAAACCTAAAATTGATTATGTCTCCGTCATCAACTTTATAATCCTTCCCTTCAAGTCGGAGCTTTCCATTTTCTTTACAACTGATTTCTCCGTTAAAGTTTATGAAATCTTTATAACTTATTACTTCGGCTCTTATAAAACCTTTCTTAAAGTCAGTATGGATTTTTGAGCCTGCATCTGGAGCAAGCGTTCCATTTTTTATTGACCAAGCTCTGGTTTCTTTTGGACCTGATGTGAAGAAAGTAATAAGATTTAACATCGAATATCCTTCTCTTATCAATACCGATAAGGATGTTTCTTTTAGTCCAATTGATTCTAAGAAAACTTTTTTCTCATTTTGATCTTCCAACGTTGAGATTTCAGATTCTATTTGTGCAGATATTATTAAATTTTTTGATTTTCTTTTTTCTGCATAATCATCTACTAATTTTGAGAGACTATTTCCTTGGTTAACAGATAATTCATCGACATTACTTACGTAAATTACTGGTTTGAGTGTTAAAAAATTGAATTGACTTAGAATTTGATTTTGACTTTCATTTCTTTCTAATTGACTTAAGGAAACTCCTTGATCAAGTTTTTTTTCAGCCAGTTCAAGTATTTCCATTAGTTGGGGATCAATTGTTCTCCCCTTATTCTTTTTTTTAATATTTTCAGATATATTTTTAATCTTTGCATAATCTGCCAGTAGAAGTTCAGTTTCTATAACCTCAATATCGTTAGTTGGAGACAATTTTTTATCAACATGTGTTATTTCATTATCTTCAAAACATCTAACAACATGTATTATTGCATCTACTTCGCTTAAATTTGAAAGAAACTTGTTACCAAGGCCTTCGCCTTCACTTGCGCCTTTAACAAGACCAGCAATATCAACAAATTCCAATTGGTTTGAAATTACGGAGACTGATTTAGATATTTTAGAAATAATTTCTAATCTTTTATCATTGACTGCTACTTTGCCAACATTAGGTTCAATAGTACAGAATGGATAATTTTTGGATTCTGCTTGTTGAGTTGAAGTTAAAGCATTGAATAGTGTGGATTTACCAATATTTGGTAGGCCAAGAATTCCGCAATTAAAACCCATATCAACCCTCTAATATTTTTGTTTTGAATAGCGAAAATTCTTTATTTATCAAGTATTGAAAATTTTGAATGGACATTTCTTTAAACGTTTCAATTTGTTTTCTCTCATTTTTATTGAATCTTTCAAGAACAAAATTCTCTGGCTTCTTAATTTTTTGTTTTAATAATCTATTGCTCACACCTAATTTTATTCTATAAAAGTTGTTACCTATAAACTTTATAGTGTCTCTAATTCCATTATGTCCTCCATGTCCCCCATTTGATTTTACTCTTAATTTTAGAAAATCCATATCAATATCATCGTGTATAAGAACAATATCTGTAGTATTTTTGATTTTAAAAAAATTTATAATTTTTTTAATTGGTTGCCCTGATAAATTCATAAAAAGTTGTGGTTTAAAAATAATGATTCTTTTTCCAAATAGATCTTTATTTGAATACAAACCATCAAATTTGGACTTAAAGCTAGGAAACTTGAAATGGCTATGGAAAGAGTCAATAATTTCAAAACCTATGTTATGCCTTGTATATTGATACTTTTCTCCAGGGTTACCTAATCCAACAAAAAGAATCATTAATTTAAAATATTATTTCTAGTTATCTTTCTTTTCTTTATCTGAATCAGCATTATTCTGCTCTTTTTCCCCTTCTTTTTCTTTAGGTGCTTCAGTTGCTTCAGAACCTTTATCTGTAGTTTCCTCATCTTCTACAACATCTTTAGTAGGTTCTTCAATTTTCATGACAGTTGGAGGAGCAACTGTTGCAATAGTAAAATCTCTATCTAGGATTGTCGGTTTGACATTTTCATCAAGACTTATTGAGCTTATGTGAATACTATCACCTATTTCTAACCCACTTAGATTAGCTTCAAGAAATTCTGGTATTTTTGAAACGGGTGTTTTGAGCTCAACTTCATGCCTTACAATATTAAGAACACCACCTTGCTTTAAACCCTCACATTCATTCTCTTTTATAAATTTTACAGGAACAAAAAGTGTGACTGTTGTATTTTCACCAATTCTAAGAAAGTCAATATGAAGAATATTTTCTTTAACCGGGTGTAATTGGACATCTTTAGGAAGAACTTTAAAGCTTTCATCATCTAACTTAATTTCACATTGTTTCGAGAAAAACCCAGTATCATTTAATTGTGTTTTCAAAGTTTTCTCATCTAAAGAAATTGGAATTGGCTTTTTCTTTTCACCATATATGATTCCTGGAATTAGGTTCTTGGATCTAAATTCCCTTGAATTTCCTGTCCCGGTTTTTGATCTTTTTTCAGCTTGAATTTGTATAACTTCCTTCATAATTCTCTCCTTTAATCAAGCAAATAAACTTGAAACTGATCTATTGTCTGTTATTCGTCCAATTGCTTCACCAATTAAGTGTGCGATTGACAATTGTACTATTTTTTTACACTTTTTTACATCATCTCTTGCGGCAATGCTATCAGTAATTATCATTTTATCAATTGGTGAGTTTTCTATTCTCTCAATAGCAGGATTTGACAATACACCGTGTGTAATGTAGGCATAAATTGCTTTAGAATTCTTTTTATTAAGTGCAGTTGCAGCATTAGTTAGTGTTCCGGCAGTGTCACAAATATCATCTATTAGTATACAATTCTTGTTTCTAACCTCCCCAATAATATTCATAACTTCTGAAACACTTGCTTTTTCTCTTCTTTTATCAATTATAGCAAGCTCACAATCTACTCTTTTGGCTATTGCTCTTGCTCTGACAACACCTCCAACATCAGGAGATACAATAATTGTTTCTTTATTATCAAATTTATTTTTTATATCTTCTATGAATACTGGAGCAGCAAATAAATTATCTGTTGGTATATCAAAAAACCCTTGAATTTGTCCTGCATGAAGGTCAACCATTAAGGCTCGATCAGCCCCAGCTGTACTTATTAAGTTTGCAACTAATTTTGCTGAAATAGGGGTTCTTGGTCCAGACTTTCTATCTTGTCTTGCGTATCCATAGTAAGGAACAATTGCGGCAATTCTTTTTGCTGAGCCTCTTTTTAAAGCATCTATAGTTACTAAGAGTTCCATCAAGTGGTCATTAGCTGGGAATGAAGTTGATTGAATTACAAATACATCTTCACCTCTAACATTTTCTTGAATTTCTACAAAAATTTCTTTATCTGGGAATTTTTTAATTGTTGCCTTTAGCAAATGCACATTTAGGTAGTTAGCTATTTCCTCTGCTAGCGGGATATTACTGTTTCCTGAAACAATTTTCATAAGTAACTCGATAAAATAAAATAATTTACATTTATTTTTTTATACCAACTAAGCTTATTTGCCTACCACAATTTTTAATTTTATTATTTAAGCAATACCTGTGACTAAAAAATTTATCAGGATTAGTAAAAGTGTTTTCTTCTGAAATAGAATAATTCTTAATATTAAGATTTAATAATTTTGATTCTATGAGTTTTGAAAAGTCCAAAAAAAAAATTTTTTTTTTAATAATAATAAACTCTTCATAATGATCTATTTTAGTTTTAAAAAACTGGATAAAGTCATCTTTTACTTCAAAAGATTCTCTTTTCAAATGAGGTCCAACATATACTTTTAAATATTGCTCTTTTTCTCCAAGTGCTAAAATTTTTTGTATGGTATTTTCTATTATTCCATTAATTAACCCCTTCCATCCCGCATGAATGATCCCATAGAAACTTTTCCCCAAAACTATGATTGGCGCACAATCTGCTGTTAGAACTCCCAGAAGAATATCTTCTCTATTACTAATAGTTGCATCTGCAGGCTTCAAATTATGTAAATTGTTATCAATTTTTAGCACAATATTTGAATGCACTTGACTAGGTATAATAATATTTCTCTGGTTCAATTGTTTTGAAGCGAGCACCCTATTTTTCTGGACATTTTTATTTAAATCACCTCTTTGATAACCACAATTAAGAGATGAAAAATCTCCTTTACTTATACCTCCTTTTCTTGAAAAAAAACAGAATATATAATCTTTATAAAATTCTACTTTATTCATCTACACTTAAAAATATTTGAATTAATTTCTTTTTTGCTTATGAAGATACACTTAATTAATCCACCCATACCATTTGGTGATGTAAGTTTTTCAAATTGTTTTTCTAGAATTTTAACTTTATTTTGGGATTTTGCTTTTGAAATAAGGTGAGCAAATCTCTCATTTATTCCATGAAAAAAAAGAAAATCTTTTTGGAGTATTGGGCCGTAATAAATTAAACCAAAAGTTTTAGCCATTCTTTTTATGGCATTGAAGTTTACATGATAAGTTATATCCGATTGAAATGGATAATCTAAGATCCCACATTTCCTTGATTTATATATTGCTTGAAGAGTGTCAATATTTTTTTTATTAAATGGACCGTAGTCAAAAATCAGAATTCCTCCTCCATAGTTATTAATATATTTTAGAATTCTCATAAGATATAAGTTAGATAAAGGGGAAATTTCAATAATGTCTCCGCTTTTGTATTTGTTCTCAAATATATTTTGAGTTTTTACATTGATAATTTTAAACCGATTAGTATAGTTAACTTTTTTTTCAAACCAGAGATTATTTACTTTTTCAAATTGATTGATTGGAAGTGCATCAAAGAACTCATTACAAACAAAAAAAACCGGTTCTTTGTTAAAGTTTAGGTTATCTTGAAATTCAATTTTTATTTTCTGGGAATTAAGATTAATTAAATTAGAGTATTGTAAAGATTTTAAGAATTTTGATTTCTCATATAAACGAAATTTAATTGGAGTGTTTACAAATTTATTAATTGTTAAAATTAAATCCATCATAAGAGTACCATTACCCGGACCTAGCTCACAAAAGTTACTTACTTTAAAATTTTTTAAAATAAGTAAAAAAAAGAAAGCAATACATTCACCGAAAACTTGACTTATTTCTGGTGAAGTCACAAAATGTGAACCAATTTTATTGTTTTGATAAAATCCCTTATTTTTTTCATATAAGCATAGGTTTATAAATCTACTTAATGAAACTTTATTTGTCTTAAGAAAATTTATAGTATTCATCTTTTTTTATATTTTAGAAAAATAAATCCAAACAGAACCATGGGGAAGGAGAGTAACTGTCCCATTGAAAGATTCATTATAATAAAGCCTAAATGGCTGTCTGGTTCTCTGAAAAACTCTAATAAAAATCTAAAAGAGCCATAAAATATCAGAAAAATTGCAAAGATATTAAACCTATAATGGTATTTTTTTTTTAATATGAACAAAATAATCAAAAATATTATTAATCCTTCAAATGTTGCTTGATAGAGTTGACTAGGATGTCTTAAAATATCATTTTCATTAAATATAACTCCCCAATTGGAATTAGTTGGTCGTCCAATTAACTCACCATTTATAAAATTTGCTAACCTTCCTAAAAATATACCAAATGGAGAACATGCAGATACTAAGTTAGAAAGATCTAAAAGGTCAATATTTTTTAACCTTGAATATAGAATAACTGAAAGAATTAATCCTACTAAACCTCCATGAAATGACATGCCACCTTCCCAAATCTTTATAATTTCTGAAGGGTTTTGGTAATAAAAATCAAAATTATAAAAAATTATATACCCTATTCTTCCACCAACGACAACGCCTATAACTGCCCATCCAAGAAAGTCTTCAAAATTTTTAAAGTTAATCTGAAAATATCTATTTTGTATCAAATATTTTGCGTAAAAATAGCTAAACAAGAAACCAAATAAATATGATAATGAGTACCAATAAACTTTGAAATTGAATAAAGTAAAGGCAACTGGATCTAAGTTATGAATATACATATTAAATTTTTATTAAATGATTTTTAACGTAATCGCTAATACCATCTTCTAGGCTAAAAAATTTATTTTTGTACCCAGCTTTTCTTAATTTTGTTAACGAAGCTTTTGTAAAATATTGATATTGTGATCTTATACTACTAGGAGTTTCAATGTATTTGATATTTTGTCTCTTATTACAAGTTCTATATACAAATTTTGCTAAATCTTTGAAAGTCTGAGGAGTTGAACTTCCTACATTAAATAAGCCGTTAATATTTGAATTTTTTATAAACCAATTTATTACTTCGATAACATCTTTAACATATATAAAGTCTCTAAGCTGTTCTCCATCTTTAAAATCAGGATTATGAGATTTAAATAACTCAATAACTTTTTCATTCTGAACTTTCTCATAAATTTTTAAGACAATGCTCTTCATATCGTTTTTATGAAACTCATTTGGCCCGTAAACATTGAAAAATTTTAAACCAACACATTGTGTGGGTCTGTTTTTATAATTTACTCTACTCCAAATGAATCTATCTATTATATGTTTTGACCATCCATATAAATTTAATGGAATAAGCTTTGAGAGATAGTCATCATTAGAATTATCTATAAAATTATTTTGTCCGTTACCATAGGTGGCAGCTGAGGATGCATAAATAAATCTTTTTTTGTTTTTCGTACACCATTTCCAAAGTTCAAGCGATAACCTTAAATTATTTTCAATTATTAGATTCAAGTTTCTTTCGACTGTAGATGTAATTGCTCCAAGATGAATAATGATTGAAATTATTTTTTTATTTTCATCTAAAAATTCTTTTAAATATTTGGGGTCAATTTTCGTAAAATTATAGTTGATAAAATATTTTTTATTGTTCTTATTGTGCCAGTCTACTGAAACAATATTTTTTTTTTTGCTTAAAAGAAGATTGATTAAGTTTGAACCAATAAATCCTGCTCCTCCAGTTATTACAATCATTAGTTAAGGACCTCCAGTATTAAGAAGCTTATGAGATATGTAACAGCTATAAAACTAGAAATATTTATAAGATAGACTTTATTCTTATTTCCTGTTTGTTTTTTTATTAGTTTATAGAAGAAAAATATCCATACGAAAAAAGAAGTAAAATATAAAATTATTAAGAATAAAATCAAGGTATCTTTTATCATTTTGTCTATATATTGTGTATTATTCTAATTATGGTACTAATTGTAGTTGTTTAATATTAATATATATATTATTATTATGTCGTGAGTTTTGACAATCAAAAAAAAATTATCAGCAAAAATAATCCTATTGATTTCATTGAGGAGTATCTTTTAAGTGACGAAATTGAAAAGTTTAGGAATTCTCGTGACGAAATTACAATATACTCAAAAGGTATCTGGAAAAATTATGATATTTTATTTAAATGGAATAGTGAAAAAAAAATTATTGAAGTAAATAGTTATTTTGATATGTCAAAAAAGAATAGAATTAGCAAATCAATTTATTCGTTAATTTCAAATGTTAATAATAAGGCTTCTGTTGGTTTCTTTAATTATTGTTCAAAATTAAACACAATATTTTTTTGCTATAAGATCTCAATAAAAGGTCAAACTATTCTCTCAATAGAGCAGATTCAAAATTTTATAGATATTGTAACAAATGAATGTGATAGATTCTTCCCTGTATTTTTTGTTTATTTTTATAAGAAACAAGATCCTGTTCATGCCATTGATATAGCATTACTTGATACTCATGGAGAGGCATGACATCCCTTTTAATTGGTTGTGGAAATTTAGGAACAATTATCTTAAAAGGTTTTAGTTTAAGTAAAAAGAAGATAATTGTTTTAGAAAAAGATAGGAGGATAGTTAATCGTGTGACTAAGGTCTATAAAAATGTAAAATTTTTTAATAGTTTAGAAAAAATTGATTGGAATAGAATAAGTTACATAATGTTATGCGTAAAACCTCAAGATGCTACAAAAACTCTTAATGAAATTAAAGATTACTATAATAAAACTCATGTAATAATTTCATTTGTTGCAGGCTTGCAAACAAAGTCAATTAATAAGTTTCTCAAAAGTCCTGTTATAAGAATAATGCCTAATATATTTATAGATTCAAATAATAGTGCTACAGCATTCTTTGCAAGAGAAATTGAAGAAAACTTGAAAAATAAAATCACAAAAGATTTCAAAATCTTTGGAGAATATATTTGGATTAACAATGAAAAAAAAATGAATTTTTTTACAGCAATGTTTGGCGGTGGTCCTGCTTACTTTTTTTATATTCTTAGGTGTTTTGATAAACTTATAAGGAAAAATGGTATTAATGTTAATGATTCCTTATCATTACTAACTAGTTTACTAGAGGGAACATTAATGCAATTAAAATCAAAAAACATTGACTTTAGTGAGTCAATAAGAAAAGTCGCTAGTAAAGGTGGAACGACCGAAGAGGCTTTAAAAGTTTTTTCCAAGAATGATGCTCTTTTTAATTTATTTGAGACAGCTGTAAACTCTGCTAAAGATAAATCCAATCAAATCTCAAAAAAACTTAAATAATTTATTTTTTTTGCGGTAAAATAATTGAAAATAGGCTTCCTTGTAATTTGTTTGATTTTTCAACCTTTATACTCGCATTAATCTTTTTTCCTAATTCTTTTGAAATACTTAGGCCTAAGCCTGATCCACTCTTATTAATATTTCTTGAATGATCAATTTTAAAGAATGGTTTAAATATTTTATTTCTGAATTGCTCTTCAATTCCTGGACCATTATCAGAAATACTTATTTTAATATTTTTCAACTCTTTTTTCGCGTTTATCTCTATTTTACTTCCATATCTTGATGCATTCTCAAATAAATTGAAAATAATTCTATATAAACTATTTTTGTCTGTCTCTATGGATAAGCTTTTAGGGCATTTAATATTAATCTTTTTATTTTTGAGTCTTGATGACTTTACAACTTGATTAATTATTTCAAGGATGTTTGCCTTTTCAAATCTTTTAACTTTATTTTCTTTCGAATATTCAAGATATTCTTTTAGAAAAAGTTGCATTATTTCTACATCTTTCTTTATTTGCTGGGTTTCTTCTTGATTTTTTAATAATTCTAGTCTTAATTTAATTCTAGTTATTATAGTTCCTAGGTCATGAGAAATGCCAGTTAGAAAACTTGTTTTTTGATTAATATAATTGTTTATTCTTTTCTGCATTTGCATAAAAGCATTCCCTGCAGATCTAATTTCCATAGCCCCTTCTGGTTTAAAGTTCTTAATTTTTTTTCCTTTACCAAAGTCCTCTGCTGATTTTGCCAGTCTGTGTATAGCTCTTATTTGAATTCTTAAAAATAAGAATGCTATCAATGATAAAATTAACGAAGTTGAAATGATCCATAAAAGATAAATTGAGGGTGTTTCGCTTAGAAGATATTTTCTTGGAAAATTAATTTTTAAATAACCATTTTCAACTTCTAAAAAGAATGAAACCTTGTCTTCTTTAAAATCAATTTTAATATTCTCGTTTACCCGAGATTTAAGAATTTGATGAATTTTTTTTTCTAACTTTGATTTTTTTTTGAAGTTATAATTTAGATTACTTATGAATGTTACACTGGTATTTAGTTTTACTGCAATAGTTTTAACTTCTTTCATACCTTTTTTCTGATATTGATCTACTAAGAGATTAATATTGTTACTCGCAATATTTGAAAATCTATTAATTATTTTTTCCCAATGCCTTTCATAAAAAAAGAATATTACTGAACATTGGATAAATATAAGTGGAATAAGGAATATTAACAACAATCTTGGAAGCAATCTCCTAGGAAGTAAATTTTTTAGATATCTTCTAATCATATTCGCTTACAAGCATATATCCTTTCCCTCTTATAGTCCTTAAGAATGAGTTATTTTTATCAGAAATCAATTTTTTCCTCAATCTTGTGATTGTTACATCCACTGATCTAAGATTCATTCCGTCTCCTAATAAATTAGAAATTTGCTCTCTTGAGACTTCTTTATTTAGATTTTTTGATAGATATTCAATTATTAGAGTTTCAGATGTTGTTAGATTAACATTAACTTTATTTTTAGATAATAATTTTGAATTTAAATCAAATTCAAATTCTCCAAAATATCTCTTCTTTCCTATAATATTTTTATTAAACCTTGGATTAAGTAGTTTGCTTATTCTTAATAGAAGTTCTGTTGGTTCAAAAGGTTTTACTAAATAATCATCACATCCATTAGAATAAGAAGAGGTCTTTTTTTCTAATTGATTGTCTGCTGTTAGCATCAAAACTGGTGTGTTAATATCAAATTTCCTAAAATTATCTAGGAATTCTATACCGCTCTTTTTTGGCATCATTATATCAAGAATGATAAGATCAAATAAAAAAAAGCTAGTTAATTTCTCCGCCTCAAATGAGTCTCGTGCAACACTAACTCTAAAGTTTTTATTTGTTAGATAAATTTCTAATAACTCTCTGATTTTATTGTCATCGTCTACACATAATAAATGAGGTAAATTTTTCATAAATAAATACAATAATTACAATAAATAAAGATCAAGCTATTTATAAATATAATTTCAATGATATATTAATAAATCTTAACTTTATTGAAAAAATTATGCAAATAATCCCTTTTGACAAAAGAGAAGGTTACATATGGATTAACGGGAAGTATGAGGCGTGGCAAAATTGTCAAACCCATGTTTTGAATCATGGATTACACTATGGAAGTTGTGTCTTTGAAGGAATAAGAATATATAACGGTAAAATTTTTAAGTTGGACGAGCACATTGAGAGACTCTATAGGTCTGCAGAGTTACTTGATCTTCAAATTCCTTTCAATGTTGAAGAAATTAAACATATAACATGTGAATTAACAAAGAAACAGAAAGTTTACGATGGATATATTAGACCTGTAGTTTGGAGAGGAAGTGAGAAAATGGCAATCTCAGCTATTGATGCCACCACTAATATAGCAATTGCAACTTGGGCATGGCCATCTTATTTTTCACCTGAGAAAGTTTTAGAGGGCATAAGGCTTACAAAATCAAATTGGGTCAGACCATCTCCAGACTCTGCACCCACAAATAGCAAAGCAGCAGGATTATATATGATCTGTTCTCTAAGCAAACATGAGGCAGAGAGAAGAGGCTTTGATGATGCATTAATGCTTGATTACAGAGGGTTTATTGCTGAAGCTACTGGTGCAAATATTTTTTTTATAAAGCATAATAAATTATTTACACCTTTACCCGATTGTTTTCTTGACGGAATTACCAGACAAACTGTGATCGAGATAGCTCAAAAATTAAAAATAGAGATAGAAGAAGGTCACTATGAATTTGAGTTTCTAGAGAGTTGTGACGAAGTATTTCTAACCGGGACTGCTGTAGAGATAACACCTGTTACTTCAATCGATAAATATAAATTTAAAGTTGGAGAAATTACAAGATCCTTAATAAAAGAATTTGATAAAGTAGTTAAAGGTTAGATTTTAATTATTTGTCTATCAGTTTCTTTTTGTGAAACCCACTCAGAATTCTCCGAAAAATGTTCTTTCTTCCAAAAAGTGACTTTAACTTTAAGCCAATCAATTAATTCCTCTGAGAATCTGAAACTTTGTTTTCTATGCTCAGAGGAAACTAAAATCAATAAAATGTTCTCTCCTGGTCTGATTTTCCCATAGCGATGAATTAACAAATAATCAGTTATTTTATATTTTTTCTTTAGATTTTTAATTATTTTTTTTGTTTGGAATAGTGCCATTTTCTCATACAATTCTACATCAATACTTAAGACTTTTTTATCATTGTTAGTGGGCCTCACTTTTCCAATAAATGAGGTAATTGCTCCAGCGTTGGTATTATTTGATTTAGAGAATAAATTTATTTGTTTTTCTATAACAAGTTCTTCTTTTTGAAAAATTATTTTCATTATCCTCCAGTAACTGGTGGGAATATGGCAAGTTCATCATTATTTGTTACAAAAAAATTATTATTTACATATTCACAGTTAACTGCGTATTGAAGGTTTTTAATTTCAGTAAAAGCAGTATTATAATTTCCATTAGTATTTTTTAGCTCATCTATAATCTGGTAAATTTTTCTTTTTCCATCAAAATGAATAGTATCTTCACTTTTCCCAATTGATTCTTTTAAGCTGGCAAAATATAGTATTTTCAATTCAACATATCCTCGTATCTAAAAAATTTTAATAAAGTTCCTTTTTTAATATAATCTTTTTTTTCATCCAACTCTATTATTCCTTGACTTTGACTAATTGAAGAAATAATTCCCGAACCAGTTGATGGGAACTTTGTAAGATAAAGTGAGTTTTTCTTTTTAATAATTTTTCCTCTCAACCATTCAGTTCTCCCTTTTCTTTTCTTAAGGCTGAAATCACATGGTAATACTCTTTCAATTAAGTCTTTTTCTTTTACTCCAGATAGAAACTTTATATAATCAAGTGTTAACATAAAGAATGTTATTACTGCTGCCACTGGGTTCCCTGGGAGACCAATAAATGGAGTGTCTTTTATTTTTCCGAATGCAAAAGGTCTTCCGGGCTTTATAGCAAGTCTCCAAAAATTAATCTTTCCATTTTCTTTTAGAAATTTACCAATCATATCAGTTTTGCTTTTAGAAATTCCACCGCTTGTAATAAGAACATCTATCAAATTTAGTTTACTTAAAATTTTTTGTTTAGTTTGAGAATAATTATCTTTTATTATTCCAAAATCGACTACTTCACAACCAATCTTTTTGAATAAGGAAATTAAGACTAATTTATTTGCATCATAAATTTGGAATTTAGATTTTTTGGTTTTTATTTTACACAATTCGTCTCCAGAGGAAAATATTCCAACTTTAATTTTTCTATAAACTTTTAATTTCTTTATTCCTATGGAAGATAATTGTGCAAGATCCATAGATCTAATTTTTCTTCCGGCTTCAAAAATTTTTTTATTTTTTTTAACATCTTCTCCTTTCAATCTAATATTTGATCCAGTTTTGAATTTTTTTTTAAACTTTAACTTATTACCTACTATAACAGAATCTTCTTCCATACAGACAGTATCTATTTTTGTAATTTCCTTTAACAAATAAGCTCCTGTAAAAACTTTAATAGCTTGATTTTCATTTACCTTACCAAGAAAAGGTTGGCCTGGTTTTGATTCTCCTACTATTTGCAATTCTCTTTCTATTTTTTTAGAATTGATAAATCCAAAACCATCAACTGCTGAATTATCAAATTCAGGAATATGTATTTTTGAATATATATCTTTAGCCAAAACTCTATCTTGACCAATTTCAAAATCAATTATTTCTGTTTTATTTTTTTTGACAGAATTTAGCATAATTCTTTTAGCACGTTTAAATGATAATAGGTTTTTATATAAATCAATCATTTTTAAAATACTCTAAAATGAAATTACTTATTTTCTCTGTTTCTGAAAACTTATAAATAGGGAGCTTTGATTTTTTTAATTCTGAAACTTCTTTATCAACAACAAGTGCTTTAATATTTATATCCTTTTTATGAATGAATGGTTTTTTTATTGATGAACGAATAACTTCAATCTTAGGAAAATTGCTATATTTTAAACCTTCTATGAGAATTAATTGATCTTTTTTCTCAAATTTTTCTATAATTTTATTGATACTGACCTTTTGTCTTTGAATTGAACTAATCAATGCCCATTTCTTTTCGTTATAAATAATAACTTCATTTGAACCTGAATTTAGATGTTTATAACTATCTTTTCCTTCCTTATCAATTTCAAAATCATGATGTGAATGTTTAATAGATGACACTTTAATTTTTTTTTGGCTATAAAAAGATATAACTCTGGTAGTTAAATCTGTTTTTCCACTTCCACTCCATCCGACAATTCCAAAAACTTTCCTCATTTAAACAATCTTAGGTTTTTTTTAAAATAAATATAGCCTGTATGAATGGTCATTAAAGATGCAACTGTTAATCCAAAATAACCAATAAATAATATGATATTTGTTTCAAAGTGATTTGATACAATTAAAAATCCCAATGAAAACATCTGGATTAGAGTTTTCCACTTTGATAATTTTGTTACAAATAGTGTATCTGTTGAGTGAGAGAAAAAGTCTCTTAAGCCTGAAACTAGAATTTCTCTTATTATAATAATCAGAGCAGGATAAACAAATAATCCCTCTATTATATTATTGGACACAAGTATAAAAATAACAGAAACTATTAATATTTTGTCAGCAATAGGATCAAGAAACCTTCCAAAACTAGATTCCAA
>CACFLM010000008.1 GCA_902567145.1 uncultured Alphaproteobacteria bacterium
CTCTGCTCGATTAATTAATATACCTTTATCCTGCAAAAACATCCAATCATCAAAATCAACTTTAATATTTGAATCATTGACCTTCAAATTTAATTTATATTTCCAGTTAAGTGCGTTTCCACTCGCTTCGCCAACTGCCAAGCCAATTACATCATCCGCTGTTCCAGAATATTTCTTATTACCTAACATTTTAATTTTCCATATTCTTTGATCTTCTTCTCCGTCATCATATAGAAACTTTTCGTCAAGTGTTAGTTCATTACCAGATAATGTTCCTGTTATATCAACTTTAAAGGACCTTTTTAAGTTTCCAAACCTGTCGTGGAAGAGTCCCCATGCTTGGGTTTTTCCAGAGAAATATTCTTCCAATGAGAATTCTGGCTCAATATTTGAGAATTTATTTATATTCATTTCGCTAGTACAAGAATTTAAAATAAGTAATAATGTTATAAAAAAAAATTTCACTTTTTAAATATAATCAATTCCCAATTAAATTCATCTTTTAATTTTCTTTTGAATTTTAATTAATTCTTTTTGGCTCGATTTGAAATTTGTTAATTTCATAAACGACACAATCTTGAGAACTATTGGAATAATGGCATAAGAAAAAATAATAAAATAATAACTATTCTTACTTGTTGGTAAATTAGCATCAAAACCTAGTAAACCTAGAGAACCAAAAACAAAAAAACTCCCTAACGCAAATGATAGTTTTGTTATTGCAGTTATAAGAGAAAAAAGTACTCCTGAAATCTCTTCTTTATATTTTTGTTCGTGCATATCTGTCATATCTGCTTGAATTGATGGCGGAAGAACTAGATCGGCCCCCAAACAAAATCCAGTAAGGCAAGAAATTATCGTAAAAAGAAATAGATCTCCTGGATCAAGGAATATGACAAAACTAAAAAAAATCGAGGATGACATTAATGAAATAGACCAGGCTCTAGCTTTATTTGTTTTCTTACTTAATTGCGTCCAAAAAGGAACCCCAAGAATTGCAAATAGGAAATAGAAAAACAATATTCTCTGCCTATCAAAATCATTTCCGTCTAAAACATATGTAATGTAGAAAGCAAATAATATCATTGGAAAAACATTTGCACATGAATTAATGAACCATATCAAGAGAAACTTTCTTAATCTTGAATGTGATAATATATTTACAAATGACTTTTTTAAAGAAATTTTCTTCTTTAAATTATTGTCATCTTTAATAAAAAAACATAAGAAAAAGACTCCTATAAAACCAGATACTATTGCTAACTTTACTAAGTATTCTGCTAAAACAATATTATTTATTGATAGGACCATAGGAATGCAAAGAGATGAAAATAAGCCCATCAATATGAACACCTCTCTTATTGCACTAAGTTTAGTTCTATAAAAATAACTATCCTCTAGATCATAACCCATGGAAAGATAAGGTATCTGAAACATTGTCCAGCCTAGATACAATAAACCAATCCAAAGCAGTAAGTATTCTTCATAAGGAATTTTAGTTATTAAAAATAGTTTGAATAAAGATATTGCAGATATGATTGACCCAATAACTATTAAAACTTTTCGACCAAACATTCTTCTATCATTTAGCCATCCAACAAAAGGATCAGTTAAGATATCAATTAATTTTGCAATAAAAAGGAACAGACCAACTTTTGCAACAGGGACACCCAAACTCTCAGTATAGAGAGCTGGTAGAAAAATCATTACAGGGAATGTGGGAATAGCAAATGCAAATGCAGGAGATGCATAAAGGATATCTCTTAAATTTATCTTCAATTTAGATTTTCTTAATCAAGAATTGACCAACATTTATATTTCCAGATTGAAAACCACCTTGGCAATAACTAAGATAATAATTCCACATTCTTTTGAAAGTATCATTAAAGCCCATATTTCTTATATTTTCCCAAGATTTTTCAAAAGATTTTCTCCAATATTCTAGTGTTTTTGCATAGTGGTCTCCAAACATAAAATGAGAGTCGACTTTTAACCCATTTTTATCAAGAACATGATTCATTGCTTCAACTGATGGAAGCATGCCACCAGGAAAGATATAAGTTTGAATAAAATCCGGAAACTTTCTGTATTTTCTAAAAAATTTATCATCTATTGTGATGGTTTGGAGGCCAATACATCCTTCATTTTTAAGATTATTTCTTAAGATCTTAAAATAATCTGTCCAGTATTTTTCTCCAACAGCCTCAAACATTTCAATTGAAACAATCTTGTCAAATTTGCCAGAAACATCTCTATAATCCGTTAACTCTACATTAACTAAATCATTTAATTCTTTTTTATGAATATTTTGTTTAACCGATTTGTACTGATTCTCAGATATTGTTATTGCTGTTACTTGAGCTTTATAATTTTTTGCAAGAAATTCACTGAACCCTCCCCAGCCACAGCCTATTTCTAAAATTTTTTCATTCTTTTTCACATCAATTAGTTCTGCCAAATTCTTATATTTATTTATCTGCGCATCATATAGATCATCTCTCTTATTTTTAAAAATAGCGGACGAATATGTCATGGATTCATCTAGCCACGATTGATAGAAATTGTTACCTAGATCATAGTGGAACTTTATATTTTTTTGAGAGCCATTTTTTGTGTTCCTATTGAAGAAATGTTTTATTCTCAAATAAAAAATAATATACCATTTTCCTCGTATGAATTTTGAAAATTCATGGAAGTTCTTTGCACCCCACTCTAAAAAATCAGTTAAATTCGGTGTGCTCCAGTTTGCTTCTATAAAACTTTCAGCCCAACCTAAATCGCCTTTTAAAAAGAAATCATCCAAACACTTTTCTCTTTTAATAACAATTTTCGAACTTGGACCTTCATAAGGTCCTTTATGCTTAAAAAGGATATTATTCCTGTATTCTACAATAATACTCCCAAATTTACTTTGAGAAAGCACACTAAAGAATAGATCTAGTTTTTTAGTAAAGTCGTTATTGATCATTATTTAATAATAGTAAAATCGTTAATGGGTTTGAAAGGTTTTTTACTATACTTAGCTCCTTTAATGTATAGTTTCAAGGCTTGATAATATATTCCAAAAGTTATCTTAATATTTTGAAACGATCTTTTAAAAAAAACATTAATTAGATTACTATAATTTAGGTCTATTGCTTTTCCAGAAAAATTAGCACAAAACACCTTTTTTTGACTAACTTCATAATCAATATTTAGAGATATCCTTTTATTTATCATTTTTAATTTAATTTCGTATAAACCCTTAACTTTAAAAAATGGGGAAACATATAATCTTTTTTTAAAGAAAAAAGATTTTTTTTTTTCTGAAATTCTACAATAATATGAATGTCTTTCATTGAAAGTATTATTAACCTCAAATATAACAATTTTTGCTCTTTTATATTTGTCAAAACCTACAAATACTGAAATTGGATTAAATGAATAACCTAAAATATCTGGAAGACAAAGAATTTTTATGTGATCTATGTTAGTGTTTTCTAACTTTTTTAGGTTCTTAACTATTGACTTAAACAACGTTTCTTTTCTTCTCTTTTTACCATGATCTCGCTCATTAAAAGAAAATAAACTAAACTTATTTTTTTTAAAAAGAAGATTCTCTTGTGGGTTTTTTATATCTAGCCAAAAATATGTAGCGTAATATTTAAAACTGTGATTAAAAGGATGTTTCCTAGCATGAGTTATCACACCTTCAAACAGACTATCATCATGAAAAACAATCTGATTCATGATTTATGCCCTTTTGAGTAATTCATTAGCTACTTTTATACCAGACTTAATTCCATCTTGTGTCCCCAGATAATTTTTTTTAATTTTAATATCTAAGTAGGGTTCTTTAATTACAGTTCTAGATATTTCTTTGAGTGCATTTTTTCCTAAATTAACTGAAATGTCTTTTTTAATCCAATTTGGGATATTTACTTCAAGAGTTTGATTTTTAAGGATCTTAGCTTTATTCCTACAAATATTTCTTAAAAGTCCATTAACAAATTTATCAAATTTATAATTTTTAGCAATTTGTACTGCCGAATTTACAATTGAATATTCTTTTATTTCCAAGAAAAGAATTTGACAAATAGAGATTCTTATAAGATTTAAAATAAAAACGTCTTTTTTTTTTAATGGTCGTCTAACGAAATCATTTATGACATTTGTAATTTGGCCATTTCTCCTTAAGGTATTCAAAATGATTGACCTTACAAAAGCCTTATCTCTAGGATCAAGTCGACTGAAACTCTTGTTTTGAAGCATGGCTGTCTCAAAGAATTCAAATCTCGTATAAATATTATTGAGTATTTGAGTTGCTATTTCTCTTGAATTAGACAATTATTTATGGAAAAAGATTATATTATTTATTAAATTATTATCATGAATAAATTAATTAAACAGAAAAAAATCAAAAATCCAAAAGCTCAAAAAATTAAGGAGATAGGAGGGCCTTCTGGTCTTGAACCCACAAGATATGGTGATTGGGAAAAAAAGGGAATATGCTATGATTTCTAGCCTGCTATTCTCTATTTTTTATTAGTTCATCAACTACTTCTGGTTCATTTAATGTAGATGTGTCCCCAATGGAATCCTCCTCTTTGCAAGCAACCTTTCTAAGAATACGCCTCATAATTTTTCCTGATCTTGTTTTAGGAAGATTGGGTGCCCACTGAATGATATCAGGAGCAGCAATCGGACCTATTACATTTCTTACCCATCTTACTAAATCTTTTTTTAATTCTGCAGTATACTTTTGACCCTCCATTAGTGTAACGTAAGCATATATTCCTTGGCCTTTAATATCATGTGGGTAACCAATAACCGCTGCCTCTGAAACTTTTTCATGTAAAACTAGCGCACTTTCAACTTCAGCTGTCCCCAATCGATGACCAGAGACATTAATTACATCATCAACTCGACCGGTAATCCAATAATAACCATCATTATCCCTCTTACAGCCGTCTCCTGTAAAATATTTGCCTTTAAAAGAAGAGAAATACGTTTCAACAAATCTTTTATGATCATTGTACACAGTCCTCATCATTCCCGGCCATGAAGAAGTAATACATAAATTACCTTCACATTCACCAGATAATATTTTACCTTCACTGTCCACAATAACAGGTTCAACACCGTAAAATGGGAGAGTTGCAGAGCCAGGTTTAAGGGGAGTTGTTCCTGCTATAGGAGAAATTAATGCTGCACCTGTTTCTGTCTGCCACCAAGTATCTATAACTGGACATTTTTCCTCACCAACAATTTCGTAATACCACTTCCAAGCTTCAGGATTAATAGGCTCGCCGACTGTTCCTAAAATTCTTAATGAAGATCTTTTTGTTGTTTTAACGAATTTGTCACCTAAACCCATGAGAGCTCTGATTGCTGTGGGTGCTGTATAAAAGATACTTACATTAAATTTATCTACAACTTCCCAAAATCTTGATGCTGTGGGATAGGTTGGAACTCCTTCAAACATTAAAGTAGTAGACCCGTTACATAATGGTCCATAAACGATGTATGAATGTCCGGTAACCCAGCCAACATCTGCTGTACACCAGTACACATCTTCATCTTGAAGATTAAAGATAACTTTATGACTTAATGAAGCATGAAGCAGGTAACCTGCACTTGTATGGAGAACACCTTTAGGTTTTCCGGTTGAACCTGATGTATAGAGAATAAAAAGAGGGTCCTCGGCATTCTGCTCAACTATTTCACAAGATTCGGGTTGTTCTGAGATTAAATCATCATACCAAATATCATTATTTTTATTGAAATATTTATTACAATCTGTTCGTTTGACAACAATTGTCTTTTTTAATTTGGGATATCCCTCTAATGCCTTTTTTACATTTGATAAAAGAGGAATTTTCTTCCCACCCCTTATACCCTCATTCGCAGTTATTAAATATGAAGAATTACAATCTTCAATTCTATTTCTTAATGATTCTGGGGCAAATCCTCCAAAAACAACTGAATGGATAGCACCAATCCTAGCACAAGACAACATTGCAATTGCAGCCTCAGGTATCATTGGCATATAGATAGTTATTCTATCACCTTTTTGGACACCTAGTGAAAGCAATCCATTGGAAAACTTACAAACTTCTTTAAAAAGTTCATTGTACGTGATTTTTTTTGATATATTTGGATCATCTGATTCCCAAATAATTGCTATTTTATTTCCTTTATCTTTTAGATGTCTATCTAAACAATTCTGACTCACATTTAGCGTGCCATCAGCAAACCATTTTATGTTCACTTTATCTTCAAATGAACTCTCTTTAACCTTTTTGAATTTTTTAATCCAATTCAACGAATTTGCTTTTTCTCTCCAAAAAAGATCTGGATCATTTATTGATGTTTTATATTCTTTTGAATAATCTTCAAAAGACATGCTTTTAGAGTTAACTTTATTTTTAACAAGATTCTTCATTTTTTATCGAATTCTAACTCTACGCTTATCGGCTGGTCAATATTATTTTTCTTTTATATAAAAAAACTATAGAACTTTCTTAAATTCTGTAATATTTACTTCTTTAAAAAGTCCTTCCTTTGAATATGGATCATTTTTTAAAAACTTATTTACTTCTTCTATATTATTAAAATCTAGCACCAAAACTGTCCCTTTCGGATTCTGGTTTTGGTCAAGAATAGGTCCCGCAAGTATTAACTTTTTTTTTATTCTCTTTAAATGTTTTATATGTTCTTCTCTTGTGGCAAGTCTTAAATTAAGTGAATCTTTTTTATCAATACATGTGATTAAGTAGGTCATTAGTTTTCAAATTGGAGTGGTCTAGAAAGAAGTTCTGAAATTATTTTACTGGAATCAACTCCATTAATTATTCTTCGAACAGAATTACATATTGGTAGTTCAACATTATATTTTTTACCAAGATTACAAATGCTTTCACAAGACTCAACACCCTCAAGCAAAATATTCTTTTTGATATTGAAGAGTTTTTTCCCTGCTGCAAGTTCATAACCAAATTTTGTATTTCTAGATTTAAGTGATGAGCATGTGAGGATTAGATCCCCGATACCAGATAAGCCGTAAAATGTTTTCCTTTTGGCTCCCATATTTAAACCTAACTTAACTATCTCAGAGATCCCTCTTGTTATTATTGCGGCTTTAGCATTTTCTCCTAGGTTATTTCCCTTAATAAACCCACACGCAATAGCAATCACATTCTTCATAGCACCTCCAAGCTGAGTTCCAATAATATCATTATTAAAGTAAATTCTGAATCTTTTTTGTGATAAGATTTGTGAGACCTTTGATAATGCTTTTTCATTTAATGAAGATAAAACACATGCAGACGGTTTTTTTGCAATTAGTTCTGACGAAAAATTTGGTCCTGAAAGTATTACAACTCTGTTTCTAGGAAAAATATCTGAGATAACTTCATTCATGAGTTTACACGTCTTTTTTTCAACCCCTTTGCTACAAACTATGAATACAAACTCCTTATTTTCTGTATTCCTTTTTAATTCAACAAGATTTTTTCTTATAGATTGAGATGGTATTGCTAAAAAAATATAATCAGAATCATTTAATTCTTTAAACTTATCTGTAAATTCAATTTGTTTATTTGCAAACTTTGATTTGTCGAGAACTTTTCTATATTTAATTCTAATTCTCTTTTCCACAATAACTTTTGTTAGTGCCAATGCCCATGAACCCGATCCAATAATAGATATTTTCTTCATAAACTGTCTAATCTCCAACGAGGTTTGGGTGGTAAATTAATCTTACTACTTGCTTTTCTATTCTTCATAATTTCAAGTCCAGCCCATGCTATCATAGTTGCATTATCAACACATAAATTTTTATCTGGAGCAAAAAAAGATATTCTATTTCTTTTACATAAAAGTTTAAAACTTTCTCTTATATAGGTGTTTGATGCAACACCACCAGACAAGACAAAATTATCAATATTCAATTTTTTTTTTATAATATTAAAAGATAACTCTACTTTTTTTATTAAGCACTCAGTAACTACACTCTGAAATTCATTGGCAAGGTCATATTTTTGATCTCTATTTATACCTTTTTCAACTATTCTTCTTACAGCTGTTTTAAGTCCGGAGAAAGAGAGATTTAATGATTTGTTTTTCAAGAGCGGTTTTGGAAGATTAAAATTGTGTTTACCAGTACTTTTTTTTGCCAGCTCTTCTATTATGGGACCTCCCGGGTAACCATAACCCATAATTCTTGAGATCTTGTCGTAAACTTCCCCTACAGCATCATCAAGCGTTTCTCCTAAAATTTTAAATTTATTATAGGCTCGGGCTAACAGAATCTGACAATGTCCACCAGAAACAAGAAGGCATACAAAAGGAAAAGGAATAGATTTTCTCATTCTTGAAACTAATATGTGTCCTTGTAGATGGTTAACCGACAAAAATGGTTTCTTTGATGATATTGCAAGAGCTTTGGCATAATTTGTTCCTACCAGTAATGCACCGAGAAGCCCCGGACCTGTAGTTGCAGCAAAAGCATCAATTTTTTTTAAGGATACTTTAGAAGATTTTAAGGTTTCTTTGACAATAAAATCAATGTTTTGACTATGTTCTCTTGATGCCAACTCAGGAACCACACCACCAAATTTTTTATGTTGTTCAATCTGTGATAAAGTTGTTTCTGATAAGATCTTTCCAAAATCTTTACTTTTTTCTTTTTCAACGATTGATACAGACGTCTCATCACAACTTGTTTCTATTCCTAGAACTATCATTTTAAAAATTAAATTAAAATTATTATAATAATTTTATAATAGTAAAATAAAATAAATTCTATGCATAATTACGAAACAATAATTTTAGGTTCTCGAAAAAGTTTATTGGCTAGAAAGCATGTCGATATCTTTGAATTAGAATTAAGAAAAAAAAATGGAGTGTCATCAAAGATAAAAATTGAAAAAAAATTTTTTAAAACTTCAGGTGATAAGTTTAAAAATACTAAAATTTCAGATATAGGAAACAAAGGATTATTTACAAAAGAAATTGATAATGCGCTTCTAAATTTTGAGATAAATTTAGGAATTCACTCCTTAAAAGACCTTCCAACAGTTTTACCTAAAGGGATTGAAATAGGAGCAGTACTTAAAAGAGAAGATTATAGAGATGTGCTTATCTCAGAAGATCACTTTAAACTTAATGATCTTAAATCAAATTCAATAATAGGAACGTCCTCGATAAGAAGAGAAATGCAACTAAGGAAAATTAGACCAGATCTAATTATAAAAGATATAAGAGGGAATGTAGACACCAGAATAAGAAAACTTAAAGAAAAAAGATTTGACGGTATTATCCTTGCACATGCTGGTTTGAAAAGGCTTGGAATAAAAGAGAATTATAATGTTTTAGATCCAAAGATAATTTTCCCTGCGTTAGGTCAAGGTGCAATAGCGTTAGTAGTGAACGTAAAAAATAAGAAAGTAAATAAAGTTATAAAGGAACTAAATCATTTAAAAACTTATCTTGAAACTGAATGTGAGAGAATTTTTTTAAGAGCACTTGATGGAACGTGCCAAACTCCAGTTGGAGGGTATGCCGTGATGAGGAAACTAGGGAATAAGCAAAAGATATTTTTTAACTTTATCGCCTTTTCACACGACGGCTCCTTCTATGTTAAAGATAAGGTTTGTTTTGACGTTACAAGCTTCAGAAAAGAATGTTTTAAATTAGGTATAAGTGTCAGAAAAAAAATTAACAAATAAAAAAGTAAATATTCTTTTAACTAGGCCAGACGTAGATTCTTACAAAATCTCTAAGTCTCTTGATAAAAATAAATTTAGATTTTTCATCGCTCCACTTATAGAAATTTCTTCTAACAAATATAAATTAGACGAAAAGATAAAGTACGATCTAGTTATTTTTACAAGTAGAAACGGAATTTTAAATTTCCAACACAGTGTTGGTAATTCTAAAGTAATTGTAATTGGCGATGGAACCTTTTCATTAGCAAAAAAAATGGGATTTAAAAAGGTAATAAATATTAAAGGTAATTTGCAAAACCTTAAAAAAAGAATTAAACCCCTACTTAAAAGAAACCTTAAAGTGCTTCATCCAACTTCTACAAAACCAAATAAAGATCTAAAAGATTTTTTTCATGAACAATGTTGTATCTATAATTCAGTAGGTTGTTATGAATCAAAGATGGTGAATTCAAATTCAGAAATATTTGAAAATTTTTTTAACTCATGTAAGTATGGTTTAATAACATTATTTTCGAGAAGAACAGCTATATCATTTAAAAATGAAATATCAAAATTAGGCCATTTAAAAAGTGCACAAAGTAAAAAGATTTTAGCTCTGAGTAAAGCAATTGCAGAAGAGCTTAAAGATATTTTTCAGGGTGAAGTTTTTATTAGTAAAGAGCCTAATGAAGAAGGAATGTTGGACTTAATTGAAAAGGTAAGTCAAAAGGAGAATCTTATTGACTAAAAAAGAAAAGTCGTCCCCACAGAAAGGTGAATTTATTGATTTGGATAAGGGGCAATACAAGAAAAATAAGAACCTTAAGAAATATTTTTTAATTTTCTTTGCTGCAGCCTTTATAGTTTTAATTTCCGTCCTGTATTTAAATGAGTTTAATTTAAAAGAACTAACAATCATAAATAAGATTGAGGATGAACCAGAAGTCTTAGATGAACTAGCTCTAAAGACTAAAACTGATGGAGAATTTTCTAAAATTAATAACGAACAGTTTAATTTAATCAAAAAGAAGTTAGATGATTTAAGTATACAAATTGTTGACAATCAAATTAAACTCTCTGAAGCTCATGAAAGAATTACAAATTTATCAAGACAAATACAAATTTCAAACAGTAGAAATCAACAAAATTTAGACTTCTTTTTTGCAGAAAAATATATCATTTTAAATGCATTATTAAATTTGAAAAATAAATTTTATAGAAGGCAAGAATTTAAAGAAGAATTAAATACTTTAATTTCAAGGTTAAATGATGAGTCAGAAATTAGAGATTTAATTTCATTTTTTGAAGATATAAATATTGAAAAAATCAGTAAAGTTGATGACTTGTTGGAAAGGCTTAACAAGAAAATAAATTATTATGAACAAGATTTAGACACATTCATTGATAGTAGACTTAAGGAAAATATGAATGACAACTTGATGATATTAGAATCTAAAGAGGATCTTATAATATATTTAAAAAGTTTATTTGACAGCACCTTTAAGATTACAAGAGTCAACAAGAATTCTAATATCCAGTCCCAACTTTCATCTGAAGATTTAAATTTTCTTAAGGTTTTAAATAAATCAAAAGAGTATCTGATAATGAATAATATTAAACAATCAGTTGATGTGCTTGAAAAATCAAGTTTTGATGACTATGAAATGAACACATGGATGGATGATGCCTCAGCACTATTAGATTCAATAGAGAAACTTGAACGTCTAGAATCTATTTTGTTAGAAGTTATAGGAAAAAATGTTAATTAAGACTTTTAAATTTTTTCTTCTTCTTCTTATTTTCTCTACTTTAGTTGTATGGCTCTCTAATAATCCAGGTACAGTAGATATATTATGGAAAAATTATTTATTCGAAACTAATTTATTAGGATTGGTCTTTATATTTTTTCTTCTTATCTTACTTATTTTAACATTAATTTATATTTTCTCATCATTAAGAAATATTCCTCGAAATTTTAAATCTAGAAAAAATGAAAAATATTTAAAATTAGCCGATCAAAGTTTAGATAATATTGCGGAAGCCTTATTACTAGGCGATTCGATAAGCATCGAGAAGAACTCAAGAATGATAAAAAAGTATCTCAACAACGATCTTTTTTCCTCTTTTATGTTATTTAATTCATCTCTTATTAAAAATGATCTTGAAGAATCATTAAAATATTTACGAATTTTAGAATCTATTCCTAGAGCTAAATATATTGCTCAACGCGGAAAAGTAATTGTTATGTTAAAAAAAAATGAAAATAATAAAGCAAAGGAAATTCTTATGGAGCTTTGCGAGGAATATCCCGAAGATTCTTGGTTTCATGACAAACTATCAAGAATGTATGCACTCGAAGATAATTGGAAATTGGCTCACGATTCAATTGACCGTCTGAAAAATATCCCTAATGAACTAAAAGTTAATTTAGCTGATTTAAAAGTTCTTTCTGGAGGATCTGTGATTGAGGCATATTATATAACAAGTAATTCAATTCCGGTTGTTAAAGAAACTATTAAATTCTATATTGATCAGTCTAATTTAAAAAAGGCATCTGATGTAATCAATAAGACTTGGAAAAAGCTATTATGCATAGAGTTAGTCGAGATCTTTATGCAATATAGGGTTGGAGATGATAAAGAAACTTTAAAAAGATATAAGTTAATTTTAAAGGTATTAAAGAAATTCACTGAAGAGGAATCAAATGAAACAAAATTAAGTTTAGCCTTTGCTAGTTTCAAAGCAAATATTTGGGGGGAGGCTCAAAACTTTTTAGATTTGATCAAGAAAAATGAAAGAGACGAAAGAGTGATAGATCTTTATAAAAGAATACTTGAAAAGATACAAAAGGTCCAGCCTTCAGATCTTGAAGATGATGTATTACCGAAGCCGAAATGGAAATGTTTATTATGTAATCATCAGAAAAATGAGTGGCAACTTAACTGTATTAATTGTGGTTCAGTTGGAAATATTATTTGGCCAAAAAGTAAGATTAAAGATGAAATAAATAATTCTGACTTTTTTAAAGAGTTTTTACAAAACCCTCTTAGACATCTTCCAAAGATGAAGGGAAAAAATTGAGAGGAAGGGGCTAAATTCAGTTTCAAAGCAAATATGTTTCTCTTCAATTTCGTTTAATTTATTTTTCATTCTTTTAATTACAAGATCTTGTTCAGGAAAAATATTTAATCTTTTAAAATAAAATATTAAGGTAATATTACACGTCCAATTACCTATTCCCCTATACTTAAGCATTGTAGCTTTAAATTCGGCTTCATTCATTTTACTCAGTTTATTTTTGTTTAGCTCGTTTTTTGATATAGCTAAGAAAACATTCGATATATAACTTCTTTTTTGTCTAGAGATGTTTAAATTTCTTAATATCTCATCTAAGAAAACTAAATTTCTAAAATTACCGATTGATAAAGTTTTTGAATTAAATTTCTTGCACAATCTACCCCAAATTAATTCAGCTACACTATTTGAAATTTGTTGAGAAATAATTGTTTTTGTAAGAAAAGAAAAAAAATCCAAATAATTATTTTTAATTTTTATAATTCCATTTTTCTCTATTTCTTCTTTTATAAAAGGAAATTTAATACTTTTTTCAACTATATAAGAATGGATTTTCTTATATTTAGATTCCACTAGTTGGCTTTCATTATTTTATTAGTCTGATTTTTTTTTTTTCCTTCTTTTCTAATAAGATAAATATTTCTGGAATAGATTAAGAACCCACAAGATAGTCCAACAATAAATACTGGATCCTCTTTGTGAATGGCATAGCTTAACAATACCATACTTCCTGCAAGGCTAATCCACCAAAAAATATTTGGTATGATACTTTTTGATGCCTTCTCACTTGCAAGCCATTGCACTAGAAAGCGGGAAGCAAAAATTGTTTGACCAATAAACCCAATTATCAGCCAAATTTGTTCATTTTCCATTTTTTTTCTCCTTTTTAATTAAAATCCAGACCTTAATTAGGTCTATAATACCTATCCAGAATCTATTGTTAAAAGAATATTTTGAAATACCAGCATTTCTTGGTCTATCATCAACTTGAACATTATATATTTTACAGTTATTCATCTTAAATAAGGCTGGAAGAAACCTATGCATATTTCTAAAATATTTAATTTTCAAGTAATCATTTCTTAAAAAAACTTTTAATGCACAGGCAGTATCATTGCAATTATCATCAAGGAAAAACTTTCTGACTTTGTTTGCAATTTTTGAACTAATTCGCTTTGTTAAAGTGTCTTGTCTTTTGGAACGGTTGCCACAGATTATAATTTTTTTCTTTTCATTTTTAGGAAGGGAATCCCAAAATCTAATTAACTTTTTTACTTCATATGGAGGATTCTGTCCATCCCCATCCATTATACAAATAAGATCATTTTTTGCTGCAGATATTCCTGTTAGCATTGCCATACATTTTCCATAATTTTTTGGGTGATTTTTGATACTTATTTTTTTATATTTTGATGAATTTATTTTTTCATTAAAGTCATCATTACTTCCGTCATTAACTATAACAATTTCTGGACAATTTTTTGTAAATTCAATATTAATTTCCTCGATTAATTCAAATATTGATTCAGATTCATTGTAAATTGGTATTATAATACTAAAATTTTTCATTTTGAATGTTATGATATTTTTAAATCTAGTCTAGTATGTATATTTAGCAATGAATATTTCTTTTGATAAAAAATTTATTTTTTTCTTATTAATTTGTTTAATAATTTATTTTCAAGGAATACTAAGATTACCTGTTATGGATAGGGATGAGGCTAGATTTGCGACTGCATCTAAAACTATGCTTATTGATGGAGACTACATTGATATAAAAATGGTTGATGAGAAAAGGTACAAAAAACCTATTGGAATTTATTGGTCACAAGCTTTTGCAAACTCAATATTTGGGAGTTATCCCTTCGATAAGATATGGATCTACAGATTACCATCACTGTCAGGTATTTTTATATGCTTGCTACTGATTTTTTTATTTATCAAGAAAATTGAGAACTCAAATGTCGCTCTTTTAACAGTATTTTTTCTTGTGTCATCAATCCTAACAATTTCTGAAGCCCATCAATCAAAAACTGATGGCTTATTATTTTTATTTATAAGTTTATGTAACTTAATTATTTATAAATTTATTCATACTAAAAAAATAAATACCTATGAAAAAGTAGTTTATTGGATTTCATTAGCTATTGGTATTTTAATTAAAGGTCCAATAATTATAGTATTCACTATTTTACCTTTGTCCCTTTTTTCATTTATAAAGAAGATAAATTATCTTAGAAGTATATGGTCAACTTTTGGTTTCATACTTTTTATTTGCATTTCAGTTCCTTGGTTTGTTTTGATAAATATTAAATCGGGTGGATTGTTTTGGTATGAATCAGTTGGGAATGACTTGCTTGAGAAGGTTAAATCAGGCAAGGAGTCACATGGTTTTCCACCAGGATATTATTCTTTATTAATATTTCTCTTTTTTTGGCCCGGCTGTTTATTTTTATTTAATCTAGTTAATAATATTAAGTCTAATTTTATGAAAATAGTTAGAAACGATGGTTTTTCATTCTATCTTATTTTGAGTTTCTTATTTCCGTTTATACTATTTGAATTGATACCAACTAAACTTCCTCATTATATCTACCCAGCCTATCTTCCATTAAGTATTTTGATATCGAAACATATCTTTAACAATGATTTTAATCCAAGGATTATGAATTATGCTACGATTCCTTTATTAATTTTTCCAATAACTATAATTTTATTATTAATATTTTCAACGATCGAATTCTCAAAAGTAGACTTAAATTTCATAATTATAATTTCTTGTTTTATATTTTTTACTTTTTTCTTGTTTTGGCTTAGAATCAAAGAAAAAGTTAGGCATATAATCATTGCTTCAGGTTCTTTTCAGGCTCTAACATACTTAGTTCTTATTTTTTTTTTAATACCTAGGTTAGAGAGTTTATGGATCTCTGAAAAGATAAATAATACTATCTTAAAGCATGAGAAAGGGATAGATAAAGTTTTTACCATTGGTTTTAATGAACCCAGTTTATTATTTTTAACATCGCATAAATCCAGTAATTCCTTCGAGAATTTCGATACCAGTAAAATTATAGAAAAAAAAATTCTGTTAATTGTTACTGAGAAATTTAATAAAAATATAAGAGAAGATGAAGATTTCTCTAGTTTTATACTTATTGATCAGTTTGTTGGTTTTAATTATTCCAGAGGTGAAGATGTTAGTTTTAAAGTTTACAAGAATTAAAGTATGAATAATTATAGAGACTTAGAATTTCTGTTATCAATTAAATTTTTCTTATTAATTTCTTTAATTGTATTATTACTATTTAATTTTTTTGACATTCACTTATTTGAACTTTCTAGATCTTTCCCGGGAATTATCTTTAATTTCTTTAAAGAAATTATTGATCCACTATCGAATCTTCTAGACCCCTTGAATCTAATAATTATTTGTGTGCTAATTTTATTTTTAAATTCAAATATCAAATTAATTATAAAGAATGAAAAAAAATTTGAAATAATTAAATCTAAAACTGATTTTAATATAGAAAAGGTTAAAGACCTCTTCACCTTCACATCGCTAGTGTGCAGACATTTTGTATTTTCTTTGGCACTTGCTGGCATTCTTTGCAATATCCTAAAATACATTTTTGGTGTATCCAGGCCTAAATACTTTTTTTTAGAAGGTTATGAAAGAATGAATTTTTTTAATTTAGAACACAAAGTAAGTTCTTTTCCCTCAGGGCATACTCAAGCCGCATTTACTCTAGCTATTCTTGTTATGATATATTCTAGGAAGTATTATTTTCTTATAATAGCTATCGCTGTTTTAATGGGTCTATCTAGAATTTTTATGTCAATGCATTTCCCTAGTGATATTATTGCAGGGGCATATTTAGGTTCATTAGTTCCTATTATTCTTTATAAATATAGCTTTAGACGTAAAATTGAAAAAATTAAAAAAAAACATGATTTTTTATTTAAAGACCTTATAAGATTAATGTATTGGAGGATGTTCATATGAAAATTGTGTTTTTTTCTATTTTTTTTTACTTATTGATTGTATGCAAAGGAACTAACTCTGCTAATTGGTGCAAGGTTATTTATAATCAAGGTATGACAGATGGTCAGGTTAAATCTCAATTATCAAAATGTAAGAATTCCGATAATATATTTATTGCAATTCACTCAGGTTTTCAAAATGCTGGGCATTTGCTCAACTCATTAGTGGCAGAGTATTGTGATATAAGACGAAATCTTATTTCAACTAATCCTAGGAGTGGTGATCCATACTTTACTGTTGTATGTGAATTTAGGAAACATATTCTAAGATAAATCACTAAACAATTTTGTGTTATGTCGTTTAAGAAGTATGCTTAGTTTGATTCATAGTCTTAGGTTTGACAGAAATAAAGAAAATTCTAGTTTCTCATTTAAAAAAGATCTTGAAAATTATAGTACCTCAGAATTAATACCATTTTCTTCATCGACTTTATGTAGCAAGCAACTGTCTTCTAATTGGATTTCGATTTATAGAAAACAATAAAACCCTAGTGAGACTAGGGTTTTATTGGAGGAAATTAAAATAGACTTGAAACTAGTAATAACAAAAAGATTGATGAGAATGTTATTGCACAAAATTTTGTTATTATCATACTAGCCCAAAATCAATATATAGTAAGTAATACGGTAAGTCAAACAATATATTGATTTATTTTGTTTTATTTAATTTTTTTTTTCTTAAAATTATTCTTAATGAGTAAAGTAAAAATTGCCATAATTGGGAGCGGTATCTCGGGTTTATCCTGTGCATGGCATTTAGCAAGAAAGTATGATGTTGATATTTACGAAAGAAATAATTATTTTGGAGGACACTCAAATACACATTCTTTCAGAATCAAAGATAAAGAGGTAAATATTGATACAGGATTCATTGTTTTTAATGAACTAAATTATCCTAATTTATGTAATTTTTTTAGATTATTGAATGTTGAGTCATATGCAAGTGATATGTCTTTTTCAGTATCAATGAATAAAGGAAATTTAGAATATTCAGGCTCGTCGATATCATCAATTTTTGCGCAAAGAAAGAATTTGTTCAATTTTAAATTTTTAAAAATGCTTTATGAAATTGTAAGATTTTACATTGAAGCTGAGAAAGACAGAGAATCTTTTAGAGGTATTACAATCTCTGAGTATCTTGATTTAAAAAAATATTCTCACTATTTTAAATATAATCATTTATTTCCAATGGCAGCCAGCATTTGGTCATCTCCAATTAGCAAGATTCCAGACTATCCATTTGTAGAGTTTGTGAAATTTTTCTCTAATCATGGATTACTTAGGATTTTTGATAGACCAAAATGGCGCACAGTTAATGGAGGGAGTAAAGAATATGTAAAAAGAATCTTAGCGAATAAGAGAATTAAATCTTTTAAGAATACAAAAGTCATTGTTAAAAAAAAAAAAGGTAAATGGGAGGTAGCGAATAGAAAACAAAAAAAAAATTACGATCATCTAGTCGTAGGTGTGCATTCTGATCAGGTAGAAGATTTAATTGTGTCTCCAAAATACAAATATTTAAAAATTTTTTCAAAAATAAAATATAGCAAAAATAATGTTTATCTTCACTCAGACTCTAAACTTATGCCAAAAAGAAAAGATGTGTGGGCAAGTTGGAATTATATTGAAAATGGTCCTCAAATAACGGTTACTTATTGGATGAATTTGTTACAACAAATTGGTACGAATAATAACTTCTTTGTTACACTTAATCCTAAAAACCCACCTAAATCCGAAAAAATTGAAAAAAAAATTGTTTATGATCATCCAATTTATGACTTAGAGACTTTTAAAAGCCAAAAGATAATAGAATCAATACAAGGGAAAGAAAGCCTTTGGTTCTGTGGTGCTTACCTTGGATATGGATTTCATGAAGATGGAATTAAGTCTGGTATAAAAGTAGCTAATGAATTACTCAAAAGGGCATAAATCATGAATCAGATTGTTTTTCATGATGATAGTCTGTTTGAAGGTGTGATAACTCATGCTAGGAAACATCCTTTTAATCACAGTTTTAAATATTACGCTACATATTTTTGGCTAGATATAAAAAACCCACAAGAGAATCTTCTTTTTAAAAAAAATAAGTTTAGTTTATTTTCTTTTAATGAGCGAGATCATGGTAAAAAGAGAAGAAAAGAAACGTTGTTTAAGTCAATAGTTAAGAACCTAAAAAAGTTAGAAAACACTAACATAGATCACATAAAAATTCTTTGTCTTCCAGATATTTTAGGTTATTCATTTAATCCAATTTCAGTATTTGTAGGTTTTGACAAATATAAAAGAGCAAAAATTGTTATATTTGAGGTTAATAATACTTTCAATGAAAGACATTCATATTATTGTAGAATTTCAGAAAAAAAAAAATCTTTTTTCTTTAAAAAAAGATTATATGTTTCCCCATTTTTTAAAGTTAAGGGTTTATACGAAATTAAATTAAAAATGATAAATAAAAGGATATCTCTAAATATTGATTATGAAGTTAGTCAAAAAAAGGTGTTTTGTGCTAATTTTTCTGGAAAAGCAATAGACCTAAATTATAGTAATCTAATTAATGTTTTTTTTAAAAGATCGTTTCAAAATATTAAGATAACTTTTGGAATATATTATCAAGCCTTGAAACTATACATTAAAGGAGCTAAGTATAGTAAAAAACCTTTCAAACCCATTAACGATTTTACTATTATTAAATAATGATCAATAACGACTTTACTAAAAAACTAGATCTATTCTTTAGTGTGCTTTCTCAAAGTAAATTTGGGAGTATTATTGTAGAATACAGGAATAATATCCTTTTTAAGCATAAAGGACCTTATGAAGGTCCAAGTTCGAAAATTGTTATTAAAAGAGAAAAGTGTTTGGATGATTTCTTTTTAAAAGGCGATTTAGGTTGGGCTGAAAGTTTTATAGAAGCAAACTGGAGCACACCGAATTTAACTGATTTTTTAGAGTGGGGTGCAAAGAACTTCCATGAATTTTCAAAATTCATACGAGGAAAATGGTATATTATTTTTTATTTGAGAATAAAACATTTCTTCAATAGGAACACAAAAAATGGCTCTCAAAAAAATATAAAGTTCCACTATGATCTAGGTAACAATTTCTATCAATCGTGGCTAGATGAATCCATGACATATTCGTCCGCTATTTTTAAAAATAAGAGAGATGATCTATATGATGCGCAGATAAATAAATATAAGAATTTGGCAGAACTAATTGATGTGAAAAAGAATGAAAAAATTTTAGAAATAGGCTGTGGCTGGGGAGGGTTCAGTGAATTTCTTGCAAAAAATTATAAAGCTCAAGTAACAGCAATAACAATATCTGAGAATCAGTACAAATCGGTTAAACAAAATATTCATAAAAAAGAATTAAATGATTTAGTTAATGTAGAGTTAACGGATTATAGAGATGTTTCTGGCAAATTTGACAAGATTGTTTCAATTGAAATGTTTGAGGCTGTTGGAGAAAAATACTGGACAGATTATTTTAAGATCTTAAGAAATAATCTTAAAAATGAAGGATGTATTGGCCTCCAAACCATCACAATAGATGATAAATTTTTTAGAAAATACAGAAAGTTTCCGGATTTTATTCAAACTTATATCTTTCCTGGTGGCATGCTTCCATCAGTTGAAGCAATGAATCATGTTCTTGATAAAAATGGGTTAAAAGTCGACTCTCATTTTATGTTTGGAGACCACTATGCAAAAACACTAGAATATTGGAGAAAATCTTTTGAAAAATCTTGGGAAAATATAAGAAATATGGGCTTTAATGATACTTTCAAAAGAATGTGGAATTATTATCTTAGTTATTGCCAAGGTGGTTTTCAATCTGGAAATATAAATGTTGGTCAATTCTTGATTAAGAAAATCTAAATTGAAGATAAATTTAAGAGATATCCTTTATGCATCTCCTGCATTTGCATTTGCTATTCCCACATTCCCTGTAATGATTTTTCTACCAGCTCTCTATACTGAGAGTTTGGGTGTCCCTGTTGCAAAAGTTGGTCTGTTCCTTTTTATTGCAAAATTAATTGATATCTTAACTGATCCTTTTGTTGGATGGCTAAATGATAGAAGAATGTTTGGTCGAAAAGTTTTAATAGTTATTGGGTCAATCATATCTGCAATATCTTTATTCAAACTATTTTTAATAACTAAAATTCCTTATGAAGAATACTTACTGCTTTGGATTGGTTTATTGTATCTAGGCTGGACAATGTTTCAGATACCTTATCTTTCCATGGGTTATGATCTAGAGGATAGTTATTTTTATAGAACTAAACTTAGTGCAATAAGAGAGGTGTTCATATTGATGGGCTTATTTTCATCTCTTTGCATTCCTATGGTCCTATCAATAAATAATATTGTTTTAGCAGAATACTTAGTAAAGTTAGCAATAGTATCTGGTTTTATAGGAGTCTTTTTCTTATGTTTTTTTATTAAAGATGACAATAATTTAAAGAAGAAAATTTCTTTAAAAAAGTCATTTGTAAATATATTATCACATTCAAGATTAAGAAAGTTTCTCTTGATATGGTTCATTAATTCATGTGCAAATGTTTTTCCAATGATATTATTTGCTTTCTACATTACATATGTTTTAGACGGAAATGATTTTGATAGGCAGAGAATATTGTTTTTCTATTTCCTATTTGCAATTCTTGGGGTTCCTTTTTGGACGCAATTAAGTAAGAAAACAAATAAAGCTAGAGCCTGGTCTATTTCATTAATGTCATCCTCGATTTTTTTTAGTTTTGTCATATTCCTTGATCCAGGAGATCTATTTCTTTTTACGATAATTTCTTGCCTTACTGGATTTTGTTTGGGGGCCGATCTAGTTCTTCCGCCATCAATTCAAGCAGATATGACAGATATGCACGAACAAAAATATAAAGAAGAGATTTCAGGAGTACTTTTTTCTCTTATAACTGCAATAACAAAACTATCATTTGCGTTAGGGAGTTTTTTTGTTTTTGGTTCTCTAGGTTTACTAGGTTTTGATGCTAATTTACCAACAAGTAAGAATAGTTATTATTTTATTATTTTTTCTTATGCCATTATTCCAATAGTTCTCAAGATTGTGTCGTTTATGAAATTAACAAATTTCAAATCGAGCCAAAAAGAATTAATTAAAATTCAAAAGAAAATTAAAAGATGAATTTAATTGGGAATTGATTATATTTAAAAAGTGAAATTTTTTTTTATAACATTATTACTTATTTTAAATTCTTGTACTAGCGAAATGAATATAAATAAATTCTCAAATATTGAGCCAGAATTCTCATTGGAAGAATATTTCTCTGGAAAAACCCAAGCATGGGGACTCTTCCACGACAGGTTTGGAAACTTAAAAAGGTCCTTTAAAGTTGATATAACAGGAACATTATCTGGTAATGAACTAACACTTGACGAAAAGTTTCTATATGATGACGGAGAAGAAGATCAAAGAATATGGAAAATTAAAATGTTAGGTAATAAGAAATATTCTGGAACAGCGGATGATGTAATTGGCTTGGCAGTTGGCGAAGCGAGTGGAAACGCACTTAACTGGAAATATAAATTAAATTTGAAGGTCAATGATTCAAATATTAAAGTTGATTTTGATGATTGGATGTTTTTGCAGGATAAAGGTATATTAATTAATCGAGCAGAG
>CACFLM010000009.1 GCA_902567145.1 uncultured Alphaproteobacteria bacterium
GAATATTGATTTTGGTAATTAACATTATTGGTGGTCTTATAATTGGATCGGTAATGCATGATCTTTCTCTTAATGAATCTGCTGAAACATATATCTTACTTACTGTTGGAGACGGTCTTGTAGCTCAAATTCCATCTCTACTTTTGGCAATGGCTACAGCCACTATTGTAACAAGAATATCTTCAGATAACAATGATCTAGCTGGACAAATATCTAAACAAATGGGCTTATCAAAAGCCTGGGTTCCAGTGTCTGCGGTTTTATTACTTTTTGGTTTGGTTCCTGGTATGCCGAATACATTATTTCTTGTAGGGGCATTTATATCAGGATTCATAGCATGGATGACTTCAAAAACTAGTAATAAAAATCAAATAAAAGAAGAGAATGAATCAAAGAATGAAGAAGAAAATATTGGTAAAATAGAAATAGATGAAGTATCAGACAATGCTTCTATATCTCTTGATTTAGGTTATGGCTTAATATCTTTGGTTGATTCTAATGATAAAAAATCTGCAGGACCTTTAATTTCAAAAATTACTAGTATTAGAAAACAAGTTTCAAAAGATTTAGGTTTTATTATTCCTAATGTGAGAGTAAAGGATGATTTATCTCTGGATGCCAATGCTTATCAAATTAGGATAGGACATACAATAGTTGCAGAGGATAAAATTTATGTTGATAGAAAGTTGGCAATGCCAGGAGATGAGACTCAATTAAAAGTTCAAGGTATTCAAGTAAAAGATCCTTCATTTGGATTAGATGCTTTTTGGATAGAACAACATTTAGTCGCAAAAGCTGAAGCTAATCATTATATGATAATAGAACCAGAAGCAGTAATTGCTACCCACCTAAATCAAATACTCTTAAGGTTTGCAGGGGAACTGATTAGTCAAGACGATGTTCAGTCATTATTAGATAACCTCTCAAAAACGAATCCCCAACTAGTGCAATCAGTAATACCAAAACTAGTCCCACTTCATTATTTAACAATAATTTTAAGAAATTTACTTGTTGAAAGAGTTCCAATAAATGACCTTAAGAAAATATTAGAAGCATTATCTAATCTGTCTGAGAAAAAACTTAGTCCAGATGAACTATCAGAGGCTGTTAGACCTGCAATATCTTCCCTTCTAATTCAAAAAATATCTAGTGTAAATGATCCGTTAGATGTTATCACTTTTAACCCAGAGTTTGAGCAAATGTTAATTTCAATGTCCAAAAAAAGTGGGGTTGATGGTCTTTTAATAGATCCTTCACTAGCTAAACAGATGATTAAATCAATAATTGATGTTGGAGAAAAGTCATCAGCAAATGGAAATTCTCTTGTTGTAGTTACATCACCTATAATTAGAAAGGATTTATCAATTTTGTTGCGTCAGCATGTTGATGACATTGTTATACTTTCTTTTACTGAACTTCCTGAAAATAAAAGAGTGAAAGTAATAGCTACAATAGGAGAACAAATATCAACTGAAATAAATAAGGAGAAAGAAAATGAAAACACAACTATTTAAGGCTAGAGACATGAAAACTGCTATGAATCTAGTTAATGATGAGTTTGGTGAGAGAGCCATAATTCTATCTACAAAAAAAAATAATGGAGTAATTGAGGTAGAGGCTTCAGATAATGATGATATTATAGAATCTCACAAGAAGCAGATTGAAGATAAGAAAAACTTTTCAACCGTTTTCAATAAAGAGATAAATACTTCTATTCAAGAAAAAGTTAAGAAGCGTGATAATATTTCTTATTTGGGTAAAAAAGAATCTAATAATTCCTCAAAAAAAGGAGATAATACAAAAATACTTGAAAAAATCCAAAAAGAATTAGAATCTCTAAAAGAGGAAATGAATAATATGATTCTTACGGATCAGTCGGGTATTTCAGATAAGTTATCTTACTATACTCCTGTAAAACTAAGACAAGAAAAATTCTTGCCAGGAATTATTAATAAGTTAAGTTACTCTTACATTGGAAAGAATCTAGAGGAAGGTAGAGTTTCATTTTTTAGAGAATTATCAAAAAAATTAGCCTCTGACGATTTTTCAAGATTAATTAATGCACAGAATATATTTGTGTTCGGTAATTCTGGATCAGGAAAATCAACATTAGCTGCAAAAGTAGCATCATATTTATCAGACAAGAAGAGCTCAAAAAATATTAATTTCCTAGATGTTACTAATTCAAGCACTGGTAATTCTGATGCTTTGAGATCATACAGTAGAGTCTTGGGCTTTCCTGTTAAAGATTATAATTTTTTTAATTTTAATGATTCAGTTGAACACAACACAATTAATATCTTTGATTTTTCAGGGGATATAAACTTTGGCGTTCAAAAGATTAAAGAGATTAAAAATTCATTTCCGTCATTCAATTTTTGTTCTATATTAACTTTACCAAGTGGATCTAACTCTGAAATGATAGATGGATTAAGTAAAAAAGTGTCTGACATTAGACCAATGATAGCTGTTACAAAACTTGACGAATGTTGGGTTGGTGCAGAGGAATTTTCATCATTAGCTTTGAATAATGCAAGAATTGGTATTGTAACTGGAACCAAGGTTTTGATAGATTCGATTATAGAAGCTAATGAAAACTCACTTACAAAATATATGAAAGAGAATTTTAAAGGTGTTTGATGTCTGATTCAATTGCGATTACAAGTGGTAAAGGTGGAGTTGGTAAAACAACATTTGCAGTAAACCTATCCATTGCCCAAAAAAAACTGACTGATAAAGTTTTTTTATTAGATACTGATATGGGTATGGCTAATTCTCATGTGCTTTTAGGGATTAATCCTAAATTCAGTATTTCAGATGTAATTTCAGGTGAGAAGAAAATTCCTGAAATTGTTGAAACCACTAAAAATGGGATTAGTTTGATTTCTGGAGGTACTGCATCTAATAATCTTTTAAACCTTGAAAATATAAAAAGATACTCGATTTTAAATGAAATTGATACTCACCTAAAAGGATTTAAGAACGTAAGGTTAATGGTTGATATTGCCGCGGGTGCCGAGGATAATGCACTTGTTTTTTCTATGGCATGCGACAGAATACTTATCGTTATAGTTGGGGAGCCGACAAGTTTTGTTGATTCATATGCTTTGATTAAAGCTTTATATTCAAAATCAACATTTAAGAATTATTGTATTGCTGTTAATCAAGTTGATGACGATGACCATGGAAATGAATTGTTTAAGAAGTTTCAATCTATTACTTCTCAATTTTTAGACGTAAACCTTCATTATGTTGGTTGTGTTAAAACTTCCGGAAAAATAAGAAAGTCAATTGTTGATAGAACCCCAATTATTGTAAGTGATCCAAAGTCTGACATTTCTCAATCTTTTCTAAAAATTGCTAAAAAAATTAATGAAACACCATCAAATGAGTGGGGAGGATTAACTTTTCTTTCAAAAGTAAAAAAAAGAGCGTAAGCTATAAATCATGAATAATAAATATTACTTGGAAAAGACACAAACCTCAATAAACGATTTAATAGAAAACAATCTTAACCTTGTAAAGAAAATCGCATGGCAACTGCACGGAAGGGTTCAAAATATTGTTGAGATAGAGGACCTCATTCAGCAAGGAATGGAGGGATTAATTCATGCTGCCCAGAAATACTCGCCTAGAGAAGGAGTTAACTTTGCACAATACGCTCAATTGAGAATTAGGGGTTCGATAATTGACTATTTAAGAAAGAACTCTAACCTTTGTAGAACTACAATAAAAAAAAAACAAGAATTTGAAAGATCAAGACTAGAGCTTGAAAGAAAACTTAATAGAGAAGTTTCTGAAAGAGAATTAATAAATCATTTAGATATCTCAGATGAAGAGTTTAATTATTGGAAACAGGCTTTTGAGGCAAATGTTGTTCAAAGCCTTGATTCTGCATATAATGAATATTCCATACTTTTTGCTAGTAAGGATGATGATCCTGAATCTAGTTTAGAAAACAAAGAACTAAAAGATCAGATTTTTAAGGCACTTGATGTTTTGAATCAAAGGGAGGCTATGGTTGCACAATTATACTATGTTGAAGAGTTAAATATTTATGAGATTGCTGAGGTAATGGAAATTAGCACTGGGAGAGTGTCTCAAATAAAGAAATCAATAATCCAGAAACTAAGAAATGAAATCAATCCAAATTGAAAAGAATAATTGGAGAAAAATTAATAAAGTCTTTTTAAGAGTTGATAATATAGACTTAATTTTTGAAAATAATTTAAGTATTAACTTTGATTGTGGGTTTGAGAATATTTCGAGAGGAAGGTGCAAACTTTCAGTTGAAGAAAAGAAAAATAAGTCAACAAATAATTTATTTATTCATTCTGATAAAGCATTAATGGAAGTTAATTTATACTATGATGTTTTAAAAGTAGACAAACTTATAAGGCATCTTTCATTAAAGAAAAATTCAACAAAAAAAATAAAGATTTCTATAAAAACTTTAGATAGTTTAATGATTAATCAGCAGGGAGATCTTTATGTTAAAGATATGACTAAAATTAAAATTGAATCTATTAGTTGGAATATTCCATTATTGTGATTATCTAGCTGAGAGCTTTTTTGTTACATCGACCTCTGACTGAAGCATTTTTCCGCATCCATTAAATGCTTGTTGAGTTCTTAACATTAGAATTATTTCATCTGTTATATCTGTATTTGATTTTTCTAAAAATCCAGCTTGAATCTTACCAATCGTTCTTTCTTTTGGTAGACCAAAAGTAGGGACTCCACTCTCTGGTGTTTCATTAAACCTTGCGTTACCTATATTTTTTAAACCATGTTCATTTACAAAATCTGCTAATTGGATTTGTCCAACTTTAACAGTAGTATCTAATCCGTATGTAGCGCTAATTTCACCTTCGCTGTCTATAGAGATTTCAGTTAATAATTCTGGGTTTGAGTTGGTTTCGGTTGTTCTTAAAAAAGGAATATTAATTTGTGATTGTCCCAGCCCTAGAAGAGGTAAGCCATCAGTATTAACTAAGTTTCCCTCTCTGTCTAATTGAAATGAACCATCTCTGGTGTAAGCTATCTGATCTGCGCTTGTACCAGTTGTTCTTCCTAAAGGTTGACCTAAAACAAAAAAACCTTCTCCCATTATTGCAAGATCAAGACTCCCATTAGTTGCTTGAAGCGACCCTTGAGCAAAGCTTTGTCTAGGCTTTATTGTTTTAACACCCATACCCTTAGCTTTTTCTGTAGAATTATTATGTTGCGAGTGATATAAATCCTCAAATTGGGCTTCGCTTTTCTTAAAACCGTTAGTTCCTGCATTAGCTATGTTATTCGATATAACTGCTAAATCTCTATTTGCTGCGTTCAGTCCTGTTTTAATTATTGAAAACATATGTGTTCACAGCAAATAGTGTGCCATTTCTCTTGTTGGTTTATGTTTTAAGTTGTATATTCATCGGATTGGGCGGATAGCTCAGCTGGGAGAGCAATTGCTCGACACGCAATAGGTCGCAGGTTCGAACCCTGTTCCGCCCACCATAGGAAATGAAATGACTAGAAGAAAATTTTTAAAAAAAACAATTGGATCTGGGATAATTGGAGGAGTTGCCGCCACCTCGGTAATGTTTCCAAATATAGTAAAATCAAAAAAAAAAAATACTTGGGTTGCTGTTTCTGCATTCGATAAAGCCGGGATACTTGGTAGGGCCTTTTCAAAAATTTGTGATGAAATCACAAGAATTTCAGATGGTGCCTTAAATATTAGACTTTTTCACGCCAATGAACTTGTTAGTGCATTTGAATCTTTTGATGTAGTTCAGAGTGGTACATGTCAGATGGGATTTGGTTCACCCTATTATTGGGCTGGGAAATCTCCATCTATTTCTCTTTTATCTGGAATTCCATTCGGTATGAATTATCAAGAAATGAGTTCTTGGTTTTACAATGGTGGGGGAATTAAACTTGCCGATGAAATTTATAATCAATTTAATCTGAAGTTTTTTCCCGCTGGAAATACTGGGAACCAAATGGGCGGATGGTTTAATAAAAAAATAATTTTACCATCAGATTTTAAAGGTTTAAAATTTAGAATGCCAGGCTTAGGCGGTGAGGTCTTAAAGAGTTTTGGGACCAATGTTGTTCTTTTACCCGGTCCTGACGTTGTTCCAGCAATTTCTTCAGGCACTATTGACGGAACAGAATGGATTGGCCCAGCAGCTGATTTAGGAAAAGGTCTCCACAAGGTTTGTAAATATTATTATTATCCAGGATGGCATGAACCTGGCACTTGCTTAGAAGCATTTATAAATCTTAAATCATGGGATTCTTTAGATAACGACCTTAAAAGATTAATTGAAGTGTGTTGCATGAAATCCAACTCTGCTATTGCTTCAGAGTTTTTCGCAAGAAATAGTTTTGCAATTAAAAAACTAAAAGAAGAATATAATGTAAATTTTGTTAAATATCCTAAAGAGCTTTTAAAATCGCTAAATAAGAGATCCCATGAGGTTGTTAAAGACTATGCGAACAAAGATAAATTAGGTAAAAAAATACTAAAGAGTATAATTGATTACAGAAAATTATTTATTTTTTGGTCTAATTACTCTGAGAAAAGCTTTCTTGAATCTAGAATTTAATTATAATTTATTTGGGAGCCAAGTAACTATTTGAGGAAATTCAAATAATATTAATAGTGTTAATATTTGTATAAAAATATATGGAATAACTCCCAAGTAAATATCGGTCGTCTTAATTTCTTTTGGCGCAACACCTCTTAAATAAAATAATGCAAAACCAAATGGTGGGGTAAGAAAACTCGTTTGAAGGTTTATTGCGAACATAATAGCTAGCCATACTGGATCATAACCCATTGAAATTAGAGAAGGTCCTACAATTGGAACGATCACAAAAACAATCTGAAAGAAATCCAGAAAGAAGCCAAGAATAAAAATTGTAACCATTACTATTATCAAAGAATTTATTTTTGCACCTGGTATATCAGTTAAAAAACTTTCAACCATGAGATCTCCTCCAAAACCTCTAAATACTAAAGAAAAAAGTGAGGCACCAAATAAGACAAAAAAGACCATTGAATTTATTTTAAGCGTTTCTACACAAACAGATTTTAAAATTTCTTTTTTTATCCCTTTTTTTAATGCAATCAATAAAGATCCGAATGCTCCTAATGAGGCAGACTCTGTTGGTGTTGCTATACCGAAAAGAATCGAGCCTAAAACTAAAACTATTAAAAGAATTGGTGGTAAAATTGTTAAAAGCATACTTCTTAGATCTAAGCTTTCCTTTGAATTACTTTTTATTGGAAAATTTCTTGGATTCAGAACTGAACAAATAAATATCCAAAATGTGTATAAAATTACAAGGAGCAAACCTGGTAATATTGCTCCAGCAAACAAGTCTACACTACTTACTGGAGTAGGCGCTAAGTCACCAGTTATTTGAGATGCTTGTTCGTTTGCACCTTGAAAGATATCAGCTAGTAAAACTAAAACAATTGATGGGGGAATTATTTGTCCCAGAGTTCCACTGGCACAAATTATTCCTGCAGAAATTTTTTTATTATAATTCCACTTAATCATTAACGGTAGGCTTAGGATTCCCATAGTTACAACGGTTGCACCAACAATTCCGGTTGATGCAGCCATCAAAACCCCGACAATTAAAATCGAATATACAAGGCCACCTCTAATCTTACCCCACATTTTACTCATATTTTCTAGTAGAGATATTGCAATACCAGACTTTTCAAGCATTACACCCATAAATATAAATAATGGAACAGCAATTAAAGTTTCATTAGTAACTAATCCAAATATTCTATTTGGTAAAACATTTAAAAGAACCAAAGGAAATAAATCTGCAAAATATCCTATAACAGCAACAATTATTGCTGTTCCTGCCAATGTAAGTGAGACCGGATAACCAGCTAGAAGGAAGATTGCCAGTAATACAAATAGAAGAATTGCAAAAAATTCATGACTTAGAAATTCAGTCATTTTTTTTTAAATAATTTAAAATTTGTCTTATTATTTCTAAAAAAATTAGAAACCCTAGAAAAAAAATGAAAAACTTTAGTATGAATATGTATGGCAAGCCCCCACTTTCTCTTGAGCTTTCATTTAAATTGTATGATCTAATAAAATAATCTGCTCCGTTCTTTAATAACAAGAAGGTTATGGGCATTCCAAAAATTATTATTCCTACAAAATTTACAATTTTTTTTGCTTTTTTACTTAATGATCTGTATAGCAGATCTATTCTTACGTGCTCATCAACTTTTAGAGTATAAGATATTCCCAACAAAATAAATATTGCATGTACCCATATATAGAGATCTTGAAGCCATATAAATCCAATCGAAAAGGCATATCTTAATATTACCGAAAGGGAAACTAAAAGAATTAGTATTAATATTAAGAATGAACTTATTAAACCAACTTTGTCTGAAAATGAATTTAGAAGCTTTATAAGAGTTTTATTCATTCAAAGATACTAATATATTTTCTATGATTGACAAATTTTTAGAATTAATTAGTTTGAATCTAATATGAAAGTTTTGAGATCAATAAAATCTGCTAAACTTAGACACAGAGACTGTCGAGTTGTTAAAAGAAAAGGTAGACTTTATGTCATAAATAAAACTGACGCTAGATTTAAAGCCCGTCAAGGTTAATTAATTCTTGCTATTCTTAGATTATTCGTTGATCCTGAAACTCCTATAGGAGCTCCAGCAGTTATAACAACATAATCACCTTTCTTAACAATTTTTTCCTTCTTTGCAAGTTCACACGCATTCTCAATCATACCTGAAAAACTCTTTGGCTCTAAGGCATGAATATTATGCACGCCCCAAATAAGAGCTAGTTGTCTTGCAGTGAGTCTTTCAGGTGATAAACCTATAATTGGTACAGAAGGACGTTCTCTGGCTGCTCTTTTTGCAGTTCCACCTGATCTGGTATATGTAAAGATCGCTTTAGCAGAAACCGTTTTTACAACTTGAGAAGCAGCAGAACTGATGGCATCTGACGTGGTTTCTTCTAATTTAATTTTTTTGCTATCAAGCATTTGTCTATATGAGAAGTCATTTTCAACTCCCCTTATTATTCTGTCCATTATCTTAACAGATTCTACGGGAAATTTTCCCGAGGCTGTCTCTGCTGACAACATAACACAATCTACCGCATCAAAAACAGCTGTTGCAACATCAGAAGCTTCTGCTCTTGTCGGAGATGGAGAGTTAACCATAGAGTCAAGCATTTGGGTAGCTACTACAACAGGTTTACCTTGATTTCTACACGCATCAACAAGTCTTTTTTGAATAATAGGTACTTCTTCAGGAGGCATTTCAACACCTAAATCACCTCTGGCAACCATAGCAGCATCACAATGATTTAAGATTTCATCCATTCTTTTTATTGCGAGAGGTTTTTCAAATTTGGCCATTACACCAGTTTGTTCACCAGTATATTTCTTTAGCTCAATTAGATCTTTAACATTTTGAACAAAGGATAACGCAACATAATCCAGAGTTAAGTTAAGACAAAGTTCTAAATCTTTAATATCTTTATCAGTTAATGAGGAAACTTTGATAAATGTTTCTGGTATATTCACTCCCTTTTTATTAGATATTTTTCCTCCATTAACTACTTCTGTAATAATCCTTTCAGTGTTGACTGCCTCAACATTTAAAATAATTTTTCCGTCATCAATTAGTATTTTATTATTCTTCTTTACAGATTTAAAAATCTCAGGATGTGGTAGTAAAACTCTTGATGTATCACCAAGTTTCTGATTTAGGTCTAAGTTAAATTTTTGATTATCTTTTAATATAACATATGAATTTCTGAAATCTCCAATTCTTATTTTTGGACCTTGTAGGTCTCCTAAGATTGCTATAGGTCTTCCCAATCTTTTTTCATATTGCCTAATATGATAAACTCTTCTTCGATGGTCCTCGTGGGTTCCGTGACTGAAGTTAAGTCTAAAGATATCTGCACCTGCTTGAAAAAGTGAATGAATTTTTACTGGAGATGATGAGGTTGGACCGAGAGTAGCTATTATTTTTGTATTTCTGTTTCTTAACATTTCTTAACTACTTTATACTACACTTATAATTTTTTTTGTATAAAATTAAATGAAGATGGCAAGAGTTTTTTTTGCAAAAGATTTTATAAAAAAAAAATCAGTGAATAATTTGGTTTTTATATGTGATCATGCGACAAACTATATTCCAAAGAAATTCAAACAACTAGGCATTTCAGATAGAAAATTAAGAAGTCATATAGCATACGATATTGGTGCAAAGGCACTTACTTCACAATTAGCAAGAAAGTTAAATCAATCTTATTTTTTATCAAATTTTTCTAGACTATTAATTGATCCAAATAGAAATGAGAATGATCGTGATTTAATTGTTTCTAATTCATTTGGAACTGAAATACCTGGTAATCTAAGAATCTCAAGTAATGAAAGAAAAAATAGGATAAAATTTTATCATAATCTTTATCACGATAATTTGGCTGTTTTTGTAAAAGAAAAAATAAGAAACTTCAAAAAAGTCTCTTTAGTATCAATACATAGTTTTACAAAAGAATCTTTGAACATGAATAGGGGGATTGATGTGGGGTTGTTGTGGAACAAAAATATGAATCTTTTATTGCCGATTCAAAGAATCTTAATTGAAAAGAAAATACATTTTGGAAGAAATTTTCCTTATTCTGGTTTTCATTATAATTATACTTTAGATAAACTTAATAAAACATTTAATATAGATAATATATCTATAGAAATAAGAAACGATTTGATTTGTGAGCAAAAAGGAATTAAAAAATATGTAGATTTATTTTCAAATATTTTTAAGAATATACTTTATGACCAATAATCGTGAGAAAGAAAGTATAGAAGCGGCAACATTTAGAAGACTTGTTGATCATCTTCAGAAAAATACTGATGTTCAAAATATTGATTTAATGAATCTTGCTGGTTTTTGTAGAAATTGTTTATCAAAGTGGATGGTAGAGGAAGCAAAAAAAAAAAATGTTTCCCTTGACTACGATAGTGTTCGATCAGAGATTTATGGAATGGAATATACTGAGTGGAAAAAAAAATTTCAAACACCAATTGAATAGATGAATATTTTAGTTACCGGCGCTGCTGGATTTATTGGTTTTCATGCAAGCTTATTTCTTTTAAAAAAACATAAAGTTTTTGGTATTGATAATTTAAATAATTATTATGAACCAAGTCTAAAAAAAAATAGACTAAAAATATTAAAAGGCTTTTCAAACTTTAAATTTTACAAAACTGATATTCAGAATAAGGGTTTATATAAGAAATTTAAAACTATAAATTTAGATGTGATTATTAATTTAGCTGCACAAGCTGGAGTAAGGCATTCTCTAAAAGATCCATATACATATATTGACTCAAATGTTTTAGGACAAATCAATATGCTTGAGTTTGCAAAAAAACTTAAAGTCAAAAAATTTATATATGCAAGCTCATCATCTGTATATGGAGGAAATAAAAAAATGCCTTTTTCAATTAAACATAGAGTAGACAAACCAGTTTCGTTATATGCAGCATCTAAAAAATCTTCTGAGCTTCTTGCTGAGTGCTATTCCCACTTATTTAAAATTAACTGCATTGGGTTAAGATTTTTTACAGTTTATGGACCTTGGGGAAGACCAGATATGGCAACTTTTATTTTTACAAAAAAAATATTAGAAAAAAAAAAGATAGATATTTTTAACTATGGAAAAATGCAACGTGACTTTACTTATATCGATGACATAGTAAAAGGAATTTCTGGAGCGGTAAACTTAAAAAGTGACCTTTCTCATAGAATCTATAACCTTGGTAATAGTAATCCTGAGATTTTGGAACAATTCATAGCCATAATTGAAAGAAACTTAAAAGTTAAGGCAAAAAAAAATTTGTTGCCTATGCAACCTGGAGATGTAGAAAAGACTTTTGCAGATATAGGTGAAAGTAAAAAAGATCTAAATTTTAACCCGAAAACAAAAATAACCGTGGGTATTCCAAAGTTTATAAGTTGGTATAGAGATTATTACAAAATATAAAAAATTAACTGTAAAGATTTTCAATTTCCTTTTTATAACTTTCAAAAACTTTTTCTCTCTTTATTTTTTGGGTTTGAGTTAAAAATCCATTTTCATATGTGAGTTGTTTTTCTAAAATCATAAATTTTCTTATTTTTTCTATGGAGTTTAATGAATTATTTATTTTATTTATAATTTCTTTAATTGATTTTCTATATTTTTTGTTTTCAAGAACTAATAATGCAATTAAATAGGGCTTATTATCCCCAAAAATAATAGCTTGATTTATTTCAATTTCTTTAGATAGTAAATATTCAATTCTTTGCACTGAAATATTGTCTCCTCCTGATGTTATGATAAGATCTTTTTTTCTTCCGTTTATTACTATTCTTCCAAGTTCATCTAAATAACCTAAATCGCCTGTGTGAAGCCATTTATTTATAATGGTTCTTTTTGTAAGTCTTTTGTTTCTCCAATAACCATTCATTACATTATCTCCCATAATAAGAATTTCATTATCATCTGAGATTTTGATTTTGACATTCTTAACAGGAAAGCCAACTGTTTTAGGATCATTTAATTGTTTTAAATTACAACTTATTAATGGAGCTGCTTCCGTCTGTCCGTAACCTTGAAGAAGATTTAGTCCAACTTTATTAAAGAATAACCCAATCTTAGGATTTAGTGCAGCGCCTCCAGATATTAAAGCTTTAATCCTACCTCCTAAGGTTTTTTTTATTTTATTTTTTAGAAAAATATTTATAAAAAATTTTCCAAAAATTACATTAATTATTTTACTATTTTCTTCTTCAATATAATTAAATACAGTCCTTAGTATAAATTTTTTAATTAATCCAGAATCTCTAATCTGTCCTTTAATCTTTTTGAAGATATTTTCGAACAATCTAGGAACTCCTGAGAAGATTGTAGGTTGAACTTCCTTTATTTCTTTCATTAATTTATCTAAAGAAGTACAAAAAAAAATTTGACCATTTATTAAAAGAGGAAAATAAAGTCCTGCAACTCTTTCATATGAATGTGATAATGGTAAAAATGAAATAAACCTTTCTTTGTCAATTTTAAAATCTTCTATAATTTGAAGCGCTGCAAATAAATTATGTATCAAAGCTTTATGACTTAATACTACTCCTTTTGGATTTCCACTGGTTCCAGAGGTGTAGATAATTGTTGAAAGATCATCTTTTTTTATTTTTGGAGGTATGTATTTATAATTTTTTTGTGAAATAATTTTATTATAATCGAGAAATTTATTGGTTTTTTCTATGATAACAATCTTTGAGTGGTCAAAATTCTTTAAAAAAACCTTGTTTTTTAAATAAATTTTCTCATTTTCAAATATGATTACTTTCGGCTCACAGTCTTTGATAATGAACTTATTATCGGAAATATTGTTAGTAACAAAAGAAGGAACTGTAATCCCACCCGACTGCATAATCGCAATATCGAATTCAACCCACTCTATTCTGTTTGATGATAAAAGAAATACTCTATCCCCTTTCTTAACATCAAGTTTTTTAAGTGAGGACGAAATCTTCTCGATATTTAGACCAATATTAAAAAAAGATTTACCTTTCCAATTATTTTTTTCTTTTTTGAACAAAAACTTTTTTTCTGGAAAATTTTTTTTGTAGTAGTTAAAAATATCTGTTAAGCTATTTGCTTTTTTTAAAAGACTTGAAAAATTAATTTTTTTATTCATTTTAATATATTAACTTTTACTTAATTTCTATGTCAAATTTACCTACTTGGAATCTTGCAGATTTTTATCCTAATTATAAATCTAAATTGATAAGTGACGATTTAAAAAATTTAAATAAAAATATTATTAAATTTTCAAGCAAATATAAAGGCAAGCTTAAAAGACTTAATGTTAAAGTATTATTTCAAGCGATAATAGAATACGAAAGACTTGAGGAAAAAATATATTTTATAAAAAGTTTTTCTTTTTTAACCCATTGTACTGATCAACTTAATAAAAATAAAAGTAAATTCTATCAAAGCACTGATGAGGCTTTATCAAATATTGAGAAAAATCTTATTTTTTTTAGCCTTGAATTTAATAAACTAAGTAAAACAAAAATTAATACTCTAAAGACAACAAAGTATAAAAGCTGGATCGAAAATCTTAATAAGTTCAAGAAATATCAACAAACTGAGGTTGTTGAAAAACTATTGATGGAGAAATCACTAACTAGTTCATCTGCATGGATTAAATTTTTTGATCAAACTATGACAAGGTTGAAATTTAGCTTTAGAAATAAAAAACTAAGTGAAACTGAAATACTTAATCTTTTCACATCGTCTGACCAGTCTATTAGGAAGGACGCTGCATTATGCTTTGGTTCAACACTTAAAGAAAATATTTTTAACTTTACTTTTATAATGAATAATATTTCAAAAGACCTTGATATTGACAAAAATATAAGAGGTTTTAAATTTTCTGAATCATCTAGACATTTATCTAATCAAATTGAGAAAGAAGACGTAGATTCCTTGGTTAAAACAGTAAAAGATAACTATAAATTTATCTGTCATAGATATTACAAATATAAAGCTCAACATTTTGGAAAAAAAAAATTACATTTCTGGGATAGAAATGCCCCTTACCCTAAATCGAAAAACTTCAATATTTCTTGGAACGAAGCTAAAGAAATTGTGCTAAAATCGTATTATGATTTTGATGAAAGGTTGGGTGATGTTGCACAACTTTTCTTTAAAAATTCGTGGATTCATGCTCAACCTTTAGAGGGCAAAACGTCGGGCGCCTTTTCACATCCAACCGTTCCATCGTGCCATCCCTACATTCTTTTAAATTTTCAAGGTAAAATTAGAGATGTTATGACACTTGCTCATGAATTAGGGCATGGTGTACATCAATATTTAGCTAATAAAAAAGGTTTATTTCAAGCAGACACTCCATTGACGCTTGCTGAAACAGCCAGTGTTTTTGGAGAGATGTTGACATTTAAATCTTTATTAAAAAGTTCAAAAAATAAGAAAGAAAAGATTTATCTTCTGCGATCAAAAATCGAAGATATGTTAAATACTGTATTTAGACAAATTTCTTTTTTTATATTTGAAAGAAATATTCATGAAATGAGAGTAAAGACTGAGTTGTCAGATGAAGATATATCGAAAATATGGCTACAAACTCAAAAAGAAAGTCTAGGAAACTATATAGACCTCAAAAAAGATTATGATTATTTTTGGGCTTACATACCTCACTTTATTCATTCTCCGTTTTATGTTTATGCATATGCATTCGGGGACTGTCTTGTAAATTCTTTATATTCAAAGTTTGAAGAGTCTCCTAATGGCTTTAATGATAAATACTTAAATTTATTATATTCTGGTGGTTCTAAAAACTATCAAGTTTTGTTAAAAGACTTTGGACTTAATCCTAAAGACAAAAACTTTTGGCAAATGGGAATGAATCTAATTAAAAATCTCATAGATGATTTAGAAAAAATAAGTTAGTTTATATTGCATTATGAAATTAGTAGTACCCATAGAAATTACCGAAGGCGAAAACAGAGTTAGCATAACCCCAGATTGTGTTCCCCAATTAATAAAAATGGGGTTTGATGTCTTTGTACAAAAAGATGCTGGTGTTAAATCATCGTATACTGACGATCATTATAAAAAAAGCGGTGCTAAAATTTGTATGAAGCTAAATGAACTTTACAACCAAGCTCATCTAGTTGTAAAAATTCAAAGACCGATAAAACAAAAAAAGATAAATGAATATAATTTTTTGAAAAATTGTGAACTCTTAACTTTGCTTTACGAGCAGAAATTTTCAAAGGAATTTAATCTTTTAAAAAGATTAAAAATAAATGTCTTCGCTTTAGAAAAGATGCCAAGAATTTCTAGAGCACAAAGTATGGATGTATTATCTTCCCAAAGTAACTTGGCTGGGTACAAGGCGGTGATAGATGCAGCAAGCGACTTTAATAAGGCTTTTCCATTAATGATGACGTCCGCAGGAACCGTTGCTCCAGCAAAAATCTTAGTAATAGGAGCAGGTGTGGCAGGGCTTCAAGCAATTGCAACTGCAAAAAGACTAGGATCAGTTGTTTTTGCATTTGATGTAAGGTCGTCAACTAAAGAACAGGTGGAGAGTCTTGGTGCAAAGTTTGTAGAAGTTGAGAATGATGGTGATTCTGGTGAAACATCAGCAGGTTATGCTAAAGAGATGACAAAGTCTTATAAAAAAAAACAAAACTTAGTTTTACAAGAGACAATAAAAAAAGTTGATATAGTAATCACGACTGCCCTCATTCCTGGGAAAGAGGCTCCAAAACTTATTAGTAAGAAAATGCTAGAGTCTATGAAAGTTGGAAGTATAGTAATGGATTTAGCATCTGAATTTGGAGGAAATTGCGAATTAACAAAACATGGCGAGACAGTAAATTTTAAATCAAAGAAAATAATTGGTCCCAAAAATTTAGCATCGACCGTTGCTCAAGATTCTTCCAGACTGTTTTCAAAAAATGTTATAAATTTTATCATGAATTCTTGTGAATCTGGGAAATTTAAAAGTTTTAATTGGGATGATGAAGTTGTTAAAGAAACTTGTGTAATAAAAAATTTAATTAATTCTAACAAGAAAGTACCATAATGGAAAATATTGATCCTATTATAAATCTTTTAATGATTTTTATCTTAGCGTGTATCATTGGTTATTATGTTATTTGGGGAGTTACATCAGCCTTACACTCTCCTCTAATGGCAGTTACTAATGCAATATCAAGTGTTATAATTGTAGGAGCAATTATCGCAGCTGGACCAGATGAAATTAACTTTTCTTCGATTTTGGGCTTTTTAGCCATCGTTCTGGCATCAATTAATATCTTTGGAGGTTTTGTAGTATCACATAGAATGTTGTCAATGTTTAAGAAGAAAGAAAAAAAGAAGGATAAATGACAGAAAATCTAACAGCTATCTGCTATCTAATATCAGCGATTTTTTTTATTTTAGCTCTAAAAGGCCTATCAAATCCAGAATCTGCTAGGAATGGGAATGTCATGGGTATAATTGGGATGGTTCTAGCAATTATAACTACCCTAAACAATCCAAATGTAGATTCTATAACACTTATTGTTTTAGGAATTATAATAGGGGGTTCCATTGGCACATTTATAGCTTTGAAAATTGAGATGACTGCGCTGCCACAACTTGTTGCCGCATTTCATTCACTAGTCGGCCTAGCTGCAGTTTTTGTGGCGACAAGTGCTTTTTACACACCAGGAAGTTATGGGATTGTAGATCAGAATGGAGAAATATTTCTTTCTAGTTTGGTAGAGATGTCAATTGGAGTGGCCATTGGTGCAATAACTTTTACCGGATCAATAATTGCCTTTTTAAAGCTTCAAGGCATAGTTAGCGGAGCACCAACAACATTTTTTGGTCAGCACTTTCTTAATTTAGTAATATTTATTTCATTAATAATTCTCACTGTTATGTTTGCTCTGGAGTCTTCAAAAGATACTTTCTGGATGATTGTTTTTTTGTCGTTACTTTTAGGTATACTTTTGATCATTCCAATAGGAGGGGCTGACATGCCTGTTGTTGTTTCAATGTTAAATTCTTACTCAGGGTGGGCTGCTGCTGGGATTGGATTCACTCTATCCAATCATCTTTTGATCATTGTAGGATCTCTTGTGGGAGCGTCAGGTGCCATCTTAAGCTATATTATGTGCAAAGGTATGAATAGGTCTTTTATAAGTGTTATTTTAGGAGGATTTGGGGTAGAAGAGGGTACATCCGTCGATAAAGATAACAATAAAACTGTTAAGACTGGTAGTCCAGAAGATGCAGCTTTTATTATGTCAAACGCAAGCAGTGTTATAATTGTTCCAGGATATGGCATGGCTGTTGCTCAAGCTCAGCATGCTTTGAGAGAAATGTGCGATATTCTTAAAAAAAATGGTGTTACAATAAAATATGCAATACATCCAGTTGCCGGAAGGATGCCAGGACACATGAATGTTTTACTTGCCGAAGCCAATGTACCTTATGATGAAGTTTTCGAACTAGAAGAGATAAATAGTGAGTTTTCCAACACTGATGCTGCTTTTGTGATCGGTGCTAATGATATAACTAACCCTGCTGCAAAAACAGACAAGTCTAGTCCTATTTATGGAATGCCAATTTTAGATGTTGAAAATAGTGGAACTGTGTTATTTGTCAAAAGATCGATGGCATCTGGTTATGCCGGTGTTGATAATGAATTATTTTTTAGAGATAATACAATGATGTTATTTTCAGATGCAAAAAAGATGGTGGAAGACATTGTCAAAAGCCTAAACTAATAATTTGAGTTCTTTTTAATAACCTTGAATTTCAAATTTTTTTCTCTGCATTTTTTTGTATCTTCGAGTGCATTCGTTCAAAAGTCTTGCTTTTTTTTCAGAAGGTTTTTCATAAGCTCTCCTTTGTTTCATTTCCTTAAAAATTCCTTCTCTTTGAAGTTTTTTCTTCATAGCTCTCATGGCTTTTTCAAGATTGTTGTCTCTTACATTTACTCTTATAATTTTATATCTCCTTTAATTGTGCTTCCTTTTATATAAAATAATGAAATAATGTAAATAACTTTTTTAAAATTATGAATTATAAATTAGATTTAATTAAAATTGTAAATACAATACTCAATTTCTTAAATAGAGGTTTTGACTTTGAAAAGAGTCTTGGTATGGCAGCTAAGGACCTAAAACTAAGTCAGAACAAAACTAAAACTCTTAATGAAGAAATATTAAATAATGGTGTCGATTCTTTAATGATTCTTATTTTTAATATCGTAAATCAGAGAATGAATCAAAAAAAACCTAGAAATTTTATAAACTTTAGGGTGAATGAAAAAATAAAATTCTTAGTTCTTCATAGGCTTAAAATAATTGATCATTTTTTTGATAAAAAAATAATTTTAAAACTAGCCTTGAAACAAAAGTCTTTCATTAAAATAAATAAAATGCTTTTTAATATTAGTGATGAGATTTGGTTTATTTCAGGCGACTCATCAACAGATTTTAATTATTATAGTAAAAGATTTATATTAATGAATATATATCTATCAACTTTTTTGTTTTTCTTAAGAGATGATTCAAAAGATTTCTCCAAAACTGAGTTTTTAATCGACAAGCAAATTAAAACTGTGCTTAAATTTGGCAAGTTAAAGTCTAAAATCAAGAGTGTTTTTCATTCGAATAAAATATAGTGTCCCATTTTTCTAGCCTCTCTTAGTTTCTTGAAATAATCATATGCTTTAAATTTATTATTTATATTTTTGAATGACAAATAATCTTTACCTATAATATTTATCATCTTACATTTTCTAAACGGTTTAGGTTCATTTAAGGTGTTCTTATTAATCATTAAAACTAAGTTGTCAAATTGACTTGATTTACAAGCATCCATAGTCCAATGTCCGGAGTTATGTGGTCTTGGAGCTAGCTCGTTAATTAAAATTCTGTTATCTTTGGTTATAAACATTTCAACAGCAAGAACTCCATTTAACTTAAGACTTTCTGAAATTTTTAGAGCTTTTTTTATAGCAGTCTTTTTTAAATCTTCATTAAGTTTCGCAGGATAAATGGTTTCTCTTAGAATTGAATCTTTATGGATATTATGAACTGGAGGATAGAAAATTGTTTTTGATTCACATCTTACTACTATAACTGAAATTTCAGATTTAAAGTTTATTTTTTCTTCTAAAATAAATCTATTTAATTCTTTGTCTTTAAACTCTAATAAGTTTTCTTCTAATATTTTAAATTGACCTTTGCCGTCATAACCAAATTCTTTAGTTTTAAGAATACAATTAAAGTCTAATTTTCTTGCATAATATTCTAAATCATTAAAGCTATTTATTTCAAAGTATTTTGCTGTTTTGATTCCAATTAAAGAATTTAAAAATTTCTTTTCAATTAGTCTATTTTGGGTAATCTCTATTATTCTACTTGATGGAAAAAGTTTTTTTTTTTTCTCGATTGCTCTAAGAAATTTTTTTGGAATATTCTCTGTTTCCACTGTAAAAAAATCAGCTTTTTCAATAAATTCCTCAATTTTTTGATTTTTTTTAATATCTCCTACTAAATAATCATTACAAAACTTTTGTGCACTAAAATTAGATTCTTGAGAGTAAACTATAGTTCTTAACCCCATATTCTTTGCGGCTATACAAATAAACATTCCAAGTTGCCCTCCACCAACGATACCAAGTGTTTTTTTAGTCATTAACTGGTTTTTTTTTAATTGAACTTGTTTGTTTTCTTCTAAAAATTTCAAGCTTTTTACTTATTTTTGGATATTTGTTGCTTAAAATTGAAATTGCAGATAAGGCTGAATTTATTGCTCCAGGCTTCCCGATTGCTACTGTTGGTACCGGTATTCCCGCAGGCATTTGAACAATGGATAGTAGACTATCTAAACCTTTGAGTGCTTTTGTTTCTATTGGAACACCAATTACTGGTATTGTTGTTAGGGCTGCAATCATTCCTGGTAAGTGAGCAGCTCCCCCAGCACCTGCAATTATTATCTCAATTTCTCTATTCTTAATTGTTCTAGTAAAATCGTATAACCTTTCTGGAGTTCTATGCGCTGAAATTATTTTTTTCTCATTTGTAATATTAAAATCATTTAATACTTTTTCTGCAGAACGAAGTATTGTCCAATCAGATTGACTTCCCATAACTATCGAAACAAGAATTTTATTATTCATATTAAAAATTGTAGACGTTTATAATAAA
>CACFLM010000010.1 GCA_902567145.1 uncultured Alphaproteobacteria bacterium
CAATTTTTTTCAAAACTTCAGAAAAAGATAACATATCATTTAATGCATCATATAAAGGCCTTAAATATGGATCTATTTTTTCTTTTAAATCCCCAGGAAGAAACCCAAGCCTTTCTCCAGCCTCTACTGCTGGTCTTGAGAGAATTATCTTTTCGATCTGTCCTGTTTTGAGCATTGAAACGGCCAAAGCTACCGCTAGGTATGTTTTTCCAGTACCAGCAGGACCACAACAAAAAACTAATTTCTTTTTTCTAACAAGATTAAAATAATCAACCTGTTTTTTTGACCTTGGCTTTATTAATTTCTTACCAGCAGTAAAACTTAATGAATCAATATTTTCAATTTTTTTGGAAGATCCGTTCCTAGATTCTTTATATAAATTTATCATTCCATGAACTTCTCCTTCATCTAAAAAATTGTCTTTTTGTGCATTTTCAAATAATGTTTCTAGTAAATTACATGTAATTTCAACCATCTTTTCTTCACCGCTTATTTTTAGCAGATTACCTCTAGTAACAATTAAAACATCGAGCTTTTCTTCAATTATTTTAAGAAATCTATCATGATCTCCGTAAACAATTGTCAACAATGAATTATCTCGAAAAGACATTGTTTTTGAAAATATGTTTGAGTCCTTGTTAATATCCTTTTTCAATTTTTTCTCTAATTAGATATTTTTCCATGAAAAGAAAAAGACGTGAGTTGAGAAAGCTTAACTTTTAATAGTTTACCTGTTAAATCATTATTTGATAAAACATGAACTGGTTGAAGATGAGGAGTTCTTCCAACGAATTGGTTTGTTTTTTTACCTTTTCCTGTAAATAAAACGTTTGTTGTTTGATCAAGAAATGAATTGTTAAATTCATTTTGCTGTTTGATTAAGATTTCTTGTAATTTTTTAAGTCTTATTTCTGCTATCTTCTCATTCACAAAATTATTATCAATTGAAGCCGGTGTTCCAGGTCTAGAAGAATACTTAAATGAATATGAACTTGCAAATCTAACCTTTTCAATCACGTCCAAAGTTTCTTGAAAATCATTGTCCGTCTCACCTGGATAACCAACAATAAAATCAGAAGAGAAGGCCATATTATTTTTTTCTCTTTTTATTCTTTTTATTAAGTCTAAATAAAACTTTTTATCATGTTTTCTGTTCATTTTTTTTAATATATTATTTGAACCAGATTGAACGGGTAAATGAAGAAATGGCATCAATTTGGAATTCTTTTTATGCTGATCTATTAGAATCTCGTCAATATCAATTGGATGTGATGTTAGATATCTTATTCTCTCAAGGCCTGAAATTTTAGCCAATGCTTCGCATAAATCGGCAAGCTTTACTTGCACTTTTTTGCCATACTTTATTATATCTGATCGATAAGCGCTAACATTTTGCCCTAAAAGAGTAATTTCTTTAGCACCACCTTTTACTAAAGAAATAACCTCTGCATATATATCTTCTAATGGTCTTGAATATTCAGCTCCTCTTGTGTAGGGCACTACGCAAAATGAACAAAATTTATCACAACCCTCTTGTATTGTTACTAACTTACTAATCTCCTTCCCGGTTGAAGGAACTAATGAAGCAAATTTATCTTCACATAAAAAATCATTGAAAACTGTTTCTTTTTTTTCATTATTAAGAATTCCTGGAAGTTTATGAAAATTCTGGGGGCCAAAAATATAATCAACGCTTTTGTTTCTTTTTAAAATTTCTTCTCCTTCGGCCTGAGCAACACAACCAGTAACAATAATGTGCATTTTTCTACCAACTTTTGCTTTATTTTCTTTAAACTTTGAGAGTCTTCCTAAATCTGAGTATAACTTTTCTGATGCTTTCTCTCTAATATGACATGTGTTTAGTATTGCAATATCCGATTCTTCAAAATTTTTTGAATCTTTGTAACCATTAAATCTTAGCAACTCATTTAACTTTTCTGAGTCGTATTCATTCATCTGGCAACCATACGTTTTAATAAAAAAAGACTGATTCATGATTATAAATAATTAAATGATTTTTTTTGTATTACAAGAATTTAAATTCATTTAATTTAATTTTATCATCAATTTCTAATGAACGAAAATCATTAATAACCTGTTGAGAAATTTTTTCATGACAGAAATTACATGCATGTTTTCTATTTTTAAAATAAGAAAACTTTTTATACTCATGAAAATGCACGTTTACTTCACTGACTCCAAGACCTAAGAACTTCCAAACATGAGAAACAAGATCCATAGCCCCAAACCATGCCAAAAAAGGTCTGTAAGTTTTAACTAATGGCAAGCCATCTAACTTATTGTAAGAAATAGAAATTGGCTGAATAGAAAAAGCTTTTAGTTCTTCATTATCGACGACTTGAAATAGGGAACTTTTAAAGTCTAGCACCTTAGACCCATCACTTGATGTTCCCTCAGGGAATAAAATTACATTAAAACTATCTATCATATTGTTTTTTATATTTTTAGCCTGTATTTTTACAGATCTTAAATTATCTCTATCAACAAAAATTGTTTTACCTATTAAACACAGTTTATTAATAATAGGCCAGTTTTTAATCTCGGATTTTGCTACAAAGATAGCGTCAACAACAGAACCTAATATTATAATGTCTAGGTATGATATGTGATTGGAAATGAATAAAACTTTTTTTTTCTTTGGGTTCCCAATGGCATTGATCTTTATGCCAAAAATTTTGGTCAATCCAAAGAACATAAATCTATAAAAAATAAAAAAAAGTTTTTTTGAAATTATCATACTTAAAGTATGTAGAATAGTCGTAATTATAATCCAAGGTAAAAGTGCTAATAACCTTAAAAAAGATAATATTGGTGAATAAAGCATTAGTGAGCCTTTTGAAATGATAGTTGAGAATATTTCTTTAGAATTTTTTTGGAATTTAGAATAATTAAGACATCAGTAGTATCAAATTTCTTATCAACTATGGCCCCAGAGCCAATCCATGCACCAACTCTTATATATGCTTTAATAAGAGGAGGGAGTTGTCTAAAAAGCTCTTCTTCATTGATTAAGTTTTTTTGAATAAAATTAAAATTAGCTTTAAGTTTTTTAATGGGTTGGGTATTTAAATGGCTTGGTGGACTATGGTAATGATACAAATAAGAAAGCTGTTTAACAAATAATCTATAGTTACTAGACGGAAAACTTGCACAACCAAAAATTAGATCAACTTGATTATTTGCTATATAAGTAGCTAGTCCTCTCCATAAGAGTTTTATTATAGTTCCATCTCTATAATTCTCATGGACACAAGATCTTCCTGCTTCAAGCAATGTAGAATTTTTGTAATTCAATAAGTTGTTAATATTAAATTCTGATTGACTGTAAAATTTTTGATTCTTAAACAACTTTGGTTTAAGTAATAATCTATAGGTACCAACTACAAATTCATTTGATATTGATTTATCAATAACCACTAGATGATCACAAAATTTATCGAATTCATCTGAATCATGTCCTGTGTCTTTTGAATTCTTAAAGAAGCTTTTTTGCCTTAACTCTTTAACTTTATTAATCAGGGGGTGGGTATCATTGACGATCTTAATTGAAAAACGACTTAAAGTAATATTCATATGCCTTGGGTTCAAAACATGTTTGGACAAATATGTCTTTTTATCTTGTGGTTCTGCTGAATCTGACCATTTTTTTAAGTAAATAACATTTCTGGCAGCAAATTTAACCTTATTTAATATAAACTTAAATCTCTCAATTTTAGAAAAATTCTGGGAATTTTGTTTATTTCTTTGATGTTTTACTTTTAATTGGAACAGCATATAACTCCAGTCTATAATCTATTAATTGATAGCCCATTTCTTTCGCAATTTGCTTTTGCATTGCATCCACTAACGTGTTTCTAAATTCTCTAACCTTGCCACTTCTAATATCTATTAAGTGATGATGATTTTCTCTAACTGTTTCGTATCTTGAGCTATAGCCTTTAAATTCATGCTTTTCTAAGAGATTGTTGTCTTCAAAAAGCTTGATAGTTCTATAAACAGTTGCAATTCCAATTCTTTTATCAATTTTGGAGGCTCTTTTGTGAACTAATTCAACATCGGGGTGATCCTTAGAGTTTGAGAGCACCTTCACTATTATCCTCCTTTGTTCAGTCATTTTAAGACCTAGCACATTTATCTTTTGTAATAATTCGCTCATTTCTTTAACCTATTATTTAAGTTTTATTAAACTTTTATGACGTTATGATAATGCCTAATGAGTTTAATTATTTTTTATGATAATTATAACATAATAAGTAAAAAAATGACAAAAAAAGTTTTAGATATAACTGACTTAAAATGCCCTATGAGTTTTCTAAAAACAAAAGAATTTATTAAAAAAAATTCAAATAAAAAGAAGATTATAGTATTAAAAGGAAAAAAGGAATTCGAGCTTCTATCAAACAGCCTTATAAAAAACTTCAAAATAAAGGTCACACAAAAAAATAAAGATATCTTCGAAATTGAATTGAGTTAAATTTATAGTAACTTATACATCGTAAATGAGTCATTAAAGTTCGTGTTGTTTCTGTAGTAGTTTTTTCTTTTGCCACAAAAAAGAAAATTATTTTTCTTGTAAAACTCGATAGCATTATCATTAGTCTCGTTTACATCTAATATGATTTTTTTTAGATTATTTTCGTTACAATATTCTTTACATTTATCTATAAATTTTTTCGCTATACCTTTTTGTCTGAATAAAGGGTCAACAAAAATAGAATAAATTTCAATGAAGTCATCTATCTTTTTAAAGAAACAGAAACCATTTATTTTTTGATCATGAATAAAAATATATCCTTCTAATACTTTTTGTTTAATTGATTTTGTCAATTCCTCAGCTCTCCAAATATTTTGTCCAAAGTCCTCAATATTTTTATTCTGAAGAATAAAAATCTCCTTAGAATGAATTTCTTTAAGTATTTTAAAAGAATAATCATTCATAATATGTATGGTGATAAATTATTTCTTTACTTTTCGATCCGTACCCCAAAAAAACTGCATTTGCAATCTTCTTCGCCGAGGGGTTTGCAATTATTCTTTTACAAGTACCTATCAATGTCAAAGAAGAAAAGGTTTTCCTTGAATCAGATATCAAATCAAGACTTTTACTTTGCTTCTTTCTTTTGAGGATAAAGTTGTTTAGACTTTTCAAATCTCCGTTCAAACAATTTGAATTTGGTTTATATATATTTTCAAAAGGTCTGAATGACTGATAAAAAAATTTTCTATTGAAAGTTTCAAAGAAAACAAGAACATCATTTTTGTTGTCTTTTAATTCTGAAAGGTATATTTCAAACTCCGTAACATTTATGATTTTGCAATCATAGACCAATGAAACACCTTGAGCAATAGCTTTAATCGAACGCAATGCTGTATAACTGCCAGGTCCTACCGAAAAGAAAATTTTATTAATTTTTTTTCTATTATTTTTCAAAACTTTTTTCAATAACATAAAAATTGAATCTATTTTTTTATCAACAAGTTTTTGTTCACAAGACTTCTTTAAGATTTCTTCTTCATAAAGAGCAACAGAAATTCTTTGACTTGAACTAAAAATTGATAATGATAACATGATTTAATTCTCAAAATGAATCAAAATTTAGTTAAAGTAAACAAAAAAAAAATAGATGTACTTATTGATTTGAGATATTCAACATCAAACAACTTTACTAATGAAAGAGTATATAAATCTAATGAATGCTTTATTCATAAGATTGCTTATGAACATTTGGATTTGGCAGTCCAAATAGCAAAAAAACAAAACCTTATTATAAAAGTTTTTGATGCTTACAGGCCTGTATATGTTCAAAAAAAACTTTGGGAGTGTTTACCTGACCCAAACTTCATAGCACCTCCTAACAAAGGCTCCCCTCATTCAAGAGGAGTCGCAATTGATTTAACCTTGACAGACTTAAAGGGTAACGAGTTAGATATGGGGACCGGGTTTGATGAATTTTCGAGACTCTCTTATCATGGTTGTCTTGATATCTCTGAGGAGTCTTATAAAAATAGACTAATGCTATTGGGTATTATGACAGATGCAGGATGGGATTTTTTTAGAAATGAATGGTGGCACTACCAACTATTTAATTCAAGAAAGTTCCCAATCATAAATGATATTTAATTCTCTTATCAAATTACTTTTTCTAGTCTTTTGTCTTGTATATTTTAAAGACACAAAGTCTGAAGATTCTAATATTATTGTTCTGATGTATCATAGATTCGATGAAAACAAGTTTCCAAGTACAAGTATTTCAAAAGCTCTATTTGAAAAACATATTAAACATTTAATTGATGGAAATATTAAGATTCTTCCTCTAACTGAATTATCAAAATATTTTAAAGAAAAAAAAAGATTGCCTGAAAGATCTGTCTTTATAACTATTGATGATGCTTTCAAATCTTTCTACTTCAATGGTTTTCCAATATTAAAAAAATATGAATTACCATTTAGTGTATTTGTTTCTGCCGATTTTGTATCTAATGAACCGAATTCAGACTTTATGAGTTGGTCAATGCTCAAAGAAATTTCAAAAAATAATGGACTTGTTCTTAATCACTCCAAGAGCCACAGAAGTTTTCTTGAAATAAACGAAACTGAGATAGTTAGAGAGGTAAAGGAGAATCAAAAAAAACTTGAAGATCACTTAGGTGTTCAGCTTAAAATTTTCTCATATCCCTTTGGAGAGAGTAATCAAAACATTGAAGATTTAATAAAATTATTAAATTATGAGTTTGCTTTTTCTCAACATTCTGCACCTATCCAAAAAAATGAAAACAAATTTCGGCTTCCACGTTTCTCACTTAACGACGAATTTGGAAATTTAAAAAGATTTAAAACAATTATAAAATCTAAACCCTTAAATGCTTTTGATATTTCATTCAATGATACAATTTTAAAGTCAAGTCGCCTCGAATTAAGTTTTAAATCAAATTTTCCCTCAGAAATGATTAACTGCTTTATTAATAATTCTGCAGAATTAGAAAAAAAAAATATTTTTAACGAGGTGCGCTTGTATATAAACAAACTAAAAGTTGGCGTGAGATACAGAATTAACTGTACATTGGTTGATCAAAAAGGTGATGTTTTTTGGTTTGGTAAAATGTTAAAACGACGCCTTTAGTTCAAAAGACCTGCTGCTTTATCAAACTTCATAAAATTATTTGTTTCTATTAAGAGTTTGAGGTCCTCTACGTATTCTTGATTTCTCTCAGAGTAATTTATAAGATAATTAGCTAATACATTGCCCAGTAAGTCGTCACCATTCATTCTCAATTTTCTCCTCTCTTGTCTAAAACCTTCATAGGCATTGTGTGTGTTAATATTTTTTAGATAGGATCTAACAGAATCGGATAAAGTTGAGAACTTCTTTATAAAGAATCTTTCATTTTCAGACCTTTGTTTGGGTTTTATGCCAGCTTTACTGTCATAAGTATACTGTCCAAAAATTGCATTGCCTTCATTCATATACCTTGATGTGCCCCAACCACTTTCTATAGCTGCCTGAGAGAGTGCTAATGATAAAGGAACTATATCTACCCTAATTAATAAATTTCCTAAACTCGATTCTGTATAATTATATTTTTCACTTAGTTCAAATAACCAATTAGGCCAAAATTCTCTAGAAAAACTTTCACCGTCAGATTGATTCCACCAATCAAGAATCTCTTTCCTATCCTCTAATATTTTTCTATTTTCTAAAAAGATTATTGGCAATAAAGTATTTATAAATAGCTTCTTTCTTTTATTAATTGATTTGATATCAAGGAAATCGTTTGGCCAACTAGAAAAGATAATTAAGTTAGAAGATTGATCATTCATAAACGTATCAACTGAAAAATCATATTTTTCAAAGATATCGATCATCTCTTCTGCTTCGCTAATGTAATCTACTGTAGATTTATTAGTAAAATAACTTAAAACCGTTTTATCTTGGATTCTAAAACTTAACGATGAAGTTCCAATACTCTTAATCTTTGAAAAGCTTTTATAGAATCCAATCGCTAAATTAATGAGAACGAGAGAGACAAGTAATACAACTAGATTTCTATAGATTGCTAGATTTTTTTCCATTACTGGTTTATAGCTTCAACCGACTCAACCTCTGGAATGTAATATTTTAACATATTTTCAATCCCTGATTTGAGGGTAATGGTAGAGCTTGGGCATCCGGAACATGCGCCTCTTAGTTCAAGAAAAACAACACCCTTTTCCAATCTAATAAAATTTATGTCTCCCCCATCTTGTGCTACAGCAGGTTTGATTCTTTCCTCTAATAATTCATTAATTTTTTTTACTATTTCTTGATCTTTTTTTGAATATTTAGATTCTTTAATATTTGAATCAGGCTTTAATTTTTCTCCACCCTCAAGTGTCCCCCCTGATGAGAAAAAATCAAGTAAAATTGATAAAATTGTTGGTTTTAAACTTTCCCACTCAACTACATCAGACTTTGTAATTGTAATAAAGTCTTTTCCAAAGAAAACTCCTTTTACATTATTCTCTGAAAATAAATTTTTTGCTAGTAAATTACCTTCAGCTTCCTTTTTACTCTTAAATTCCAATGTTCCAGACTCTAAGATTACAGTACCAGGAACAAATTTAAGTGTTGCAGGGTTTGGAGTTTCTTCAGTTTGTATAAACATAAATATAAAATAATTAAATCATGACAAATTGTCAATTTCTTCTTCAGTTAACAATGGAGGTATTATAGTTATTGGAACCTTGATTTTGTCATTATGCTTCATTGTGAAGGCATTGATGAGAGGGCCTCCTCCTGACTTATTAAGTGAGGATGCTAATACAAAATTTGAAATAAATTTATTAGCATCTAAAAATTTTATGATACACTCGAGTCTATCACCCTTCATTATAAACTTTTTGGGTTTTTTATTTGAAAAGGTTAGAACATAGTTTTCGTATTCTTTGATTTTAGACTCAGCTTCCTCTCTTAACTCGATTTCTGCAATATCCTCAACTGCCTTCCAATGACTAAACTCTAGGGTTTCAAAAGTGTAAAGCAGTGCCACTCTTCCATTTGTTCTTGCTGTTCTTCTTGCAGCATATCTAAGAGCATTAAAAATTTCTTTAGAGTCATCAAGGACGACAAGAAATATAAGTTCTTTTTCTGTCATAAAAATCTTCTAAAAATCAAACCCGCGGATAATCCTAAACTGATTGCTATAATAGCAGAAAAAAGTCCATATATAAATGAGAATTTATGAGCAAATTTAAAGATAAACGAACTTAATCCAGGTTTATATATATCAATCTTTACTTTCTTACTTTCAAAATTATTTATACTATCAATGATATTTAAGCTTACTGTATACGAACCCTCTGGAGAGTTATTTGGTAATTTAACAGGTATTTTGAAAAAGTTTGGTAATTTCTTGTTAATTGTTTCAAATGAATTGTTTTTAATTAGAAACAAACCTAATGACATTTTTTTTTTAATGAGATCTTTTTTCAAATTATCATTGTCTTTGCCAATCAACTTAACATTATCAAAAAGGTCCTTTTTAACTTCAAAATCAATCTCATCGTCATTTTTGTTTGTATAATAATGAAAAAGACCTGGATAAATAAATTCTCCTGTTTTATTCCAAGACCACATTCCTAATACCTTTTTCTTCTTTTGGAGAATTACCTTTTGATTTGGTCCTTTTATTTTTAAAACTAATGAGCTTTTTGAATCAGTAAAACCAAAAATTGTGAAATCCGGATTAGTTTTATCTCTTGAAACCTCAATAAATCGCTCCGATAAATCAAATATGAGAGTTTCAGCATCACCTTCTTTTACAAAGAAGATTAAAAAAAGTAAAAATACTATTTTGTATATTTTCTTTCTAAACATTTTGAAGAATTATCCTTGAATTTGCATTTGGTTCACTTACTAATTCAATACCCATCTTTATGCAAACTATTAAAACAATCATTGCTAAAAGAATTCTAATCTGTTCTCCTTTAAATCTTGATGTAAATTTTGACCCATATTGCGCTCCAATGACTCCTCCAACCAATAGAAATATTGCCAGTATTAGATCTACGGAATAGTTGAAAGTAGCATGAAGAATCGTAACATTTAAAGTCACAAAGACAATTTGAAAAAGTGACGTTCCTATTGCTATAACTGTACCCATCCCGAAAATGTAAATCATTGCAGGGACCATCACAAACCCGCCACCTACACCCATAAAGGAAGACAAAAATCCAACAAATATTCCTACAAAGATTGGCAATAGTATTGAAATAAAAATCTTAGATTGTCTAAATTTTAGTTTCAAGGGTAAATAATCTAAAATACTCCTTTTTCTTCTTCTCGATGAAATCTCAACTTTATTCTCCCTTAAAAGTGAGATTGTACTTTCAATAAACATTAATGTTCCAATAATTGCCAAAAAAAGTATGTATGAAAATTTTATAATAAGATCAATATTTCCTGATTCCTTTAGGAAATTAAATAAAATTACACCAATAGTTGAACCAAATATCCCTCCAACTAAAAGAAAAATTCCTATCTCATAGTCTATATTTTTCTTTAGTCCGTGCGCCATTGCTCCAGAAACTGAAGAACCCAGAATTTGAACTGACTCTGTTCCTACAGCAGTTGCAGGTGGGATGCCCATGAAAATTAATAAAGGTGTCATTAAAAAGCCACCTCCAACTCCAAATAATCCAGACATAAAACCAACTAAAAAACCAAGAAATAAGATCAATAGTAAATTTATTTGAATATCTGCAATTGGGAGGTAAAAGCTCATGATCCAAAAAATCCAATTATTTTCTTTAGCTCTTTAATGTTTGTTTCAGCTATCTCATTTGCTCTTTCACGTCCTTCTACTAAAATTGAATCAAGATAACTAGAATCTTTGAGAAGTTTTTGCATCTCGACTGAAATCTTTGAAATTCTCTCTATGACCAAGTTACATAGTTCTTCTTTAAAATATTTAAAATCCTTTGATAAATATTGAGAAATAGTTTTTTCTGGTGAACTATGATTTAGTGAAGAAAAGATATTTATAAGATTTTTAATTTCAGGACGATCATCTAAATTTTCTAAACTTGATGGAAATGGCTCAGAATCAGTTTTAGCTTTTTGTATTTTCTTTTTTATTTCTTCGGAATCATCTGAAAGATTTACTCTAGATTGATCTGAAGGGTCTGATTTGCTCATTTTTTTTGAACCGTCTTTTAAGCTCATAACCCTAGTTGCATTTCCAGTTATAATTGGTTCTGGAACTGGAAAGAAATTTACATCATAATATCTGTTAAAAGCTTGGGCAATATCTCTACTTAATTCAAGGTGTTGTTTTTGATCTTCTCCAACAGGAACATGTGTGGATTTGTATAGTAAAATATCGGCAGCCATTAAGACAGGATATGAATACAAACCTAGAGCAGCTCTTTCTTTGTTTTTTCCAGCCTTGTCTTTAAATTGTGTCATCCGGTTCAACCAACCTATTGGAGTGTGACAACTTAAAATCCATGAAAGCTCACTGTGACCAGTAACGTTGGACTGAACAAAAATAATATTTTTTTTTGGATCTATTCCTGAAGCTATATACGCAGCAGCAACCTCTCGCGTATTTCTTAGAATTTGATTATGATTCTCTGAAGTTGTGATTGCATGTAAATCTACAATACAAAAAATACATTTCATTTTTTTCTGTAATTCAACCCAATTTTTAATTGCTCCAAGATAATTACCTAAATGGAGATTACCGGTAGGTTGAACTCCAGAAAATATTAGTTTAACTTCTTCTTCTGATTTTTCCATTTTTCAATTTCAAATTCATTTGCACCCAAAACATATAGTACAAAAATATAAACAATTATTCCCAGAATTATACACACAACAAGAGCAAAATTGGTATTAAAAAAAGAATACTCTAACAAATTAACTATAAAAAATTTATACAATTGGAGAATTAAAATTGACATAACAATTGAAGCTACTAATACTTTTACAAAAATTTTTATAATAGATTTATCAAAAGAAAAATTATTTCTTTTCTTTAAAATATAATAAAGTAATAAGGTATTTATCCACGCCGATACTGATGTTGAAATAGCCAATCCAACGTGATAGAAATCTCTGATCAAAATCAAGTTTAAAATTAAATTAATAAACATACATATAAGAGATATTTTTATTGGAGTTCTTGTATCTTCATTTGCAAAGAATGGAACAACTAAAATTTTTATCATAATAAAAGCTGGTAAACCAAAACTTAAAGCAACTAATGCTGTTGCGGTTAGTCCCACATCTGTAAATTCAAACGCCCCCCTAAAGAATAAAAAGGAAATTATTTCATTTGAAAAAATTAAAATTCCAAAAAATGCAGGAATAGAAAATAATATTCCAAATTTTACTGCTTTAGAAATACTTTCATTCGCTTCTTTTAATTGGTTTTTTTTAATCTGAGATGATAATAGAGGCAATAATGCTGTACTTATTGCAATGCCTAAAACTCCGAGTGGTAGTTGATTAACTCTATCTGCATAATATAAGTAGGATATGGAACCGTCTGGTAGTGTTGATGCTAAAATCATATCAATTAATAGGTTTAGTTGGTAAGCTCCATTTCCCAAAATTGCCGGGAGTAACAGTTTGAAAAACTTTGGAGTTTCTCTATTTTTTTGAAATAATTTTTTAAAAGAGAAATTTAAATATAACCCTGAATTATTTTTCCTAATATTATAATACATCCAAATAGCCTGAATTATTCCTGCTATTGAAAGTGATAAGCTCAATGAACTTGAGATATAAACTTTATCTTCATTTTTAAAAAAAATGAGTAAAACAAATATCAATGTTATGTTTAGAATAATAGGTGTTACTGCCATAGAGGCAAATTTTCCTAGTGTGTTTAAATATGCACCCATTAATGATGTTAGGCAAATAAACAGTACAAATGGAAATGATAACCTTGACAAATCAATTGAAAGCATAAATTTATCAGAATTTGAGTAAAAGCCTGGAGCTATTAGTCTAATGAATAATGGCATAAAAATTTCTACTAAGATTATGAGAATAAAAAGAAAGACTAATAAAATTGAAAAAATATTTGAAAAGAAATAATCTGACTCCTTTTTACCAGAATTAGCTCTGACTCCAGAAACAACCGGAATAAAGGCGGCATTCATGGCTCCTTCTCCAAAAATTCTTCTAAACAGGTTAGGCAATTTAAATGCTACAAAAAAACAATCAGAGACTATGCCTGCACCAATTACTCTCGCAATAAGTAAATCTCTTATATATCCAAGTATTCTGCTAACAAAGGTTAAAGAACCTACAATTGAAATTATTTTAAATAACATCGTTTAGATTATGATTAAGTTTATCAGTGATTTCATTCACTAAATTTTTAATTAAATCTTTATTTTCAATCTTCAAACCATACTCGCTTCTCAAATGAAAGCTATCTTCAACAAAATCTCCATTAGTTGAAATCTTCGCCATTGAAATAATAAGATTATTTTTAATCAAGATATTTGAGATATCATAAAGAAGCTTTGGTCGATTATTTGTTTGTACAATTAAAATACTGTAAGTCGATGAAGATTCATTATCAAAATTTACATCAACTTTTCTTTTTAAAATTTTAATCTTAGATTCTAAATTTTTGCCGATTTGCATTTCTTTACCTTCACCTAGATTTGTAATTTTTTTTTTAATTGAGTTTAATATTCTTTTCGAATCCGTTTTATTAAAATTATTCTCATCGTTAAGGGAAAATTTAAATGTATCAATTACTGCCCCATTATCTAATGTAAAAATTCTTGCCTCATAAACTGAAATATTCTCAGAAACAAAAATCGATATTAAGTCTAAGAAAAGCCTGGGTCTGTCTTGAGTCACTAATATCAAATCAAAAAAAAACTGATCTTCGGATTTTTTAATTATAAAATTAAAATATTTATCTTTAGTCAAATTAAAATGCTCTATTTGAAAAATTATCATTTTCTCGGATTGGAGAAGCCAATAATTTGGGTAAGTTATTTTTGCTATTTCATCCAATTTTGATAGTGTTATTTTTTTTGAATGTCTCAAAATATTATCTTTGATTTTCTCTATTTTTTCATTCAAGCCAACAATTCTATCAGGGTTTTTTATTTGTCTTTCAAGCTTTAAATATAGATTACCTAGTAAGGTTGCTTTCCAATTATTCCATATCCCTTGCTCTACTGCAGAAATATCTGTAATTGTAAGAAGAAATAAAGCTCTCAACCTTTGTAAATTTTTAATTTTTTTTGCAATATTTCTAATGACTGAGTGATCTTCTAAGTCTTTTTTAAACGCAACATCACTTAATAGTGAATGATTATAAACCAACCAAAAAGTATCGTCTGCTGTTTTGAAACTTTCTCCAAATCTTAAAACAACTTTTCTAGCAATTTTAGCTCCCTTTTCATTATGAGCACCACCTTTTCCTTTACCTATGTCATGAAGTAATGTTGCATAATAGAGTGCCTTCTTATTAAATTTTTTTTTTATTTCTTCATAGAAAAAATTATATTTACCTTTTCTGATTTTCTTCTGCTCAAGGTCTTTTAGGATACTCAGAGCTTTTAATGTGTGTTGTCCGACAGATAAGGAGTGATATCTATCAAATTGAGGTAAATAATAGATTTTGGAAAATTCAGGAATCATTTTTGAAATGATACCTAAATCAAAAAGTGTAATAAATTTCTCCTTTTCAGTTGAAAAGAAAATTTCTTTAAAGAGATTAAGATTTTTTGAATTTAAAATCTCAGACTTATCTAATTTATTTAAATATTCTAGAATAATTCTCTTATCCTTGGCATTATCTCGTCCCTTAGAAAGTTTAGTCAAAAAATTTTGAAGAATTGATACTGGTTTTTTTTCAGGCATTAAAAAAAAATATTTTTTAATTTCTTTATTTAAAATATTTTCAATTATGTTGGAAAAAATTTCTGCCAAATTTTTGGTATTTTTAATATGTTTAAAATAATCTTTAATCATTTTTTCAGCAAAAATATTAGGGCTATCCTTTTCCTTTATTATTGATGATTTATAAATTTTCTTTGAAATGGCTTTTTGATAATCAAAAGATAATTTGTCGTTGGATCTCTGGCTTTGAAGATGAAGATGACATCTCAGAAGTAATAGAAATTCGTGTGATGATAAAATCAATCTTCTTTCTTTAATAGTTAAAAAATTTGAAAAATTATTTAATTCGGGTTTATTTGAAAGCTTTAGAATGTTTAGCCCCCAGAATACAAGGTTTATATCTCTTAGTGAACCTTCGCTTTCTTTTAAATTTGGTTCATTTTTGAAGTAATCAAAACTAATTTGATTTAATCTTTTTTTTCTCTCAATAATTTTTTTCTTAAGAAGTTTAAGTCCACTTTTTTCAATTTGATTTTTAAATCTTTTCATTAAATCGTTATATAATTTTTGAGACCCACAAATAAATCTGGCGTCTAACATTGATGTTTGAATAACGTGGTCCTTACTCGAAAGATAAATAGATTCTTCAATATTCCTCACAGCATATCCAATGTTAAAGCCTAAATCCCATAAAGGGAAAAGGATAAATTCAACAATCTTTTGCATATCAGTGTTATCAGTTTGAGCATTAAATAAAAATAGAAGGTCCAAATCAGAATATGGTGCAAGTGTCTCCCTTCCATAACCACCTACCGCACAAATACAAAAGTTAATATTTAATTTTATTTTTAAATCATTCAGATTAATAAAAATTTGGTTGATCAGGCTGTCAATTAATTTGGAGTTTCGTTTGCAGTATCCTAGCGCCTTATTTTCTAACAAAAATTTTTTCTGGTTTTTATCTCTTTCAACTAAAAAAAAATTTTTAATTGGATTAATTTTTTGAAGTATTATTTTCTCCATGTAGTTTCGTTTTCTAGAAGTTTTTTTTCATAGCATAAAGAATATCTAGAGCATCTTTTGGACTAACTTCATCTAAATTTAATCTATTAAGCATATTGATAAGATCATTAATTTTTTTTCTATCCTCTTCTGTTTTTCTATTGAAACCATCTTTATCAATTAATTCGTTGTTTAAATGTTTGCTTGGATTAATCTTCTGAAGTATTTTTTTGGATCTTTCTAAAATTGGTTTTTTGATTCCAGCCATACTTGCTACATGAATACCAAAAGATCCCTCGGATATTCCATCGATTAACTTATAAAGAAAAACTATTTCATCATTCCATTTTTTTATTTTTAGTGTTTTTAGGTTAAGTGAACTATAATGATCTGCTAAAAAACACAATTGCTTAAAATGTGTTGCAAATAAAGTCAAACAATTTACTTTCATCAAAATATATTCTAATACTGCTTGCGCAATAGCCAGCCCATCTTCTGTAGATGTACCTCTTCCAAGCTCATCTAATATTACTAAAGAGTTTTTAGTAGCTTCGTTCAAGATTCTTGATGTTTCAACCATCTCTGTCATAAATGTTGACATACCTTTAGACAAATTATCTGAAGCTCCAATCCTTGTAAAAATTTTATCGAATACTCCAATTTTTGCAGAATCAGCTGGGACAAAAGACCCTATCTGATTCATAATAATAATTATTGCAACTTGTCTTAAAAAAGTACTTTTTCCCGCCATATTTGGCCCTGTCATTAACCATGCAAAGTTTTCCCTATTCATTTTACAGTCATTTGGAGTGAATTCTTGAGATTTCTCCAGCAAACTCTCCTCTACTACTGGATGTCGTCCTCCGACAATATCTAAAGATGTTTCCTCAATTAGATTAGGTTTTACGAAATTCTTTATTATTGCCAGGTTAGCAAAATTCGTAATGACATCAATAAATGCAATTTTCTTTGAAATTACATAAACGTCTTGACTTGATTTATTAATGTCATTGCAGATTTGTGAATATAATTTCTTCTCAAGTAAAATTGCATCTTCTTGAGCGTTTTGTATTTCAATTGAAGCCTTTAAGAGTTCGTCTGTTTGAAATCTGGAATTGTTTACTGTATTTTGAATCAATGTAAATTTAAATTCATTTGAATATGAAATTTTTTCTGCATTCTTATTTGTCACTTCAATAAAATATCCATGAATGTTATTAAACTTTATTTTTAGGTTTGATATGTTAGTGATTCGACAATATTTTTCTTGCATAGCTAAAATTTCTTTTTGTTTCTCATTTTTTATATTTCTTAACGAATCAAGATCCTTTGATACAGATTCTTTAAAAACACCTCCTTCATTTAGGTTTATTGGTGGGGCTTCAATTATATTTTTTGAAATAAGTTCTTTTATTCTAGATGCATTTTCCGTAGATTGCTTGCTTGGATACAAATGCTCTAGCTCTTTTTTCTTGATTTCTTTGACTTCCAGAAAAATTTTTTCAGAATTTTCTATGAAATTCTTTAGTAGTAATAAGTCTCTTGGATTATTAATTTTTGCACTAACTCTAGACAAAGCTCGCTCGACATCAGATTGAGATGATAATAAGTTAATTATTCTTGTCATGGTTAGGGAATTTTTTATAAAAGTTTCAACAAACTGATGTCTTTTTTTTATTTCTTTATTTTCTATTAAAGGATATTTTAAATAATCTTTTAATAGTCTTCCACCTGCTGCAGTCTTGGTTTGATCGATTACTTCCAAAAGACATCCAGTTTTTTGTCCATCATTTTTTTCAAATATTTCTAAGCTTCTCATAGAAAAGTTGTCTATTTGCATAAAGTTTAATTTATTAACGATTTGGAAGTCATTGATCAGTGGAATATTTTGTTTTTGTGTAAGTTCTACATAATTTATCAATGCCCCAAGAGCACTAAAATCTGATTCTCTTAGGTCACCAAAAGATTCAATAGCAGTGTTTTGAAAAAAATCTTGTATTTTTAATTTATTATTTTGAGGATCAAAAAATTCATTTGGAACCTTTGAAATTATTTTTTCAAATAAATTAAATCTTGAATCGAGTAACTTTATTTTATTAATTTGGTTAGATAATATTATTTCTTCGGGTTCAATTTTATTTATTAATTCATATACATCGTTTATTGAATTACCCCCTGTTATTGTCTGAAGCTTTATTGATCCTGTAGACATATCAGTCCATGAAATTGAAATTTCACCTTTTACAAACGAAATACTTGCAAGATGATTGTTAAACTTGGAATCTAATAATGAATCATCCAGAATTGTTCCAGGTGTAATTATTTTTACAACATCTCTTGTGAAGATTTTCTTATTTTTTGGTGAAGAATCTTTATCCTCCAACTGTTCTGCAACTGCTACTTTGTGACCTTGGTCAATTAATCTAGATAAATATGTTTGAGATGCATGTGCTGGAACTCCGCACATTGGAATATCTTTATCATTTAATTTACCTCGCTTAGTAAGGGCAATACCTAATACTGACGAAGCTAAAACCGCATCTTCAAAAAAAAGCTCATAAAAATCGCCCATCCTATAAAAAAGTAAATAATCTTGATGCCTATCTTTTACCTCCAGGTATTGTTGCATCATTGGGGTTGGTTTTGAGGACTCTATTTTTTTTTTATCAGAGGTGAAACCTTTTATATCAGGTTGTTTTAATTTCATATTAATTTAAATTAGTATACAATCTATTAAATCATTTTCATGTTTATTCATAAAGACATAATTATCGTATTTTTTTTTGATGAATCCTCCAACAAAGTTTCACAATATCCAATTATAGAAGTAATAGGTGTTTTTAGTTCATGACTGGCAT
>CACFLM010000011.1 GCA_902567145.1 uncultured Alphaproteobacteria bacterium
TCCTGGAGGGATAATTGCTGATAAAATTATTTCTAGTCAAAAAGCGGTTTTATGGGGAGGTAGTTTTCTATGTCTGGGACATTTATCATTAGCAGTTGAGGAAATAGTATTTTTTTATTCTGGCCTATTATTCATTATTTTGGGGGTTGGACTTTTAAAACCCAGTATCTCAACTCTTGTCGGATCTTTGTACAGACAAAACGATTTAAGAAGAGACCAAGGGTTTACGATCTTCTATATTGGTATTAATATTGGTGCATTTTTGGCTAGTCTAATTGTAGGTTTTGTTGGAGAAAGATATGGTTGGCACTATGGATTCTCCCTAGCTGGAATTGGGATGATAATTGGTCAGATCTTTTTTTTCTTTGGAAGAAAGAAATTTGTGGGTGTTGTATTAGAAACCAAAGCCACCAAATATAAAAGAATCAATAAATTTGAGTTTGATAGAATTAAACTCATAGTCCTTGCAAGCTCCATTTTGGTTGTTTTTTGGGCCTCATTTGAGCAAGCTGGAGGATTAATGAATATTTTTGCCTATCAAAAGACAGATAGATATCTTGATCTATTAAATTTTGAGATTCCAGCAAGTTGGTTCCAGTCAATAAATCCACTAATGATAATTCTTTGTGGTTTTTATGTCTCCTTGTTTTGGTACTTAGTTGAGAAAAAGCAAATCCTTAGCTCATCTATTTTTAAAATAGCAGTTGGAATAATAATAATGGGACTAGGGTTTGTTTTTATGTTCTTTGCTTCGCTTGAGTTTGAGATGTATGGAAAATCATCAATGCGGTGGCTTGTTTTAGCTTATTTATTTCATACAATCGGAGAACTATGTGCATCTCCGGTCATTCTTTCTTATATAACAAAACTGTCCCCTAAAAGACTTGTTTCCTCGATTATGGGTATTTATTTTGCTGCCATAGGGATAGGAAACAAATTAGCAGGAATTATTGGACAATATTCAGAGAGATTAGGCGAAAAGTTTATTTTCTTGGGTATAACTATTATTTGTACTTGTGTAGGTTTAATTGTCATATTATTCAATAAAAGACTTTCTAAATTATCGCATGGAGTGGATAATTAATATAGTGCGCCCGTAGCTCAACTGGATAGAGCATTTGATTTCGGCTCAAAAGGTTAAGGGTTCGAATCCTTTCGGGCGCACCAAAACACATTGTATTAATCATTAAATGATAATAATAATATATGATGGAAACCCTTCTAAAAAGTAATGATCACGTATACATTAGTTGGATTAAAAATATTTTAACTTCATATGGTATAAATTTCTACACAATGGATGAGGAAATGTCGGTAATGGAGGGAAATATAACTGCAATTCCAATTAGAATATTAGTTGATAAATCTCAAATCTTTAGAGCAAAAAAGATTATTGAAAAAGAGAAGAGAGAATTAACTTAATTAAACCCGATCAAGGGTGCACCATTTTCCTTTAACCAATTCTTTCTACTTTTGTAATCAGGATATTTTTTTTCTACTAATCTCCAAAAATCTTTTGAATGATTTGGTACCACTACATGAGCTAATTCATGAATTAACACATAATCTATTACATCTTCAGGTAACATGATCAATTTCCAATTAAGTGAAATATCAGCGTTTTCGTTACAACTCCCCCATCTTGCACGATAAGATCTAATATTTAACGAATTGAAATTTATGTTAATTTTATTTGATAAAAAAAAGAGTCTACTCTTTAGAAATTCAAAAGACTGAGATTTAAGCCAAAAAATAATTAATTTTTTTTTCTTTTTAAATGACTCCTTCGAATGAAATACTTTCAAAACATTATTTTCTAATAAAATACTGTCAGCATCAGATTTCTCATATATTAAACTCAATTTGAAACCTTTGTAACTAATATATCCTTTTGAAATTTGATCAATTTCAGATAAATTCTTTGCATTAATCTCTTTTTCTCTTCTTATCCAATTCTTCTTCTTTGTTATTATATTTTTTAAATAATTTACAGATGTATAATACGGACATAGTATCTCGATCTGACCATTTTTTATTCTTAGAGTTAATGTTTTTTTACGATTGAGAGTTCTAACAACCTTAACATTATCTATTATCTCTACTTTCTTTTTTAATATTCTAAAATTCAGCATTTAAGTATATTAATCACCTATTTTTTTACTGATTATAACTTCATTTTGTACTTCTATCATTGATAAAGAACCATGTTTTATTTTCTCCCAATAATTTTTTACCATTTTGTCAAATGGCTCATTAGTTAAAATTGAAATCATTCCATTAATTGAACCTGCATGACAAACAATCAAAATATCTTCATTAAGTTTGAGGATGTCATTTAAGAAACTTCTTAATCTATCAAGAAACTCTGAGTTACTTTCACCATTTGGAATTTTATAGGTCAAAAGGTTATTCTCCCATTCTAATTTTTTCTTCATTGGAATTGAACTCATTTTTTTCATTTCCCAATCACCTAAATTCATTTCTTTAATTCTCTCATCTACTTCATATTCTAGTTTAAGTCTTTTTGTCAATTTCATACATCTAATCAAAGGGCTAGTGAAGGTTTTTATGGACTTAATATCAATATTAAAACAACTTAATTTCTTCAATATCTTACTTACTTCTTGATCGAATGAATCTGAAACATTTAAATCAGTCTGACCGTAAAATACATCTTCATCTACATCCAAGGAAGTATGTCGTAAAAAAAAAAGTTTCATTAATAATAAATACTAAAATTATTAATTTTTTTAAAGGATCTTTCTTCTTTATAAATTTTTTTTACTGAAGATAAAATTGGTCCTTTCTTGCATTTATCTAAAAAAGAGTCAATAGTCTCTCTTTCTCCACTCAATTCACACTCAACCGTTCCTTCTTCGCAATTTTTAACCCAACCATTTAGATTGTTCGCTTCAGCATTTTTTTTTACCCATGACCTAAACCCTACTCCTTGAACTCTTCCATAAATTTTACAAAAAACATTTAATAAATTATTTTTCATCTAGATCCTTGTAATCTGCCTCTATAATTTTCTCTTTCTCTGATGAATTAGCATCATTATAAAAATGTTTTTTGGTTTTTTCAGGAATAAAGTCCCAAACTAAAAATCTTAACGATTGAATTAATAGAAGAATACCAATTGTGTCAGTTATAAAACCTGGAATTAATAAAAGTATTCCAGCAATTTTTTTAAAAATCCATTCTTTAGGATTTGGGGTAACATTTTGTGGATTAATTCCAGACTTTAGCAAAAAAATTCCAAGCAAGCCTGTTAAAAAAATTGAAAAAATTACTGGAAAAAAACCAAAAAAATCTCCAAATAGTATAAAAATGATAATTTCGAGAATGGGTAAGAGAAAGAAAAGTTTAATACTCATAAACTATTTATTAACATTAATCAAATAATTTTGGAACCGATTTTAAAATGCCTGATCTTCAAAACATTACACTTATTATCATTAACTTTCTAATACCGTTTCTTTTAGGGAGTCTGATTTTTTTTTCAGTAATAATTGCTCCCACGACGTTTACTAGTCTAGATCAAACGAATGCAAGAAGATTTATCCGAAGTGTCTTTCCAAAACTCTACTTATGGGCTCATATATTAAGTCTAATTACTGGTGTTCTTATTTCTTTTTATGAGCTTATTTTTGGTTTTATTACACTATTAGTGTCATTAGGATTTTTATTTTCGAGGCAATACCTTGTTAAATGGATTAACACTGTGAGCGATATCAAAGAGAGAAATAAGACTCAAAAAAAGAAATTTGAACTTTTGCACACAATAAGCGTTGCAATTTTTATATCTCAAATAATATGTCTTGCTTTTATCTATATTAAAATTTAATTGTTTATTAATTCATAAAGAAGGTTAAAATTAACTACCTTATTTCCAAATACGTTACCTTTAATTATTTCAAAAGGTTGATGCAATTCGCCTAAACTTGAAACCACAACCTTTGCATCATTAAAATTCTCATCTTTGGTATAAAAAGACGGTGTAACAAGTACATTAATATCAGCATCTATAGCGGATTTAGTTCCTCTAAGCGAATCTTCTATAGCGATACATGATTGAGGAGGCAATCTTAATTTTTCGAGGATCCACTCATAAATTTCAGGAGAGGGTCTTTTTTTCTTAGTGCAGTCTCCATGAGCTACTAGATCAAACATTGAATTAGGATCTATATCTAATCCATTACTAAATAGAGTCATGAGGTCTTCTTGGGTTGTTGATGAAACTATTGCAATTTTTACCTTATTCTTCTTCAAATCATCAATTAATCTTATAAATCCAGGCCTTGGTTTAACCTCACACTCAACAATCAGATCTTTGAAAATTTCATTTTTTACCTTATGAATTGAACTTATATATTTATTTAAATTCTTATATTCCAGCATCTCTGGCCATGCACGTCTTATATAATATTCAATTCTCTCTTTTCCATCACCAATATTAATGAGTTCTTTATAGATTGCTTCATCCCAAAACCAATCTAAATTAAATTCTTTAAATGATTCGTTAAAAGACCTACGGTGAAGATCCTCAGTTTCCGCAATTGTTCCATCAACATCAAATAAAACTGCGCTAAGTTGCATTTTTAATTTTCCTAATAATATTTGAAGTTGATTTTCCTTTTACACATTTAATCAATTTAACTTCACCGCCCCATTTTTTAATTTCCTTAAAACCAATCACTTCTTTTACAGTATAATCATCACCTTTAAAAATTACATTCGGTTTTATTTTCTTTATTATTTTAATAGGAGTTTCCTCATTAAAAATCATAACACGATCAATAAAATCAAAACTCTTAAGAACAGCTAGTCTTTCAGATTGATTTAGTATTGGTCTGTCTTTACCTTTAATCTTTCTAATTGACGAGTCGCTATTAAGTCCAAGAATTAGAAAGTCACATTGTTTTCTTGCTTCTTTTAGATAAAAAACATGTCCTTGGTGAATTAAATCAAAACACCCGTTTGTAAATCCAATTTTCTTATTAGAGTTTTTTTGTAATTCGGAAGTAATTTCTTCCATAGTACAAATTTTATCAATGTCATCTTTGTTTAACAAATCATTTTCATTTACAACAGTTGTACCAAATTTTCCAACAGCAATACCAGCTGCATCATTTGCTATTTCAGTTGCATTGAATAGGGATCTTCCATTAGCAAGGCCAGAAGCAATATATGCTATCACGGTATCTCCTGCCCCGGACACATCATAAACTTCTTTAGCCTTTGAGGGTAAGTGAAGGTTTTTATTTTTTTTATCTACAATTGAAATACCATCAGAACTTCTCGTTGTAACAACTGCATCAAAATTAAATTTGTTTATTAATTCTCTTGATAATCTAGTAATTATTTTAGAATCATCATCTTTATCCTTATCTTTTTTAAAGTTAGTTGCTTCGAGCAGTTCGTTAAAATTTGGAGTTATTATGTTTACTCCTTTATATGGTAAAAAATCAAATTTCTTAGGATCAACAATAATTTGTTTTCTCTTTTTTTTGGAAATATTTATTAACTCTCTTAACAAACTATCTGTAAGAATACCTTTATTGTAATCCGAAATTACGACTACATCAAAATCGTCAATCCTATTTTGAAATATTTTTAAAATTTTAGACTCTAATTTTGAGTCGATAGGATCATTATTTTCTTTATCAACTCTCAAAATTTGCTGATTTTCCGATACAAATCTTATCTTTTTGGTTGTACACCTATCTTTATCAATAATAAGGTTATAAGTGAGTTTTTTTGATTCATTTAATAATTTTTTCAGAACCAAAGATTCTTCATCATCGCCAGATACTGCGATTACATGACACTGACTCCCAGCTGCACAAATATTTCGAGCAACATTTCCACATCCACCTAAAACCTCGTACTTATTACTATTGATTTTGAGGACAGGTATTGGTGCCTCAGGAGAAATTCTTTTTACATCACCATGAGAATATGAATCAAGTATAATATCTCCTATACACAATACTTTACCAACCATATTAAGAAATTAACTCCTTCTTCAATAAAGAATCGAAGTACTTAATTGTTTTTTTAAGTCCAGCTTTTCTATCGAACTTAGGCGACCAACCTAATACCTTTTTAGCCAAAGAAATGTCTGGACATCTCATTTGAGGATCGTCCGTTGGTAAATCATTATAAATTATTTTGGATTTACTTCCCGTCAAATTAATTATTTCATTTGCTAAATCCAGAATAGAAATTTCACTTGGATTTCCAAGATTTATTGGACCAGAAAAATCTTCTTTTTTCATCATCTTTAATATTCCTGATACCAGATCATCTATATAGCAAAAAGATCGTGTCTGCTTTCCTTTACCATAGACTGTTATATTTTTATTTGTAAGGGCTTGTAAAATAAAATTAGACACAACTCTCCCATCATTTGGCTGCATTCTTGGTCCAAATGTATTAAAAATCCTAATTACTCTGATATCTAATTTGTGCTGTCTTCGATAATCCCAGAAAATAGTCTCTGCACATCTCTTCCCTTCATCATAACATGCCCTTGGACCTTCTATACTTACAGCTCCTTTATAGGATTCATTTTGAGGATGTATTTCTGGATCACCATAAATCTCTGATGTTGAAGCTTGCATAATCCTAGCTTTTGTTCTCTTGGCTAAACCTAACATATTAATTGCACCATGAACGCAAGTCTTGACTGTTTGCACAGGATCGTTTTGATAATGGATAGGTGATGCAGGGCATGCAAAATTAAAGATCTGGTCAACTTCAACATAAAGCGGAAAAGTTATATCATGTCTTAGCAATTCAAAATTTTTATGATTATAAATATTTTTGAGATTGTCTTCACTTCCAGTATAGAAATTATCACAGCAAATCACATAGTGACCATCATTTATTAAACTTTCACATAAAAAAGAGCCTATAAAACCCGCCCCCCCTGTTACTAAAATTCTCTTCTTCATCTTAGTTCAATAGTAATCTCAACAATTGAATCTCTTCCAACAAAGAAAGATGCATCTTCAAATTTTGGTGGGCCAAGGAATACTTTAGCGTTATTACTAAATCCATATTTCTCCTTTGGAATTGCAAGAAAAGTATCAAATTTTTTATTAGAGTTTTTATCGTGATAAATTGCAATTGCGTAATTTGACTCATCAAGATTATTAATTATGAAACCATCTCTGACTGCTTTAGAGGCCTCTTTAAAACCTCCGAGGATTTTCCCCTCTTCTTCAGGAAATAACTCGGAATCATTATATATTCCATAATGAATTGTTCCTTTTTCTTCATCAATATTAGAAACCATTAGTTTAATTTGACCTGCATCAACTTTAAAATCAAGTAATATAAAGGTGAGAATTATGCTAAGTGTATTTATTTTCATAATTTTCAATTTTTTTATATATTAATAATAACAAAATTAGTATGATTAATATCATCTAAAATGAGATATTCCATTTTAAAATTTATATTATTTCTTATTTTAACTTTTTCCTACCCAAATTTATCGTTTTCAGATAATGATGAAAAAGTTACAGCAATGAAATTAATTCATTCTTCTGAAAAGAGTCTGAAAAAATTAATATCTAATAGTGAACTAACAGATTTAAAAGATTACCTGAAAAACTCTCGAGCTATTTTAATCTTTCCAGAATTATATGAAGGTGGTTTGATTTTTGGAGCTAAGGGAGGAAATGGTATTTTATTAATTAGGAGGTCAGAAACCGACTTTTCGGGACCATTCTTTTTTTCAATTGGAGGTCTTAGTTTTGGCTTGCAAATCGGAATAAAATCTGCCCAAGTTGCGATGACTATAATGACAAATAGGGGGTTGAATTCAATTCTTAAAGAAAGAGTTAAATTAGGAGTTGATGTCGATACGGCTTTGATAAACTCGGGAGTTGGTTATTCAGCCGAGAGCACAATAAGACTGGCCGATATTTATTCTTTCTCTGATAATGCTGGCTTATTTGTCGGAGGATCACTAGAAGGAACATATCTTCAACCAAGAAATGACTTAAATAAAGTCATCCATGGCAAGAAGTTTTCGTCTGAAGAAATTTTAAAAGATAAATCAATTGCAAAAGGAATTTCAAGCCTTTCAAAAATCTTAAATAAGATTGATGATTATCAAAGAATCAGATAGAGATCTAGCAATTGTTTTTTGTGGTCATGGATCTAGAAATTCAGATTACCTATTAGAAGTTGTTAGACTTAAGGAAATTTTAGCTAAGAGACTTAAAACAAATATTTTTGTATGTTTCATAGAAATAAATAAACCCTCAATTGAAGAATGTATAAAAGAAGTTAAGAGTGACTATAAGAAAGTTTTAATATTTCCACTACTTTTATTTGAAGGAAGACATTTAAAAAAAGATGTCAATGAAAGAATTTTTAATATATTAGGTAATATTAATGAGGACGTTATTTTAATGGACAAACTATCTCTAGTTGACGATATTTTTCCAACTATTAACGATATTGTTATTCATAAAAAATCTAATCAGTTTGATATCCTTGTTACTTCTTGTTCTTTTAGTAAAAATAATAAAGTAAAAGAGGAGTTAGAGGCTTATACCAAAAAATTGTCTATTAGCTTAGATATTCCAAAAAATATATTTCATTTTGTAGGAGACGAGAAAAGGGTTCTTGATGAGCTAAATAGCTTAAAAAATCATTCTCTTAAGATCCTCTTACATCCTGTATTTTTTTTTGGGGGTTATTTGTATAAAAAAAATATCGACACCTTTTCAAAATTACTCACCACAATTAATCTTAGACCACTTTCCCATTACGATAAAATCATTGAGACCATTTTTCGTAAATTAATAGTTAATATTTAAAGTTTGAATTAACTTTTTTATTAATAGATTTCTTGATAAATTTGAGTAGTCAACTATTGTTTTCCCAGAAAAATCAGTTATTTCATGATTAATATCATGCTGAATCAGAACATTAACAGCATTTACGTTTGCTTTTTCAATACTATGCATTAAGGCGGTCATTCCTAATCTATCTTGAAAATTCGGATCCACACCAGACTCAAGTAAATCTTCAATAAGAGAATATTTTTTCATTATAACGTAGTATATTAGTAGAGAACTCTTATTAAGTATTTGAGCTTTTGGATTGGCGCCATTCGCAACTAATAGTTTAAACATCTTTCTGTCATCGTTTTCAAGTGCATATGCCAAAGCAACCAATTTATCTGAATCTTTATGGTTTATTGCTGCGTCTTTATCCAACATTTCTTCAACTTTCTGATAGTTAGATTTTTTTACAGCCGTCATAAATACTCTATCAATCAGAATATCACTGTCATCAACAGAGAAAGCAAATTTACTTGTCATTAATATTAGAAAAATAAAAAAAAAAAATATGTGGTTTTTTATTAACATTTTTCTTATTCATATCATTATATGATCTCGCAAGGCAAAAAAAAAATCTATTTAATAGGAACAAATCCATCTGATATTCTAGATTGTACTATTCATGCAATTAAAACAGTTCAAAACTCTGAATCAATAATAGTCTCAAAAAAAATTGGTAAAAACTTCTTAAAATTAATTAATAATAAAAATATTTACTTCCAAGAGGACCTTTCAAAAAAAAATGATGTAACTTTGTGGTTAGAAATTATAAAATTATTTAAATATCATAACACTATATCTCAATTATTTAATGGAGATCCTAATATTGATTCTAGTGGATCAGAACAACAGGACTTCTTCAAAAAAAATGATATCGAATGTGAAATAATATCTGGTGTAATAAAAGTAATAAATTATATGAATATCAATTCAAATCTACTTACAGATAGGGAGAAAAATTTCTCTTCATCTTTCTTAAAGAAATTTGATAGAGACAAGATTTTTGAAATAGTTAGTAATTTGTATTTTGAGAAACTTGTTATACTTATACAAAATAAGAATGAGCTTAAACAGATCTGCCTTTTTTTAGAAGACCTATCTTTTAAAAAGAAATTAACATTAAGTTTATTTTCAGATGGAAAGATAAAGAAAAGTATAAAGTCATACACCAAAATAATTGAGAATTATGATACACCTGCATATATAATAATTGAAAACAATGAAAAAATATAAATCAATCTTTAAAAAAAATTCTTTTTTGATGATTTCACTAATAATGGTGATATTTATTGGACTAATTATAATAGATAAAGTAAAAAATAGAACTAATAATATGACCACAAATTTAGGTGGAAGTTTCTTACTTACAGATCAGAATAATAATAAATTTGATTCTCAGTCAATAAATAAAAAAAAGCTAATTTATTTTGGATATACTTATTGTCCCGATGTTTGTCCCTTTGACATCTTGAAACTATCGCGCTTTATAGACGAAAACCCTGCAATACTCGAAGACCTAAAATTTATTTTTATAACTGTCGATCCTGAAAGAGATCAACCGGAACAAATAAAGAGTTTTCTGGAAAACTTTAACTCCTCTATAATTGGTTTGACGGGTACAAATAAAGAAATAGAGAGTGTTGTTAGAAAGTTTAGAATCTATGTTAGGAAAAATAAGAGTTCTAAAAAGGATGAGAATTATTTAGTTGACCACAGTTCGCTATTCTTTTTAGTAGATAAAAATGATAAATATATTTCTCACTTCCGCCCTGATGATTTTCACTCAAAAATAAGCTCTGCTACTCTAAAAAAAATTTTCTAGTATTGATTCAAACACATTCTTTTTTGGTTTTACCTTCGACTTTTCAATTATTCTCTTAATCTTGTCACGTGTTTGAAGTAATGCATCTGAATCGTCAATACCATAATTCAACGCCTGTGGTTCTATATTGTTATGAGCTTTTTTCATAAACTCTCCCCACAATACAGCAGGAGCAGTCCCGCCAGTAATACTTTCCATAGGAGAATCATCATCATTTCCAAACCACACACCAACAACTATATTTGATGTAAAACCAATAAACCATGCGTCTCGAAGTGATTGACTTGTTCCAGTTTTACCAGCAGCTGGTCTATTAATTTTTGCTTGTTTACCTGTACCACTAACAATAGTTTCCTCCATCATCTCTGTCATAGTTTTAACTATATTAGAACTTATAATTCTTCCAGGACCTTGAATTTTTCTAGTAAATAGGTTTTTTCCTTCTAAATTTTCTATAGACCTTATACCGTGAACAAATACTCCATTACCGTTATTTGCCAGTACATCATATGCTGCAGTCAGTTCTAACAGATTTACTTCTGAAGTGCCTAATGCCAATGATGGTGAATTTAGAATCGGACTAGTTATGCCCATAAGTTTTGCCATTTTAATCACTTTTTCCCTTCCTATTTCTTCAGATATTTTTACAGCTATTGTATTAATTGATTTTGAAAAAGCATCTTTTATGCTCACCTCTCCAAGATATTTATCTTTATAGTTCTTAGGTGACCACCCATTTATATTGATCTTTGAATCTATCATTAGATCTTTCGGATTTAATCCATTCTCAAGTCCAGCAAGGTATACAAATAATTTAAATGCAGATCCAGGTTGTCTCTTTGCCTGTGTAACTCTATTAAATTGGGAATCACCATAATCACGACCACCAATCATCGAAATCACACCACCATCCAAATCAAGTCCAACTAAAGCCGATTGATCAGCAGATGGATATTTCATTGTTATTCGATTTAAAGATTCTTCAGCAAGTTTTTGAAGCTTAACATCTAATGTTGTCCTTACTATTAAATCCTCATTTATCTCACCGACATATGCCTTTACTCTTGGTAGTAACCAATCAACAAAGTAGCGAGTGCTTTTTGGAGGAGTTGTAAATTTTGAATATTTCTTATTATTAGATTTAGCTTCTTTAACATTAGCTTTGCTGATCATCTTATTTCTCGCCATATTATCAAGAACTAGAGATGCTCTTTCTTGAGATAAATTTTTATTGGCTATTGGATTGTACCTTGAAGGTGCTTTAAGAAGACTTGCTATTACTGCACATTCATAAAGATTAAGATCCTCTACTTTTTTATTAAAATATTTCTCTGAAGCAGCTTGAACACCATAAGTACCGGAGCCTAAATACACTCTATTCAAATAAATACTCAAAATTTGTTTTTTTGTGAATCGCAATTCAAGCCATAGGCTTAAGATTAATTCATGTAGCTTTCTGGTAAATGACCTTTCGGGTGTCAAAAATAAGTTTTTTGCTAACTGCTGAGTAATGGTACTTCCACCTTGGACAATTCTTCTCTCTCTTAAATTTACATAAATTGCCCTTAGGACTCCCTTAAAGTCTACTCCATAATGGTTAAAAAATCTTTTATCCTCTGTTACAATCACAGCATTAATCAAGTTTCCAGGTAGTTTGTTATATTTGATTGATTTTCCATAGATATCTCCATACGATGCGATGATTCTTCCGTCTTTATCTAAGAATGTTATACTTGGCTGTCTTGATATTTGAATAGATTCAGTCTCAGGTAAGTTCAATAACGACCAAGTAACTGCCATGCTTGAAATTAATACAAGCCAAATAAAAATGATTAGCAACCAACGTAAAGCCTTCAAATTTTTAATCCAAAGTTAAATTATTAATTATTACTAAACGTCTAAATTAGAAACTTTCTTAGCATTTGATTGAATAAATGTTTTTCTCTTATCAACATCTTCACCCATTAATTCTGAAAATATTTCATCTGCTCTTTGTGCATCATCCACTTTAACTTTAAGTATTGATCTATAAGCAGGATCTAGGGTAGTGTCCCATAACTGATCAGGGTTCATTTCACCTAATCCCTTATATCTTTGAACAGTTATGCCTTTCTTTGACAATTCGACACTAAAATGAATTAAATCCCTAGGTGTTGAAATTTTAAATTCTTCATCCTTGAAAGATAGTTGCGAAGGACTAAGAAAGAATTCTTGGATGGTCTTACTAAACTCATCTAATCTTTCAAATGATCCTTTTTCAATTTCTTCTTTTTTGATCTTAAAACTTTCTCTCACTTTATTTTCTTCTCTATTAAAAATAAATTCATCTCCATTAATAATTTCTGATGACCAATTAGCATCAATATAATTCAATCTCTTTAAGATATAGTCAATTGTTTCTGAGGTTTTTTTCGCAGTTTGAAAGTTTGACTTATTGAAAAAATTTCCGATTGTAGCTTGTTCCAGCAGAAATAAATAGTTATGGTCCTTCTTACTAATTTGTTCTAATGTGTTTACAAATCTATTTAAATTAATGAACAAATTGAATAAATGTTCCCCTTTGAGAATATCTCCACTTTGAAGCCTTAAGAAGCTATTCTCCACAATTTCTTGGATAAAATAGTTATCCAACTCTTTCTCATCTTTTAAGTATAACTCGGATTTATTTTTTTTTACCCTAAATAATGGTGGCTGAGCAATGTAAACAAATCCTCCCTTTATTAATTCAGTCATGTGCCTGTAGAAAAAAGTTAATAAAAGTGTTCTAATATGCGAACCATCAACATCTGCATCAGTCATAATAATAATTTTGTGATAACGCAGTTCCTCCAAATTAAACGTATCGTAATAACCAGCTCCGAGTGCTTGAACTAAAGTAGCTATTTCTGAGGAATTAAGAATCTTATCTTTTCTTGATTTTTCTGTGTTGAGTATCTTTCCTTTAAGTGGTAATACAGCTTGATTTTTTCTATCTCTAGCTTGCTTTGCAGATCCGCCTGCGGAATCACCTTCAACTATAAATAATTCGCTATTTTCAGGAGCCTTGTCTTGACAATCAGCTAGTTTTCCAGGAAGAGATGAGATTTCTAGAGCTGAATTTTTCCTTAGCACATCTCTTGCTTTTCTTGCTGCTTCTCTTGCTGCTGCTGCCTCAAAAATTTTTGTTATGACCAACTTGGAATCTTTCGGATTTTCTTCAAACCAACTTGATAATCTATCAGAGACAATTGACTCTACAATAGGCCTAACTTCTGAAGAAACTAATTTATCCTTAGTCTGTGAAGAGAATTTGGGGTCAGGAACTTTTACAGATAAAATGCATGTAAGTCCTTCTCTTGCATCATCTCCAGTCAAACTAATCTTTTCTTTTTTTTGTAGTCCTAAATTATTGGATGCAGTGTTAATGGTTCTTGTTAACGCAGATCTAAAACCTGCTAGATGTGTTCCACCATCTCTTTGAGGTATATTATTGGTGAAAACAAGACAGTTCTCGTGATAACTTTTATTCCATTGTAATGCCATTTCAACGTGAACCTCATTAGAATCACCTTTAATCGAGATAATTTCGCTTAAGATTGATTCCTTAGATTTATCCAGATATTTCACATAACCTTTCAACCCACCTCTAGATGATAACTGAGATTCGACAACCTCAGTTTTTCTTTTATCTACAAGTACAATGTTCACTCCAGAATTAAGATATGCAAGTTCTCTTAATCTTGATTCTAGTTTAGGAAAATCAAAATCTGTTTTGGAAAAAGTTCTTTTTGATGGCATAAAAGTTATTGTAGTCCCACTTAAATTTGAACTTCCAATTTTTTTTAAAGGTGCATCTGCAATACCATCTTTAAATCTAATAAAATACTCACTATTATCTCTATTTATCTTAAGTTCAAGCCACTCAGAAAGTGCATTAACAACTGAAACCCCAACCCCGTGCAATCCTCCGGAAACTTTATATGAGTTTTGATCAAACTTTCCTCCAGCATGAAGTTGTGTCATTATCACTTCAGCAGCTGAAATACCCTCTTCTTTATGAATATTGGTTGGTATACCTCTCCCATTATCAACTATTGAGACAGAGTTATCAGCATTTAGACTAACAGATATTGAACTGCAATGACCCGCAAGTGCCTCGTCTATTGAATTATCGACCACTTCATAGACCATATGATGTAGACCGGATCCATCATCTGTATCACCGATATACATCCCTGGTCTTTTTCGAACAGCATCAAGGCCCTTAAGAACCTTTATTGATTCAGCATCATATGCTTGTTCATTAATTTTATTATTTTCTGCTTCCAAAATTAAAACCTAAATTGATCTTATCATTATAACTAATTATTAATAACTTTAAACCTATAATCATCAATATTTATGTTGTGAATTACAGACTCAAATTTGTCAGATCTTTCTAAAGAATTTGCTCTTACATCGGTCATCCATGTTTGAAGTTTTAATTCGTTTAATCTGTTTGCAATTATAGTTATAAACCTCGAATCTAGGTAAGAAAAAATATCATCAAGTAAGAACAGAACTTTAGAAATCTTAAGGTTCTCTAAAATATTTAAAAATGAAAAAATTATTGAAATGATTATTATTTTTTGCTCACCAGTAGAGAAATTCTTTCCTTCTTTAAGTGATTCTTTTTCAAAAACTAGTAAATCCGTCCTATCAATACTAAAATTAGTTCTCCCAGAAACTGAATCTTTAATCCTGTTTCTTTTAAGATTTTCAAGAATTAACTCCTCAACATACAGTGCTGGTCTGATCTTTAGGGTTTTATCTGCTAACCCACTCAATTCTAAATTAAGCAAAGGAATCTGATCATCAATTTTATAAAAGAAATTATTTAGTGAATTTATAAAGACTCTTCTACTGTCACATATTACGACCCCTATCTCAGACATTTTTTTTTCTATTACATCAAGCCAATTATCATTGTTTTCATTCTGTGTAGTTTTTAAAATTTTTAATCTTTCATTCTTTAATTTTTTATACCCAACTAATTTTCTTTTATAAGAATGATCAGTTGCAGATATCATCAGATCCAAGAAATTTCTTCTATCCTCTGGAGCACCCTGAAGAAGATGAGACATTTGGGGTAACACCCAGAATGTATTAAAATGATTTTTGGGATTTTCATTCTTTTTCTTGTTGTAGGATACTACTTTTGAAAATACATTCATTTTTTCTTTGATACCAATGCCAATATCTACAAGCTCTTTTCCATTACAAATATTTAAATTCACTCCAAATAATTCTGATGGTCCCACTAAATTTGTTCGTATTAATTCTGATAAACTTGCATTTCTAAATCCAGTATTAGAATTTAAAAGCGAAATTGATTCTAAGATGTTTGTTTTCCCAGAACCATTCTTTCCTGAAATCAAAATTATATTTTTGTTTGGATTGATTTGTAAAAAATTGTGATTTCTGTAATTACTGAGTTTAAGTTGAGTAATCCTAAAATTATTATTCATACGAGAAGTTTTAGGCTCTCATCTGCATAATTAAGAAAATTGTGTTCTTTATTGAAGCGCTTTCCAAGATTGTTGGAGCTGTATCCTTAGAAAAATAAAACTTAACCTTCCCATCTTTTATGATATTTAAAACGTCAAGCACATATCTAGAATTAAAATTTATTGAAAATGCTGGTCCATTATACTCAACTTTAACGTTTTCCGTCCCCAAGGATTTTTCTGTTCCAAATGAACTGACTACGCAAACGTTATTTGAAACATCAAATTTTACCGTCCTAAATTTTTCATTTGAAATTGTGGAGACTCTATCTATGCTTTGGCTAAAACTTTTACAATCAACAACCATGATTTGGTCATTAGCTTTAGGAATTACACTTTCATAATCTGGAAATGATGAGTTAATTAATTTTGTTATAATTTTAACACTCCCCAAAAGAATTTTTAATCTCGTTTTAGAAAAGTTTAATATTATTTTACCCTCAAATTCTTCAAGAATTTTTGATAATTCAAAAACTGTTTTCTTGGGAATAATTATACCTTCAAATTCACTAGGAAAATCTTTAGTTAAAGAGCTTTTTGATAATCTATGCCCGTCTGTAGCAACAGTTGAGACCAAGTTTTTACTCAAATGCAAATAGATGCCATTAAGATATTGTCTTGATTCATCCAAACCCATACAAAACTTACAGTTATCAATCAAATCTTTTAAGAAAATTGATTCTAGTTCAATTGTAGTTTCCAGCTCATTTATATCCATAACAGGAAAGTCGTCTACAGGAAGTGAAGGTATAGAAAATCTTGATTCATCAAAAGAAACGTATACAAGATCTACTTTTTCATCTTTACGAATTGTTATATTTGAATTGTCAGGTGCTTTTCTAATTATATCGTAAAATAACTGAGAAGGAACTGTAATTCTTCCAGAGGCAACCACATTAGATGATAGTGATTCGCTAAGTTCTAATGCAAGGTCGGTAGCAGTGATCTCCAATCCTTTATCATCTGTACATATTATTCTTATATTCGAAAGGATTGGGATAGTATTCCTTTTCTCAACTACGCTCTGAAAATGATTAAGACAGTCTAAAAGATTCTTTTTAGGAATAGAAAATTCCATTCTATGACTCTAACATTCTTATTAAAAGTTGAACGTCTTCATCAAAACTATTATCTTTATTTCTCAACTCTTCAACTTTCTTTACTGCATGAATAACCGTTGTATGGTCTCTATTACCAAATCTTCTACCTATTTCTGGTAAAGATCTAGATGTAAGACTTTTGGATAGGTACATTGCAATTTGTCTTGGTCTTGCAATTGTCCTTGACCTTCTTGATGAACTCATATCCGACATTTTTACATTAAAGTGTTGAGAGACTTTTTTTTGAATCTCTTCAATGTTTACTTTTCTCTGAGATGATTTTAATAGATCCTTCAATAAATCTTGAACCATATCTAAGTTTATTTCTCTCCCAACTAATGATGAGAAAGCAGCCAACCTATTTAAAGCTCCTTCCAATTCTCTAACATTGGATGTTATTTTATGAGCTAAAAACTCTAAAATATTTGGTGATATCCTAGCCGAAAGTTTTTCTTCTTTAGCTTGTAATATACCCAACCTTAATTCATATGTTAGTGGATGTATATCTGCAACCAAACCCCAACCAAGTCTTGATCGCATTCTTTCCTCGATACCCTCTAA
>CACFLM010000012.1 GCA_902567145.1 uncultured Alphaproteobacteria bacterium
ATTGTGAACATTGTTTTGTCGATAATGATTCAAGATCAGATGCAATAAAACTTTTCAAAATTACCTTTTTTAATTTACAAGGTAAATACGTAAATTATTTAAGTGCAAAAACTAAATTAATAGATCCAAAATCAAATTCCCCACCAGTACTTATCTTTTCTTAAAAAACTAATAATTAATCTTGAAAGGATAAGACAATGTTTAAGTTGATAGTTATGATAGCTATTCTATCGTTCTCGATAGTAAGTAAACCATACTCAGATGAACTGCATATAGCTGATAGTCACGGACCAATATCTTTGATGGCTGATCATATGCATAAAAAAGGTGAAGTAATGTTTTCATATAGATTCGGTCATATGCAAATGAATAATATAATGAATGGAACTAAGAAACTTCGGATTAATGAAGTTACTGCAAGACCAAACTCTGCATCAAACGGATTAGGTGTTTACATGAACTCTCCAATATCCATGAAAATGGATATGCACATGTTTGGAGCAATGTACGCTCCTATAGATCAATTGACTTTCATGATAATGACAAGTTATTTGAAAAAAGAGATGACACAACAAAGAATGCCAATGGCAGGTAGTGCTAGGTTTGATGTCAATTCATCCGGGATAGGGGACACTAGAGTATCTGGGTTGGTAAAGTTATATGATAATAACTTTACAAAAACTCATTTAGGAATCGGACTAAGTTTACCTACTGGTAGTATTGATGAAAGAGATGGAACACCAGCTTCTAACAATGCAAGACTAGGTTATTCAATGCAAAACGGCTCAGGCTCTTTTGACCCTTACTTTTTTTTAAACAATGTAAATAGTATAGGAAGATTTAAGGTTGGTGAGCAATTTATTTTTAAAACTGTTGCTTCAGGGAAGAATTCAAAAAATTATAATTATGGTGACAATTACGATGCTACTTTATGGTCATCATTTCGATGGGTCGATAATATAAGCACTTCTTTAAAGATTAATTATAATTATAAAAAACAAATGGAAGGATCAGATAATGAAATGAATCCAAGAATGAGTCCTGCAATGGATTCAACAAATCAAGGACACCAAAAATTGAATTTAGGTTTAGGAATAAATCTAGTTAATCATAATCATCTCCTAAAAAATCATAGACTCGGAATTGAGGGTATTATTCCGTTATTCCAAAGGTATGAAGGCTTGCAAATGAATGAAACTTTTAGACTTACTATTGGGTGGCAGTATGGTTTTTGAAAATTGGTTGAAAAAAGCTATTATTTGTAGATAATTAAGTATTAATGTAAAGGTAATGTTATGTTCAAATTAAGGTTCTATCTGATATTAATTTTTGTTTGCTGTATTTTCTCAACTAAAAGAGCAGAATCTTTAAATCTTTTTGAGTTTGCCCTTGTGGGAATAGGTTCAGGCTTTGTTGCAGATCAATACTTTGATTCATCACTGGAATATACAAATGAATACGGACTCAAAAGAGATGTAATTAGAAAATTTTATGAGGGTAAAAGAAAAAGTATTTCTTCACATCATTTTAGTCGACTACCCATGAACCAGCAATTACTTTTGATTGAAGAGTTGGAAAATTTCTAGAGAAACTAAACAAATTCTCTCAAAGTCGTTTATTAATGTAATGTTTAGATTAAGTATATTTATTTGTTTTCTATTTTTTTGTTTACCACTTAAAAGTAATACTTTCAGTGAGGTATTCGGAAGCGAAGGTGCTGCTGGAATAGAAAACTCAAAAACACGAAGCCTTAGTTATACACTGCAATATGCAACACTTACAGGCTCAATAGGTTACGTTCTTAAAAATCTTCATGATACTGGTTTTCTAGAACCTTTTGGTTTAACACCCAATACATTCAAAGAATTATCACCTCTTGCTTACAAAAAAAAGTTTCTGTTAGATAAACATTCTGCCAACATAATTGCAGTAAACCAAAAGGTAGACGAAATTAACTATTTTAATGATTTAAGAAAAAATATGATGAATAAGAGATATTCTACTAAGGTGATTGAAATGAAAAATAATAGTAATTTTTCTAATTCAATTTTAAATTTTAATAATAGAAATGCAGTGATGGAGAGATATTTTGAAAAGTAATTCTAAAAAAATTCTAATATTATTTTTTTTTCTTTTTATAACATCTTGCTCCTCCTCCGGAAATATTGATAAGTCAGCAGTTATGAAAACCGCCTCAACTGCTGTTGGCGGTTATTTTGGATATCAGCTTGGTGATGGGGATTTATTATCGACCACTGTTGGTTCAACAATAGGTGCTATTGTTGGTAACTATTTAATAGATTTTATAAATCAAGATGACTATTATTTTTTTAAAGAAGAAACATTAAGAGTTCTAGAAATAAACGATAATAATTCTTCAGTCAATTCTGGATATTGGAGAAATCCAAAGAGTGGGAATAAAGGCGTTATCAAAATTAAAGGGCATTTTGGATCACCTGAGTGCAGATTAATTGAAAACATTTATGTAAAAGGAAGCAAGTCTACCAATTCTTATGGAACCGCATGTAGAGAAAAAAGTGGACAATGGGCAATGATGAAATAATATATTTAAATTTATACAAATTGTATTATATCATATCATTATGATTATTATTTCACCCTCTAAAAACCTTAATTTGCAAAATGAATTTTTGGATTTTGAAACTACTTCACCTTCCTTTCTTATTGAAACTAAAGAAATTGTTAAAAAAGTTAAAAAATTAAATTTTATAGAGACTAAGTCCCTAATGAATGTAAGCGAGTCTCTAGCTAAACTAAATTTTGAAAGATTTAAAGTTTTTTATGATAAAACTAATGTTAGAAAACCAGCAGCATTTATTTTTTCAGGTGATACATTCACTGGACTATCTATAAGGTCATTTGATAAGACAAGTTTAAATTTTGCTCAAAAAAACCTTAGAATACTGTCAGGTTTGTACGGTATTTTAAGACCATATGATGAAATTGAACCCTATAGACTTGAGATGGGAACTAAAATAAATAAAATTTTAGGTAGTAGCTTGTACGACTTTTGGAAGGATAAAATTAGCAATAAACTCAGTGAAGAAATAAAACAAACGAAATCAAGATTTTTATTTAATCTTGCATCTGAAGAATATTGTTCAGCTTTAAATTTTAAAATAGTAAATTGTAAAATAATAAGCTTTGATTTTAAAAAATTAAAAAATGGTAAATTATCAGGTATCGGTATGATGATTAAAAAGTTAAGAGGGGAGATGGCAAGATACATTATCTTTAATAAAATTAATTCATTAGAAAAGTTAGAGAAATTTACAAGTTTAGGTTTTAGGTTTTCAAAATTTGATAAATTGAATAATAAACTCTTATTTATATCTAAATGAAAAAGAAAAAAATAGTTGTCCAAATACCCTGTCTTAATGAAGAGAAAGGTCTTCCGTCTGTTATTCAGAATTTAAAAACTAAAATTCCAAGTTGTAGAATAATTGTATATGATAATGGGTCCGATGATAATTCAGTTCAAGTAGCCATAAAAAGAGGAGCCGAAGTTCGTCATATTAAAAAAAAAGGGAAGGGTAATGTTGTAAGGAGCATGTTTTCTGATCAAATTGAAGCCGACTATTTCATCATGATTGATGGTGATAATACCTATGATGTTTCAAAGCTTAATGAAATGATAGATTTAATGTCAAAATTTAAATATGACATGATTATTGGGAGAAGAATTCATAAAGATTCCATGGCATATAGAAAGGGTCATGTTATGGGAAATAGATTTTTCTCAAATTTTGTTAATTTATTTTTTGGGAATGATATAACTGACATATTTTCTGGATTAAGAATTTTTACAAAAAGATTCGTTAAAACTTTTCCTTTATATTCTCAAGAGTTTGAGATTGAAGCTGAATTGACTATTCATGCCCTAGAACAAAAAATGTCTGTAGCTGAATATGACTGTTTTTATAGTGCAAGAAGCGACGGTTCATATAGTAAACTTAGTACAGTTAAGGATGGTATAAAAATATTGAAACTTATCTTAATACTTATTAAAGACGAGAAACCCCTTTTCTTTTTTAGTATTTTTAGTTTGATCTTTCTTATGTTATCTCTATTGATTGGACTTCCTGTAATCCGGGATTTTTATTTAACAGGAATAGTAGAGAAAATACCTTCTGCTATATTAGCTGGTTTTCTAATGATGCTAAGTTTTCTAAGTTTTTTCTCCGGGTTGATTCTAGATATAATAAAAAAGCTAAGGTATGAAAATAAAAGAATGAATTTTCTTCTTTTTAAAGACTAATCTTACTTAATTGGAATCTTTATACTCTTCTTTGAAATATTTTGTTTTAAATTTTGGTCGATAATTTGCTTTTTATTCTCATTAATTAGCCAGACCATTTGCATTGCTAGAGCATGAAGTCTTTTAGCTTTTGATTCTCCAGATAAAATACGAGCATATTGTCTTTTACTTATACCTAATATTTCTGATGCGCTTTGAACCGTGAGGTCATTAATTCTCATCCATTCTCTAATTTCACTAGGACTTGGTTTGTTGATATTCAAGAATAACAATTTATCATTTCCCTAAATAGGCTTTTCTGGTGAGTTTATTAAATTTATTTAAATTTTCAAATTTGTTTGTTTTTTTATCCATCAAAGAAATTATAAATATTGAAAGGAATGAAATGCTGACTGTAAAAATTGCTGGATATTTATATGGAAAAATTGCCCTTTCAAATCCAAAAACTTCCACCCATATTGTTGGTCCTAATATTACAAGAGTTATTGTTGTAAATAAACCAATTAATCCTCCATAATAAGCTCCATTGGTTGTGAGGTTTTTCCAAGATATAGTTAAAAAAAGAATTGGAAAATTTGTACTTGCAGCCACAGCAAAAGCTAGTCCTACCATAAATGCGACATTTTGACCTTCAAAGAAAATTCCAAGAAAAATAGCTAAAAGTCCTATAAAAACACTAGAAACTTTAGATACTCTTAACTCATCTTTTTCATCAGCATTCCCTTTTTTAATAACATAAACAAATAAATCTCTACCTATTGCTGAAGCTCCAGCTAAAGTAAGTCCCGAAACGACTGCCAATATTGTTGCAAAGGCTACAGCAGAAATAAATCCTAAGAAAATTTCTCCCCCTATTGAATGTGATAGATGAATAGCTGCCATATTGTTAGAGCCTAACAAACCACCAGCCTCATCAAGGTAAAGAGGGTTTTTTGACAAAAAAACTATTGCACCAAAGCCAATTACGAAAGTCAAAATATAAAAGTACCCAATAAATGTTGTGGCATATAATGCAGATATTCTAGCACTCTTTGCATCCGGTACTGTAAAAAATCTCATTAAAATATGAGGCAAACCAGCTGTTCCTAGAATTAAAGCTATTCCAAGAGATATAGCCGATATTGGATCACTAATTAGTTTTCCTGGAGACAATATTTCCATTTTGCTCTCATGAACTAAAACAGCTTCGTATAATAAATTACTGAGGCTAAATGAAAACTCTCTAAAGACCAAGAATGCTAAAACAGAGGCTCCAAAGATTAATAAAAATGCTTTAATGATTTGAACCCATGTAGTTGCAATCATACCTCCAAAGCTAACATAAATTATCATTAGCAAACCCACTATCCAAACTGCCATTTCATAAGGTAATCCAAATAAGATTTGTATAAGTGAACCAGCTCCTACCATTTGGGCTATTAGATATAGAGTTATTGTCACCAAGGTTCCAATTGCTGACAAAATTCTAATTTTTGATTGATCAAGTCTAATAGAGGTGATATCTGCAAAAGTAAACCTTCCTAAGTTCTTTAATCTTTCAGAAATTAGAAATAAAATAATAGGCCAACCGACTAAAAATCCAATTGAATAAATCAAACCATCAAATCCAGAATAGAAAACTAAACCTGAGATTCCTAAAAACGATGCAGCTGACATATAATCACCAGCGATAGCAAGTCCATTTTGAAAACCTGATATTTTTCCACCTGCAGCATAATAATTTTCTTTAATATTAGATTTTTTAGAGGCAAAAAAGGTTATTAATAATGTGGTAATAACAAAAATAAGAAAAATAATTGCAGCAAAATAATTACTTTCTCCGTTGCTAGAAAATGCTGGAAATGGAAAAGAAGAAAAAAAAAATGCTAGAAGGAATATCATTTGTTTAATTGATCTTTGATCTTGTCAAGATAATTATTTGATATGAATGTATAAACAAATGTAATAAAAATTGAGAAAATTATAACTGATAGGCCAGTAATTATCCCTAAAGTTATATAACCATCGCCTATTAGGATTCCAAATATTTGCGGTTTGAACCCAATTATAAGGATAAAACTGAAATAAAAAAGCAATACCAAGAATGAAAAAGAGAAAGCAATCAATTTGTTCAAATAGATGAATTTATTATAGGTTTTTTCTTTAGACAAACATAAACTTTCAAAATCAAGCCAAGCATTAATATGCTTGGCTTATATTCTTAATTATTAAAGATTTACTGTAACTGCTTTAACTTCAGTATAATTTTTAAGAACTTCATGACCCATTTCTCTTCCCCATCCAGACTCTTTATATCCGCCAAATGGAAGGGATGCGTCAAAAATATTGTGACAATTTATCCAAACTGTTCCTGCTCTTATTTTTGCAGCGAGCTTGTGTGCTGTGCTAATATCCTTGGTCCATACACTAGCGGCTAAACCAAAGTTTGTATTATTTGCTTCTTCGGCGATTTTTTCTAAACTCTCGTCAGAAAAAGGTTGAGCACAAACAACGGGTCCAAATATCTCCTCTTTAACTAATGTCATGTCAGCATTTGTTTTCGCAAAGACTGTGGGATGTACAAAATGTCCACCGGAAGAATTATCATATTTTCCTCCCGCTATAATTTCTCCACCTTCTGACTTACCAGAATCAATATATCCTGAGACTTTTTTAAATTGCTCATCAGATATTAGTGGTCCCATTTCAGTTGAAGTATCCATACCCGGTCCAACTTTAATGTTTTCAGCAATTTTGGCTATGCCTTCTGAAACTTGGTCAAAGACCTTTTCATGAGCAAATAATCTTGATCCTGCACAACAACATTGTCCGTGATTAAAGAAAATTGCGGATGCAGCACCAGCAATAGCAGCATCAATATCTGCATCAGGAAAAACTATCGTAGGTGATTTGCCTCCTAGCTCCAGAGATACCTTTTTAAGATTCCCTGCTGCCGCTTTCGTAATTATTTTACCTACTTCAGTCGAACCTGTGAAAGCAACCTTATCCACCATAGGATGTTCAGCTAAAGGTGCCCCAGCTTCTTCACCAAATCCAGTAACCATATTTAACACACCTTTTGGTAGAAGATCTGATTCGTGAATGATTTCCATTAGTCTGAGTGCAGAGAGTGGAGTTTGTTCAGCTGGTTTCATAACTACTGTGCAACCTGCAGTTAATGCCGGTGCAATCTTCCATGCTGCCATCAAGAGTGGAAAATTCCATGGAATAATCTGACCACAAACTCCTACTGGTTCTCTTAAAGTATAACTATGATATTTAGCACCTGGGGTATATAAACAGGAGTAGGGAATTGTATTTCCTTCAATCTTAGTGGCCCAACCAGCCATGTATCTAAAAATATCTGAAGAAAGTGGTACATCAGCCGCACCAGCGACAGCAACGGGTTTACCATTATCTAATGATTCGAGTTGTGCTAACTCTTCATTATGTTTATCTATTAGTTCTCCGATTTTCCAAATAATCTTACCCTTTTCGTTATTTGGCATATCAGTCCATATTCCGGAATCAAAAGCTGATCTAGCTGCTTTAACAGCTGCGTCAATATCTTTAGAATCCCCAGCAGAACAGGTTGATATTTTTTTACCAGTTGCAGGGTCTTCAACATCAAAAGTTTTACCAGATTTTGGTTCAACCCACTCTCCGTTGATATATAATTTCTTTGTTTGATTAAGAAATTTACCTACATTATCGTTTACTGTATAGTTTAGTATCGATGCGTCCATTTTTTCCTCCAATAAATAAAACGTTCTATGATTAAGATATACCAATACTAAAATTTAATTACAACATTCTTAAGTATAAAAAGGTGATTTGGAACTCGGATAATCATGTGAATAAAACTAATTACAGTTTTGTTGGGTTTGGAGCATCTCCATATATCTCTTTAGGATCAAAAATCTTTTTTTCTTCAATGAATTCAAGTTTATCAACATATTTGCTATTTTTTGATGAAAGTTTTCTGTAAAAACAAGATTTATATCCAACATGACAGCTAGCTTTTAAGCCTGCTAGTTCAACTTTAAAAATGACACAGTCTTGGTCATCGTCTATATTAATTTCTTTAATCTTTTGTTTTAATCCACTGGTCTCACCCTTTTTCCATATACATTTCCTGCTTCTAGACCAGTAGTGTGCTTCTTTTGTTTCCATGGAGAGTCTAAAAGCTTCTTTATTCATATACCCATGCATTAAAATTTCATTATTGGATTTTTCAACCGTTATCACTGGAATTAAGTTTTTTTCGTCGAATTTTGGTTGTAAAATTTTACCTTCTTCAACTTCAAAAACTGATATTCTTCTTTTAAATAGTTCAACCATTAATCTGTAATATAGCTTAGAAATCTTCTTTGTAGTTCTAAATTGGTTTTAAATTCACCCAAGAAAGTATTAGTGATTGTTGATACGTTTGGTTTCTCTACACCCCTAGTTGTCATACACTGATGAATGGCTCTAATATAAACTGCAACTCCTTTTGGTTTCATTGAACTTTGTATTGCAGAAGAGATTTGTTGAGTCATTGTCTCTTGAGTTTGAAGTCTTTTTGCAAAAATTTCTACAGTTCTAGCAAGTTTTGATATCCCAACTACTCTTTTAACTGGAATGTAGGCTATATGGGCTATTCCAATAACAGGAACCATATGATGTTCACAGTGAGAATTAAAAGGGATATCTTTTAACATAACCATATCTTGATAACCCTGGACATCCTCAAATGTCTTAGATAAGTACTTTTCGGCTGATTCCTTATATCCTGAAAAAAATTCTTCATAAGCATTAATAACCCTTTTAGGCGTTTCTCTTAACCCTTCTCTTTCAGGGTCGTCACCAGCCCATTTGATTAGAGTTTCTACAGCCTTTTCAGCTTCTTTTCTACTTACCTTATTTTGGTGAGCAAGTTTAATATTTTTAGGTGAACTTGAATCCATAATTTTTATCTTTCTAATTAAATATAACAGATATTAATTTTGTATTTAAAAAAAAAATTTAAAGTAATATATTTAATACTACTTAAAATTTAATTTGCAAAATGAAATTTAAAATCATAAATGGAATATTATACGACCCTACACAAAATTTTAATAAAAAAATTCAAGATATTTATGTTGAAAATGGTTTGATTGTTAAACCATCTGTGTCAGAAACTTCTAAATTTAATGATACTTATGACGCAAGTGGAATGATTGTCATGGCTGGAGCTATTGATATTCATTCACATATAGCTGGAGGTAATGTTAATAATGCAAGATTATTATCTCCTGAAATTCACTCTAATTTTTTAGAACATAATCTTCATAGAAAAAAGATACTTCCAAGTTTTAATTCAAGGTGGACATCTGAAGGAACAGGTTACAGATACGCCGAGATGGGCTTTACAACAGTAATAGAACCTGCAGTCTTGCCGATTAATTCTTTCTTAACTCAGCTCGAACTTGAAAAAATACCTATGATAGATAAAGGGTGTTTGGGAATTGTAGGTAATGATAATTTTTTACTTAATGCTTTAAATAAAAAAAAAGGACAGTCTTATATTGATGATTATGTTGCTTGGAATGTAAATTCAGCAAAGTGTATTGGTCTTAAAGTAATTAATGCAGGAGGAACGGAATTATTTAAATTTACTGGTGAATCTCAATCTTTTAGTTTAGATGATATAGTTCCAGAATATGGAGTAAGTTCAAGAAACATTCTTGAGTCTCTTAATATTGCAAATGAAAATTTAAAAATTCCTCACCCTATCCACGTTCATTGCAACAATCTTGGTATGGCAGGAAATGTAAGCTCGATTATAGATACAATTGATGCTGCTCAAGGCAGAAGAATGCACTTAGCACATATTCAATTTTATGGATATGGTAATAAAGGTAAAAAAGGCTTTTCATCGGGAGCATTAGAACTAGCTGATAAAATAAATAAAAATAAAAATATATCTGTTGATATTGGTCAAGTTATGTTTAAACCAACAATTACAATTTCTTCTGATATTTGGAAGCAAAACCAAGCAAAATCAAATGCTCATCCAAATAAATGGATTATTTCTGAGGTGGAAGATGGTGGTGGTGGAATTATTCCTTATGAATATAAAGAAAAAAATTTTATAAATTCATTGCAATGGATAATTGGTTTAGAACTTTTTTTGTTAATAAAAGATCCATGGAGAGTCTTTTTAACAACTGATCATCCTAATGGAGCTCCGTTCACCTCTTATCCAGAATTATTAAGATTATTAATGGATCAAGATTTCAGAAACTCTGAAATTGAAAGAATTAATCCTCATGCCAAAGAAATAAGTAATCTTAAATCTATCAAAAGAATATACAGTCTATACGAAATTGCAATTATGACAAGGGCAGCTCCAGCAAGAATTTTGGGTTTAAATGATAGGGGTTCACTAAAGCCTGGTTCAGTAGCTGACATATCTATTTACAATCCCAATAAACCTATTGATAAAATGTTTAGAAATGCTGAACATGTATTTAAAGACGGAGTTGAGATTGTAAGAAATGGTAAGATATTAAAATATTTAAAAACTTCAACAAAGTGTCTTGAGCTTAAATATGATTATAAAATTCATAAAAATATAAGTAGTTGGTTTAGCAATTATTATTCTTTGAGTTTAAAGGAATTTGAAATTGATGAGGATTTTTTTAGTGATAATAATTTTCAAGTTATAAACTAAATCTATGACTGGTCTCTATCTATTATTTTAAAGAAAAAAGGTGTTACAAATAAGGTGAGCATAATTGAAAAAATAATGCCTGTAATTAAGACTATACCAATTGTTAGCCTAGATTCATAACCTGCACCCGATCCTATTACAAGAGGAACGATACCAATTACAGTTGATAAACCGGTCATTACGACAGGTCTAAATCTCATTTTGCAAGCTCTTAAAAGAGAATTATATGAATTGTGCCCTTTTCTTTTTATTTGCCTTGCAAATTCTACTATTAGTATTCCATTTTTGGCTGAAATACCAGTAAGTATAATGAGTCCAATCTGACTAAAAATATTTAGTGAATTATTAAAAAAGAATATGGCAGCTAGTGGCGCTAGTAAAGTTAAAGGAACCGATAACATTATAATAAAAGGAAATTTATAACTTTCAAATTGAGCACATAAAATCAAATATACAAACAAGATTGATACAAAAAATAAAAAATAGAATTGACTCATAGATTTTTTATATTCCTTGCTTTGGCCTTTAAAATCAATTTTATAGTTTCCTTTAAGTTTTTCTTTGGAAGTTTTTTCTAAATAATTTATTGCCTCTCCCAGTGAATAACCTTTTTTTAGACCTGCACTCAATGTAATAGATCTCATTTTATTATATCTATTTAATTCTTTAGCTTCAGTTACCTCTTTAAATTTTAGTAAATTATCTAACCTTACATACTTTCCATCATTGGATTTTACCTCAAAAACTCCAATATCTCTTACGTTTTTCCTCTTATTTTTCTTTGCTTGAACTATTACATAATATTCTTCTCCATTATCGATAAAAGTATTAATTTTTCGACCTGCAAGAAGTATTTCAAGGGTTCTACCAATTTCATTATTTGAGACTTTAAGATCAGAAGTTTTATTTCTGTCAATATTAACTTTTAATTGAGGACGATTTTTTTTATAATCAATTCTTGCAAAAAGAAAGTTTTCATTTTTCTTTAATTCTTCTAAAATTATCTTCATATTTTTATTTATGTTTTTATACTCATCTCCGGATATAACAAATTGAAGTTGTTGGCCCGATCTTCTTTGACCTAAACCTCTTGGTGGAAAGATTATGACCTTTGAGTCAGTAATATCTTTTGATAAACTTTTAAATTCCTCAATGATATCCCAGATTCTTCTTCTATCATCCCAATGGTTTAAAACTATGATACCTAACCCATCGCTAAAATTTTCAGTTCCTGAGAAACTTCTTGGCACTCTTAGAAGAATTCTTTTGGCTTCTTTATTTTCGTTGAACTTTATTAGTTTTTTTTCAAGTTTAAGCATTTGATTAACTGTATTTTCAAAAGTAGATCCCTCTGGAGATTCCATAACCATTATAAAAACTCCTCTATCTTCTTGTGGAGCGAATTCTTTTGGTATTTTTTTATAAAGGTAAAAGGATATTACAATTATTGGTATAATTATGATTATATAAATATGTTTATTATTTAAAAGAAATTTTAAAGAATTAATGTAAATGTTCTCAAATTTTCTAGATTGATTTTTTTTAGAAGAGAAATCTAATAGCTTTGAACATAGCATTGGTGTTAGTGATAACGAGATTATCGTAGAAAAGAATACAGCTGATATAACAGTAATGGCAAGCTCTAGAAACAATTTTGCAGTATCACCTTCCAAAAAAATAATAGGTATGAAAATGCTTATAAGGACTACAGAGGTAGATACAATTGCAAATAAGACTTCTTTAGATCCACTAATTGCTGCATTTATTTTTGTTTCACCTGCTTCAATTTTCTTGTGTATATTTTCTAACATAACAATTGAGTCATCAATAACTAATCCTGTACATAAAACTAGTGCTAATAATGTTATTAAGTTTATAGAAAAACCAAAAAAATTAAGAAATATGAATGTTGATAAAATTGAAATAGGAACTGTTATAACAGGGATTATTGTACTTTTAATATTTTTAAGAAAGATTAGAATTATCATTGCCACTAGGAGCATTGCAAAGCATAAAGTAAAAATTACTTCTTCTAAAGCTTCAGACACAAAAAGTGAAGTATCATAGCTTTGATAAATTTTAATATTTTCTGGAAGTTCTTTCTGAATTCTATTAAATTCTTCTTTAATTCTATCAGTTACTTCAATAAGATTTGCTGATTTTTGCTTTAAAATTCCAAGTCCAATCATCTCTTCTGCATTACCTCTAAAAATTTGTCTTGTTTCCTCAGGACCTATTTCGATTTTTGCAACATCACCTAATCTAACAAAGGAGAAATCATCAACTTTTTTTATTACCAAATTTTTAAAGTCACTAACACTAGTATATCCACTTTCCAATTTTACAGTATAATCTCTAAATTTAGACTCTATTCTGCCAGCAGGAATCTCTACATTTTCACTTAAGATTTTTTGTTCTATTTCACTAACAGATATTTCATATTGAGATAATTTAATGGGGTCAACCCAAATTCTTAATGATTTTTTTTTCCCGCCTGATATTCTAACCTTTGCAACTCCGGGGATAACTGAAAGTCTATCAACTAAGAATCTCTCTGCATAATCTGTCAAATCAAGTTGATTAATATCATTAGAAGTAAGATTTAACCACATGATAGCATTTGAGTCGGAATCTATTTTTGAAATTTCTGGTACTTCAGCGTCTTTTGGGAGATTGTCTGAAATTCTAGCAACAGCATCTCTAACATCATTAGCAGCTTCATTAATCTCTTTATCAATTTTAAATTCAATAGTTACTTTCGATCTTCCATCTCTGCTAACTGAAGAAATTGATTCGATGCCATCAATTCCACTAATTTGTCCCTCTATAATTTCAGTAATTTTTGTTTCTATTATTTCTGAAGCTGCACCGGCATATAATGTATCAATTGTTATTTCTGATCTTTCAATATCTGGAAACTGACGAAGTGGTAATTCTTTTAATGAAAGGAAACCAAGAATAATTAGGAAAATTGAAAGAACAGAACAAAAAACTGGTTTTCTAATAAAAAACTCTGATAAATTCATTTTAACCTAACCACGGAGCCTTCTTTAATTTTATTTATTCCCTCAAAAATAACATTATCATCTTCTGTTAATCCCTTAAGAATCTCAATCATACCGTCTTCTTTGATTCCTACTTCAACATTTTTTTTTATAACTTCACTCTTTTTATTTATTAAATAAACATAAGAAATATCATCTTCATTGAGAATAGCATTCTCTCTAACAACAAATGAGAGCCTTTTTTCTAGAGGTATTTTTAAGGTTACCATCATTCCGGGTTTGATTTTATTATTTTTGTTTTTAATCTTCCCTAAAACCTTTAATGATCTTGATGTTTTGTCAATTACAGGGTCAATAACATAAATTTTTCCACTCACATTTTTTGGAATATTAATTCCTGGTTCTAAAAAGAAAACATCATCTAATTTAATTTTATTTGAGAAAATCTCAGGAATATAAACTTGAATCTTTAGTGTATTGATATCGTGTAATTCAGTGATAACATCACCAGGTTTTATGAATGAGCCATTGCTAAAGTTTCTTATTCCAGTGTAGCCACTAAAAGGTGCTTTTATTTTATGATCTTCTATTTTGGCCATTATTTCTTTAACTTTTCCAGATAATTTCTTTTTACTCATCAATCTATTATCTAAAAGAGATTTAGAAATATTTCCTTTTTCAGACAATTTTAAGGCTCTCTCATAATTTATTTTTGCTTCATCTAATTCAGCATTGACTTGGGCTAAGATAGCGTATTCTTCATCATCCATTAATTCAACAAGCAGTTCATCTTTTTGAACAAATTTTCCCTCTTGAAATATTATTTTTTTAATTTTTTCCGATACTACACTAGTAATTTTTACACTTTCATTTGATAATACAGTGCCCGGGAGTTCCAAATTATCAGAAATTTCTTTGGTTTCTGGCCTTTGTGCACCTACAACAATAGGGTTTTGTGCATAAACTTGACTGAAACAGAAAAAAAATAAAGTAGAAAGTTTGATTAAATTTAACTTCATACATTCCTAAGTTCTTCAATTATATTTTTATATGACTTACATTTAAAAATTGTTGAACCCGATACTAAAATGTTTGCACCAGCTTTTACAGCTTCCTTTGCGGTGGTTAAGTCAATGCCTCCGTCAACCTCAATATCAATTTTTCTATTTCCAATCATTTTTTTTATAATCATTATTTTCTCTAGTTGTTCATGCATAAATTTTTGGCCACCAAAACCAGGTTCAACAGTCATTACTAATATTAAATCAACATGATCTAAGTATTTTTCAACTAAATTTGCTGGAGTATTGGGTTTTATTGAGATACCAACCTTTTTTCTTAGATTTTTGATTAACATTAATGAATCTAAAACATTTTCACTTATCTCATGATGAATTGTAATGATGTCTGATCCTGCATTTACAAAATCTGGAATATATCTTCTAACTGGATCAATCATTAAGTGCACGTCAAAAATTTTTTTAGTAAACTTTCTTATAGATTTAACTACATTTGCTCCAATGGTTAAGTTTGGAACAAAATGACCATCCATAACATCTATATGTATATAATCGCAGTTGGCTTTATCTAAGTCAGAAATTTCTTTACCAAGTTTTGAAAAATCTGCTGAGAGGATAGATGGTGCAATTTTCACCTTATCACTCATCATATCTATATTGTCTCGAGATCTCTTGAATATTTACCTACAGTAGCACTGGAATTTAATTTACTTCTTTTGTAGAGGGCTTCTTGAGAAACTTCAATATTTTGATTTTCTCCCTTCCATGAAATCAAAGTAGGTTGTTGTAGCGCCCTTCCGTAAGAGAAACTCAAATTCCATGGGAGTTCTTTAAAAGTTTTGTTCATTTCATTTAGGTGATCTGTTGCCAATTCGTTTGATTGTCCTCCAGATAGAAAAACAATTCCCGGTACATCATTTGGAACGCTTTCTTTTAAACACTTTATTGTCATTGATGCAACTTCTGATACTGATGCTTGCTTAAGTGACTTTTTTCCAGAAATAACCATATTTGGTTTTAGTAAAATCCCATTTAAGGAAACTTTATGATTATTTAAATGCTTAAAAAGTGATTTTTGTGTTTTAGATGTTACTTCATAGCACTTTTCAATATCATGTGAACCGTCCATTAGAACCTCTGGTTCAACAATAGGAACTAATCCATGGTCTTGGACAATTCTGGCATATCTTGCTAAATTAAGCGAATTTAATTCTATCGCATAATCAGATGGTATCGAATTATTCTCATCAATATCAATTATAGCTCTCCACTTCGTAAAAATTGCCCCAAGTTTCTTATATTCTTCTAGCCTTTTACCTAAACCATCAATACCT
>CACFLM010000013.1 GCA_902567145.1 uncultured Alphaproteobacteria bacterium
ACGCTGTTATTTTTGTCGAAAAAACTAGGCCTCCAAGAATAAAGAAAGGAAGATCAATACTTGTAAAAAAGGGACCTCGGCATTAATCAATTCCAAAGAATTTTAAAATATCTTTTCTATTTTCATCTAAACCTGGAGCTTTTTTTACTTCAGATTTATTTTTAATAAAATTAAAATTAAATGGCATATTTGCAACCTTCATTTTGTTATTTTTTTTGGAACTTAATGAATAATCTAGCAACATATTCCTATGAATTATCTGCTTATTCGCGATCAATTCACTGATTGAATCAATCTTTGCTGAGGGAATTTTTTCTATAGAAAACTGCTTTAACCAATATTCACTTGTTTGTTTTTTCAAATACTTCTCTATTCTCTTTCTAAGTTTATTAATATTTAAATTTCTTTTTTTATTCGAATCGTATTCTTTTGAAATTGTACCCCCACCTATTACCTCACAGAATTTGTTAAATAATTTATTATTGCCAATTGCTATAACTATTTTACCGTCTTTGGTTTCAAACCCACCAAAAGGAGTTATTGAAGGATGATCTGTGCCCATAGGCTCAGGAACTATTCCCGTAATAGTGTATCTTGCAATAGCATTTTCTAAAATTGCGACCTGACAGTCCAACATACTTAGATCAAGTTTGGATCCTTTGTTTGTTGACTTTCTCCTTATTAATTGACATAAAATTCCAATTACTGCAAATAAACCTGCAGCAATATCACCAATTGATGTTCCAACTCTTACAAAATTATCTTTATCAGTTCCCGTGACACTCATAAGCCCACCCATGGCTTGAACTATAATATCGTACGCAGGTAAATCTTTAAATGGTCCAGTTTCTCCAAAACCACTTATTTTAGAATGAATTAACTTAGGATATTTATTAGATAAATATTCCCAGTTATATCCTAGTTTTTCAAGTGTCCCTGGTTTAAAATTATCAATTAATACATCTGATTTTTCTAAAATTTTTTCAAAAATATTTTTATCATTTTTTTTTTTAAGGTTTAATTCGATACTTTTTTTACCTCTATTTAAAGAAATATAATAACCTGAGTTACCATCAGTAAATGGACCAAACTCTCTTGAATCATCACCTCCAGGTTTCTCTACTTTAATAACATTTGCTCCTAGCTCCGATAAAATTAAAGTTGCAAATGGACCTGACAAGACATTAGTTAAGTCTAGAACTACAATACCCTCTAAGGGAAGATTATTTATTTTTTTTTCCAATAAAATACTTGAGATTTTAATTTAATATAATCAAAATAAAGCATGAATTTTGATCAATTCAATGAAAAAAGTAAATTATTAATTAATCAAGCTCAAAATAAAGCAATTTCACTTAATAATCAACAAGTGCTTACTGTCCATCTAATTCAAAGTATAATTAATGATAGTGACGATTTTTTAGTTGAGTTATTAAGAAATTGCAATATAAAAAAAGACAATTTAATAGACCAAATTGAATATGAAATAAATAAAATTCCAAAGGTTTTAGGAGAAAATATAAATGTTTTCTTTTCAAATGAATTGATAAAAATCTTAGAGGAGTCTAAAACCATCATGGATGAATTTAATGATTCATTCATATCTCCTGAAATTTTGTTATATACTGTAGTAAAAAATGAAAAATTAGAAATAACCAAAATACTGAAGGAAAATAATTTATATAAAGATAATTTAAAATCATTAATTTTAAATCTGAGAAAAGGACAAACCATAGACGATAAAACTACAAATATAGATTCTGATGTATTACAAAAATACTCAACAGATCTAACTGAACTTGCTAAAATTGGAAAATTAGATCCAGTAATTGGAAGAGAAGAAGAAATAAGAAGAAGCATCCAAGTTTTGTCAAGAAGAACAAAAAACAATCCTGTTCTAATTGGAGAACCTGGTGTTGGTAAAACAGCAATTGTTGAAGGTCTGGCACTCAGAATTATTAATAATGATATTCCTGACTCACTTAAGAAGAAGAAAGTAATTTCATTAGATTTAGGGGCAATAGTTGCTGGCGCAAAATTTAGAGGAGACTTTGAAGATAGACTTAAGAAAATTTTAAAAGATATTGAACTGTATAAAGATACAATTATTTTGTTTATTGATGAAATCCATACTTTAGTAGGAGCCGGTAAAACTGATGGTGCAATGGATGCATCTAATCTTCTTAAACCTGCCTTAGCAAGGGGAGAATTACATTGCATAGGAGCAACAACACTTAAGGAATATAGAGAAAACATTGAGAAGGATGCAGCACTTGCAAGAAGATTTCAACAAATATTAGTTGAGGAACCAACACTAGAAGATTCAATTTCAATATTAAGAGGTCTTAAAGAGAAATATGAGGTTCATCATGGTGTAAAAATATTAGATTCTGCGATTGTTTCAGCAGTAGAATTATCACAAAGATATATTAATGATAGATTTCTTCCGGATAAAGCAATTGATCTAATGGATGAGTCAGCATCAAGGATTAGACTGCAAATAGAGTCAAAACCAGAAATATTGGATAAAATTGAAAGAAAACTTTTACAAAGTAAAATAGAATATGAAAGTTTAAAAAAAGAGAATGATAAAAAGTCTGTTGATAGAACAAATGATCTAATGAAAGAAATAAATAAGCTTGATAAAGAATTTCAAGATTTCGAGCAAGATTGGAAAAGAGAGAAAAATATCATTAATGATATTCAAAAAATACAATCAACAATTGAATACAATAAAAATAAATTAAATATATTACAAAGAGAGGGTGAGTTATCTCTGGCTGGTGAATTAGCATACAGTAAAATTCCTGCCTTAGAAAAACAACTAAGAGACCTTGAATCGCAAAAAAAACAAAAAATTCTTAGTAAATTAGTTACATCAGATGAAATTGCAGAGGTAATTTCAAAATCAACAGGAATTCCAGTTGACAGAATGTTAGAGGGAGAGAAAGAAAAAATAATTAATATGGAAAAAGAATTACAAAAAAAAGTAGTTGGTCAGCAAGAAGCCATAAAACAAATATCTAAATCAGTTTTAAGATCTAGAGCTGGAATTCAAGATCCTGACAGACCAATTGGGATTTTTTTATTCCTAGGTCCAACTGGAGTCGGAAAGACTGAATTAACAAAAGTATTAGCTGAGTTTCTTTTTAATAACTCTAAATCATTATTTAGATTAGATATGTCTGAGTTCATGGAAAAGCATTCAGTATCAAAACTAATCGGATCTCCTCCTGGCTATATTGGCTTTGAGGATGGAGGAATTTTAACAGAGTCAATTAGAAGAAAGCCATACCAATTAATTCTTCTAGATGAAATCGAGAAAGCACATTCGGATATTTTTAACTTATTATTACAAGTTTTTGACGATGGAAGATTAACAGATTCCCAGGGTAGAGTTGTTAACTTCAAAAATACAATAATTATAATGACTTCAAATATCGGTGCAGAGTTAATTGAGTTTTCGGATGAGCAAAAAAATGATATAGAAATTTTTACAAAAGAAAAAATTATGGAAGAAGTTAAACATTCTTTCAAACCAGAATTTTTAAATAGGATAGATGATCTAATTATATTCAATAGACTTACAAAAAAGGAAATTAATAAAATAATTGAAATTCAAATAAATAATTTAAGTAGTATTCTTAAGCAAAAGAAATTGGTAGTTAAATTAGATGAAAAGTCAAAAGAATGGATTGTTAATGAGGGTTTTTCCAGCACATATGGTGCAAGACCATTAAAAAGAGTTATTCAAACAAAGATTATAGATAAGATTGCATACATGATGCTAAGTAATGAAATTAAAGAAGGTTCAACTTTGAATATCACGCTAAACAATAATAACGAATTAGTTTTTAATTATGATTAAGAATATTGGATTTATTGGTCTAGGAGTTATGGGACTCCAAATGGCATCTCATTTGATAAATGCTAAAAGAAAAGTTCATATAATTGAAAGAAAATCAGCTAATACTCAAAAATTTAAAAAAAAATTTATAAAATCAAAATTTCTTCATGTGCACAATAGTTATGACGTACTGTCTAAAAATTGTAACTTAATTATTTCTTGTGTTGGAAACGATAATGATCTTAAGGATATATACTTATCAGACAAAGGAATTTGCCAGAATGTAAACCACAATACACTCATAGTCGATCATACAACATCATCATGTAAGATAGCTAAACAGTTGTATAACAAATTCTTATGTAAAAGATCATATTTCTTTGATGCACCAATTAGTGGTGGAGAAATTGGTGCAAAAAACGGAACTCTATCGATAATGGTTGGGGGTAATAAATCAAAATTCAATTGTCTATTAAATACTTTAGATTTATATTCTAAGTCATTGGTTTATATGGGAAAGAGTGGTTCTGGACAATTGACTAAAATGGTTAACCAAATCTGCGTAGCTTCAATAATTCAAGGTTTAGCTGAAGGATTAAGTTTCGCTAAAAAAAAGAATCTTAAAATTAAAGACTTAATAAAAGTTTTAAAAAATGGTGCTGGTCAATCATGGCAGTTAGAAAATAGAGCTGTTACAATGACCAAGAATAAATTTGATTTTGGATTTATGAATAAACTAATGTTTAAGGATCTTAATATAATTTTGAATGAAATAAACGGATCAGAAATCAAACTTCCACATACAAAATTAATTAAGGATTATTACAAAAAATTAATAAAACTGGGATATGAAAAAGAAGATACTTCTAACTTGATAAGACTACTAATTTAACACACTTTTCAGATCAAATTTATCAAAGTTTTTAAGAATCTTACTTTTTAATGAATCGATACCAATACCATTTTTAGCTGAGATCATAATAGATTTATTATCAAATAAATTATGAAATTTTATTTTATTTTCTATCAGATCAACTTTATTAACTACTTCTATAATTCTTTTATCATCTTTATTAATACCTATTTCTTCAAGAATTTTTAATACTTCAGTTTTATGTGCTAAATATTGAGAATCAGTAATATCTCTAATATGTAGTATCAGATCCGAATTAATTATTTCATCTAACGTTGACTTAAAAGCATCGATCAAAGTTGTTGGCAAATCTCTAATAAAACCTACTGTATCAATAAAAGTAAAATTAAAGCCTTTTATATAACCATTTCTAATTGTTGAATCTAAAGATGCGAAAAGCATATTTTTAGATAAAACGGAGGATTTAGTAATCAAATTAAATAATGTTGACTTACCAGAGTTTGTGTACCCAACTAATGATATAATTGGTACTTTATTCTTTACTCTTCTATATCTTTGAATATTTCGGATCTTATCTATCTTATTTATTTTTTTTTTTAATCTATTAATTCTATCAGTTAATTGTCTCCTATCAGATTCAATTTGTTTTTCTCCTGGACCACCCATAAAACCTGCACCGCCTCTTTGTCTTTCTAAATGCGTCCATGATCTTACCAATCTACTCTTCTGGAACTGCAAACTTGCTAATAGAACACTTAATTTACCTTCATTTGATCTAGCTCTAGATCCAAATATTTCCAAGATCAAACCAGTTCTATCTATTATTTTACAATTTGTATTTTTCTCTAAATTTCTTTGTTGTATTGGCGAAAGATTAGTATTAATGAATACCAATTTAATATCCAGATCCAGAACCTTCTCTTTTATAAAAGAAACATATCCCCATTTAATATACGTTTTAGGATTTACTCCATCTATCCCAACACTTGAAGAATAAACACATTCTAATTCAATGGCCTTAACTAAGCTTATTGCCTCATTCAATAATAATTCTTTTGAGCCTCTTGACTTCTTTATATATGGTTGAATTACCATCGTATTTGTTTTATCCATCTGATTGACTTTTTATAAGTTCATTATATTTATTTATTAAAGTTTTCGTTATTTCCCCGGGCTTTCCATTAGAGATTTTTTTATTGTCTACATTTATAACAGGAAGAATTCTTGCAGTTGTACTAGTCAAAAAAGCCTCTTTGCAATTGGATAAATCTGATATTGTAAATGCTTTCTCTTTAACAATAAATTTACATTTTTTTGCAATATCAATTGTAGTATCTCTGGTGACTCCACCTAATATATAATTATTTGCTGGGTGAGTTTGAATCTCATTATTAGAATTTACAATAAATGCATTTGAAGTTGAACCTTCGGTAATATATGTATCTCTTTGTTGCCAAGATTCATACATACCATTTTCATGTGCATTTTGTTTTTCTAATACATTAGGTAATAGTGAAATAGATTTTATATCACATCTTTTCCATCTCAAATCTTCAGTAAGTCTTATATTAACACCTTTTAAAATCATGTTTTTATCTAATTTAGTAGTAAATGTAAAAATCACAATATTAGGTAAAGTTAATGAAGGAAAAAGATGATTTCTTGATGAACTACCTCTAGTAATTTGTAAATACAAAAAACCATCAGTTAAGTGGTTTAATTTAATGAGTTTTTTTATTATTAATTCTAGTGACTTTGTATTTCTCATAGGTTTATTGATTCTTAAACTTTTAAGGGATCTATCAAGTCGTTTGATATGCCTATAATAATTAATTATTTTATTTTTATGAAAGGACATTACTTCATAAACACCATCAGAAAAATTAAAACCTCGGTCTTGAATTGATATTGAAGCTGAAAATTTGTTTTCAAAAGATCCGTTTATATAGCAAATAGACATTAAAAGAACTCTATGTTTACTTCAGAATATTTCTCAATTTCCTTTATTGATGAAGGTTCAGAGAAAATTATTAGTTTATCTTTCACATATATAGTTGTATTTTCATCAGGAAAGATTAATTTATCTTCTCTTACAATCCCTCCTATAACAACGCCTTTTGGCATATCCAAATCCTCAATTTTTTTATCAGCAAATTTAGTCGTAGGAAGTATTTCAATTTCCATTATTTCCCCCCTATCATTTCCAAAGTCATGTACTTCTTTTACCTTTCCTCTTCTTACATACTGAAGAATAGCTGATGTTGTAATATTTCCAGGATTTATAAGTACATCTAAGTCAAGTTTCTTTGAAAGGTTTCGATAGTTAGTATTGTTCACTATTGCCATAGTCCTTTTGCATCCGAGATCTTTTGCTAAAAGTGATGAAAATATATTAGTTTCATCATCATCAGTAACAGTTATTATTGCTTCAGCAGTTGAAGCTCCAGCTTCTTTTAATAAATTTGAATCAATTGCATCTCCACATAAAATGGTATTTTGCTTTGACAATTGATGTGATATATCTTTAGTTCTTTCCATATCGTTATCAATAATTTTACAATTAATCTCTGGATAATCTTTCTCTAAAATCTTTAGAATATTCAAACCTATATTTCCCGCTCCTACTACAATTAATTTTCTATTTTCTTGGGGTTTAATTCCAAATACTCTCAATGCTCTCAATATATCGTCATCTTTAATGCAAATATAAATATCATCTCCTGGATACAGCTCTATTTTACCAGATGGTATAATTATCTCATTCTTTCTAAATATTGATAAGATTTTGACTTCTAATCCAGAAAAAATTCCTGGCAGCATCCTTAAAGGAGTATTAATTATTGGACACTTTTCATTAATAGAAATACCTATAATTCTAGCTACCTTATCTCCTAAATAAAAAGAATCAAATGCACCTGGCGTATTTAGCTTTCTGATAACATCTTTAGCAACCTCAAGCTCAGGTGAAATTATTGCATCAACATCAATTTTTCCAGAAATAAAAAGTTTTTCAGCATAATTTGATTTTAAATATTCAGCCTCTTTTATTCTTGCAACTTTAAGAGGTATCTTAAATAGATGATTCGCAAGTTCACAAGAAATTATATTAAGTTCATCACTATCAGAAACTGCAATTATCATGTCTGCTTCATCAGCTCCTGCCTTCTCAAGAATTTCTGGATGTGAAGTTTTTCCACAAACACTCTTTAAATCAACACTCTTATTTAGTAGTCTTAATGCAGATTCGGACTCATCTACAATAGTGACATCATTATCTTCGTAAACTAGTTGTTTAGCAATATTAGAGCCAATTTCACCAGCCCCGCAAACAATAATTTTCATTTTTAAAATTCCGTGTTGATATTTAAAAGTTTTATTTTTCTATATAAGGCTGTTCGTTCCATCCCAATTGCATCTGACATTTTAGATACGTTATATTTAAATTTCTCTAGATTGTATATAAGATATTTTTTTTCAAATTCTTCTCTTGCATCTTTTATACTCAGATTCATCGAATTACCCGAATAATTGCTATTTTGATCTACTAAGTCAGTAAAAATATCAAGTAAATCATTTTTTGTAATTACATTTATATTTGTATGGTTAAGCATTACAAAGATCCATTCAACAAATTTTTTTAACTGAGAAATATTTCTAAAAAAATTTAAATTAACTATGTAAGATATTGCATCTGAAGAAAATTTTTTTTCTAAAAAACCTTTTTCATTAATAATTTTTGAAGCAAAGATTCCAACCAAACTCTCAATATCTTCTTTTCTTTTATTTAAACTTGGAACTTCTATTACAGTAAAATTTAATTTTCTTAACAAATCTTCTCTTAATTTTATATTTCGCAGATCGATTTGAGAAGATGCTATCACTCTTATATTAAGTGGATTAGAGTTAAAAGCTCCAACTCTATAATATTTTTTTTCTTCTAAAATCCTCAAAATTCTCCCTTGTAAATTTTCTGGAATAAAATTTATATTCTTTAAATAAATAGTACCATTGTCAATTTCATCAAGTACTCCAAGATCTTTAATAACTTGATTTTCTTCAAAACCGAAAAGATCTCTTTCGAGCTTTGATTTTTCTAATTTACAATCAACAGATTTAAAGTTTTTCTTAGATCTATGGGAGAAATTATGAATTTTCGATGCAACAAATTCTTTTCCACTTCCATCGTCGCCAATTAAAATCACATTTGAATCCATTTTACTAATCTCATTGATCTGTTTTTCAAGAAATTTTGATGATTTTGAAGATGCGACTATTTCAGAATCCAAATCTTTTTTAGCCAAATCTTTTATCTTCTTCTTAAGAATGAGATTTTCTAGTGCTTTTTTAATTTTAAATACTAATAAATCACTATCAAATGGTTTCTCTATAAAATCATAAGCACCTTTTTTTATTGAGTTAACAGCTGTCTCAATATTTCCATGCCCACTAATCATAATAACTGGAATATTTTGGTCTACCCCAAGAATCTTCTCAAGTGTCTGAAAGCCGTCAAATTTAGAGTTATTTAACCATATATCTAACAAAACCAAAGAAAAATTCTTTTTTTTGAATTTTTCAATGCCTTTCTCGGATGTTGTTGCTTTGTCGCATAAGTACCCTATGTCATTTAAAAGTCCTGAAAGTTGATCGCAAATATCAGGTTCGTCATCAATTATTAAAATTTTACTTTCTTTATTATTCATTTTTTTTCTTTAACTATAAATTTTATCAAACTTTAAAAAGTTTAATACGAACGCAAGCACCTCCTAATTCATTACTGTCTAACAAATTAATTTCCCCACCATGATCTTCAATAATTTTCTTACATATTGCAAGCCCTAAACCAGTTCCATTTACTTTATTAGTAATATATGGTTCAAATAATTTATCCCTATTTTCTGGAAAACCCTTTCCGTTATCTTCAATCAGAATTACAATTATCTTTTTCTCTTTAAAAACTTTTATTGATATTATTTTTTTTTTTTTTGATAAAGATTCATAAGAATTTTTTAATATATTTAAAAAAACTCTTCCCAATTGATCTTTATCACAATTTATCTTTAATTCTTTGAAATCATTTTTATTAATAACTTTAATTTTATTATCTAGTATTTTTATTGTATTAACTTGAGTATCAATAATGGAACAAAGCTTTGCTTCTTTAAAGTCGCTCTCTGGCATTCTTGCAAAATTTGAAAACTCACTTACGAGTTTCTGAATATTATTAACTTGTCTCTTAATAGTCTCCGTACATTCAAGAAAAGATTGTTTTTTCTCATTCTTCACATCGAAAGACTTCTCAATTCTTTGGGCAGAAAGTTTGATTGGTGTTAATGGGTTTTTAATTTCATGGGCCATATAGCGAGCAACACTTGACCATGCAGCATGTTTTTGCGCTGAAACTAGTTCTGATACATCATCAATATTTAAAATGAAACCTTTAATTGAGTTTTTTTCAACAATCTCAGAGATTTTGATATTTAAAAATTTTAACTTATCTTTAGTTAAATATTTTATTTGAAGTTCATTATTCTTTATAAGTTTCTGTTTAAACTTTTTAATTACATTAGATAAATCATTGTTATAATTAAAAAAGTCTTTAGTTACTTTTTTATCAAATATTTCTTGTGAATTTTTATTGCTTAAAAGCACTTTGTTATTTAAATCAACATAAATGATACCCGTACTTACATTATTAATAATATTTTCAGTAAATTTTCTTCTTAGGTTAATTGTTTCTTTAGCTTTAAAAAGTTTATTTCTTTGATAGTTAAGAATATCAAGCATTTTATTTAATACATTTGACAAAATATTAAATTCGTTATTACCAGAAAAAACTCTAATTCTTGTTGAAAAGTCATCTTTAATAATTTTTTCAGAATCTAAAATAATTTGTATAATTGGTTCTATAATTCTATTAGAAAATCTTAGTCCAAACCAAACTGAAAGAAGTATCATTAAAAAATTAATTGCAATAAAAAGTTGGTTAAATTGAAATTGAAAATTATCTAATTTTTTCGTTATATTTAAATATTCATTAGCAGCATTATCAACTTTTTCAACTCGACTTAAAACATTTGAATCTACATCTTTTCCAATAAACAAATAAGTGGGGATAGCTCTTTGTATTTTCATTAAAGCTCTAACTTTAGTTTTTTCATTATTTGGAAAAACTGCAATATCACCATCGTCAGCAATTAAAAAAGACCACATTGGTGGTGCAGTTTCAGATTCAATTAAAAAACTTCCTACTTTTGCAAGTAATTGTCCAGTTCCTTCAAAGATTATTGCCTCATCTAAATCTTTGATTTCAGCAAAATAACTTAAAAATTCTGTTAATCTATCTTTGTCTGTAAAAAATACGATTTTTTCATTATTAATTTCACTATTTACAAATAAAATATCATTTTTAATATTACTTATGTGTTCATTAAAATATGATTCAGAAATATTTTTTGACCCATTAATCACTTGCTTTATTTTGTCATTGAACCAGATTTTTATTCCTTGATCAAAAAAAATTAATGAGAAAACAGTAATTAAAGTAGAAGGTATTAATGTTATAAAAATAAAAAGGAGAGTGAATTGTACTTTAAATTTTGATTTAAATTTTCTATTATCAAAATTCTCTTTTATCTTTCTAACAGAAATTAGAATCAAAATTACAATTAATATAAAGTTTACTGAAATTAAATTAGAAACATTATCAATTTGCTCTAAATTTGATAGATTGCCAGTTAGTGTTAAGAATATCAACAAACTTAGAATAAATGAGAGAGAGAAAAGAAATAGGAAGAAAATATTTAAAGAATCTTTTTTATCAATAAAGTCAAATAATTTAGAGTCAATCATTTTTTCCCAAATTTTGTAGGAATATTAAGCTTTTTAATTTTAGTTCTTAAGGTATTTCTATTAATACCAAGAATCTTTGAGGTTTTAATCTGATTGCCTTTGCAAAACTCAAGTGACTTTAGTATTAAGGGTCTTTCAAATTCATCCATAAATCTTTCATGTAAATCAAATTGTTCATCGTTTGAATCAAGAGTATTAAAAAAGTTTTTTAAAAAACTATCTAAATATGAACGTAGATTTTCTTTTTCGCTTTTGTTATTCAGACTAGTGCTATTATCATTAACTCTAGGCTTATCATAATCAATATAATCTTCTAATGTAACAGAATTAATTATAGTTTCAGAAGTAAGAACAGATACCCTTTTAAGTAAATTCTCAAGTTCTCTCACATTTCCTGGCCAATTATAATTTTTAAGAAAATTCATTGCCGTACTATCAAATTGTTTTTTTCCATCTGAATACAAGGATAAATAATGTTGAGCTATAGAAATAATATCATCTTCTCTATCTCTTAATGGTGGCAACATTATATTAATAACATTTAATCTATAATATAGATCTTCCCTAAATTTATTTTCCTCGATAGAATCTTGCAAATTTTTATTAGTAGCAGAAATTATTCTCACATCCGTTTTTATTAGCTCTCTTCCACCAACTCTCGTAAATTCTCCAAATTGTAAAACTCTTAATAATCTTGATTGAATATCATAAGGCATATCACCAATCTCATCTAAAAAGATTGTTCCTCCAGATGATTTCTCAAAAAAACCAGGCGTTCTTTTTTCTGCCCCAGTAAAGGCTCCTTTTTCATATCCAAATAATTCGCTTTCAATTAGGTTTTCTGGTAGTGAAGCCATATTAATTGCTGTAAAGGCTTCTTTAGTACGATCGCTATAATTATGAATAGTTTTAGCTACTAATTCTTTCCCAGTACCAGACTCTCCATTTATTAAGACAGAAAAATTAGTTTTGGTAATTTTTGCAATATTTTTATAAACCGCTTGCATTACTTGAGAAGTTCCAATCATGGGCAGATTTTCTTCAAACTTAAAATCTTGATTTTTCTGTGAACTCTTTTTTAATGATCGGTCAACAGATATTATTAAATCATTCAAATCAAGTGGTTTTGGAATATACTCAAAAACATCAAGTTGGTCTGCCTTAATTGCTGTTAAAATATTATTCTGCGCGCTTATGATTATAAATTCTAAATGATTAAATTTTTTTTTAAGTTTCTTTACTAACTCTAGCCCATCACCATCTGGAAGAACTACATCACAAATCACTAGATCAAATTCCTCTTTCTCTAGTAAATACCACCCCTCTGAAATTGTTGCTGCAGTTTTTATATTAATTTTAGACGTACGAAGAGCTTTAAGCATTACAACTTTTAGGGCATAGTCATCGTCAATAATAAGTATTTTTTTTTGCATAATAAATATTAAAAAGGTAAATTTATTTCCACCGATGTAATCCCATCTTTTGATTCTATAACAATGAACCCATTATGATCATCAACTATTTTTTTTACTAAAAACAACCCTATCCCCGAACCTCTTTTTTTTGTAGAGAAAAAAGGAAGAAAAATCTTTCCTATTAATTCCTTAGATATACCTATACCATTATCTGAAATAATAATTCTTATTGAATTCTTCCTAATATCATCTTTAATGGTTGGTATTCTAATACTTTCGCCAATAATGAATCTAGTTTGTATTTTTAAAAAAGACGCATTGTTACAATTTGATGATTCATATGCATTAATAAATAAATTATCAAATACCTGTATAATCAGATCTTTGTTAATTCCAATCAAAGGAAGAGACGGGTCAAATTCCTCAACAATTTTAAACTTATTTGGCATTTGTTTAATTTTAAATAAACATAATCTTATTACTTCATGAATATTTTCACTGTTTTTTTTTGTAACATTCTGAAATTCTGAAAAATTAAAATTACTAAATAACCTAGTGATTCTTGTTGCTTCAGATTTTATAATATCTAAAAGTTCTGCATCAACATCTGTATATTTTTTCTTAATTAAATCTGATGCAAGTTTAATCGAAGATATTGGATTATTAACTTCATGAGATAATATCGAAAATATCTCATTAAAATGATCCATATTTGTTTCTAAACTTCTATTTTTAATTTTCACTTCCTTCAAAATAATAAAAAATTTATCTGAAATCTCATCTGGAATAACACATTTGATTTCAAAAAATAAATTTTTTTTAATTTGCAGCTTATCTTTTATGATAAAATTTCCACTTTTTTTTATCATTTCAATGAGGTTAGAAATTAAAACATTGTTATTAGGAAATATTTGATTTAATTCTTTATTCACCAAATATTCATTACTCTTTTCTAAAAGACTCTGTGTCTCTATGTTACAAAGCTTTATTTTAAAGTTACTTTTGTCAATTATTAGAATTGGTTCAGGCAGAAGATCAAAAATTGTTTTAAAAAAAACTAGAGGTAGTTTATCTGACATAAAAGTGTTTTAAAAAAAATCATTAATTAAACATTTTAATTTAACTTCATCTACACATTGATTGATTTTAAATCTAAATTCATTAGAGCGTTCTATTGATTTTGAATACCACCCTAAATGTTTCCTAAATGATTTTAAACCAATATTCTTGCCGTAGTGCTCCAAATTTAATTGCAAATGATTTAATATTATATCTTTTTTAGTACTGTTATTTATTTTAAATGGCCGATTTGAGTTCAACTCCTCAAAAATCCATGGTCTTCCATAAGAACCTCGTCCTATCATGGCTCCATCAGCTCCAGAATCTTTAAGAGCGTCTTTAAGATTTTTATTATTGGTTATATCACCATTAACTAATACTGGTATTTTAACACTTTTTTTTACACTCTTAACAAATTTCCAATCGGATTTACCTCTATACATTTGACACCTTGTTCTACCATGAACAGTTATCATCTTAATACCACAATCTTCAGCGATTTTTGCAATCTTTGGTGCATTTAAAGAGTTATCATCCCATCCCTTTCTCATTTTTAAAGTGACAGGAACCTTTACAGAACTTGTAACAGATTCTAATATTTTTGATGCAAGACCTTCATCTTTCATTAAAGCTGAGCCAGCATAACCGTTAACTACTTTTTTAACTGGACAGCCCATGTTTATATCAATAATGTCTGCTCCACTATTTTCACAAATTTTAGAAGCTTCTCCCATTATTTGAGGATCACATCCAGCCAACTGAATTGCCGATATATAATTATCAGTCTTCTTAATCATTTTGAGGGTTTTCTCATTTTGAGACAATAAAGCTCTACTAGCAATCATTTCAGAAAAAACTAGGCCAGGTTTAAATTTTTTTGACTATTTCTCTATTTGGGTAATCTGTTACTCCTGACATAGGAGCTAAAAGAAAATCGTTTTTAATCTGTAAATTTCCAATATTAATCATTATTTTAGTAACTTAACTCCAAAGTAAGAAAAACTTATTAACAAATAACTTAATAAAATCATTTTAAATACCATCTGACCAGACAAACCTATCAACTTTCTTAATAAAATAATCGATAAAGTAAGAAATAATGTTATTAAACTAAAAATAACTTTTTCGTTAAAAAAATAAATTAATTCTCTTTTAGTTTCAATAAAATAATAAAGTCCAGATAATAAAGAAATTATTAGAAAAATTATTGTCAAATATAAGAACTTGATAGCTAACACTTCACTTTCATAAATTGAAGGAAGAAAATCATTGATTATTTTATTGTATTTCATTTTTTTAATGTACGAATACTGCACAAATGTGCAAAAGGATATAACAAGACTAATTGTAATGAAAGAGTAAGAAAATAGTGAAGTAATAATATGTAAAACTAGAAATTGATTTTCAAATAGTTGAAAAAAGCTTTTATCATCAGTTGAGGATATTCCTATTAAGAAACGCGATATAAGTATAAACAAAAAAAAAGGAATGAAAAAAATTCTTAACTTTACAAATTGATAAGAAAATACTGAGAAGATAAAAAAAATGCAAAAAATAATTAATATTAGTAATGATGTAACAATTGCCAATTTATTAGAAATATAAGTTAATACAAAAATGTAATGAAACAACCCAATTATTCCTAAAAAAGCTAAACTAAAAAGATATACCACCTTATTTATGTCAGTATTATTTTCAATCCTTGTAAAACATAAAAGAGTAAATAAAATAAAGCTTAAAAGAGAAACAGCTTCAATTGATATATATAAAAACATATAATATCTATACTACAATAATTAATGCAAAAAAATAACTTAGCAATAATACTTAGTGGTGGAAGAGGCAAAAGATTCAGTTCCAATAAACCAAAACAATTGTTCAAAATTAATGATTTAACTATAATAGAAAAAAGTGTTAACAAATTTTTGGAATCAAAACTATTTGATAGAATCATCATCGTAAGTCATAGCAAACTAATTAATGACACTAAGATTTTATTTAATGACGAAAGGATATCAATTACCAAAGGTGGAACCACAAGACAAGAGTCAGTTTTTAATGGACTAAAGGAAGCAAGAAAATCAAAACCTAAATATGTTTTTATTCATGATTCAGTAAGACCATTTTTTACTTTAAATTTATTGACGTCAATATTTAGTAATTTAAAAAAAAATAT